>CAVAAS010000001.1:0-91133 GCA_963586715.1 Barnesiella intestinihominis
TCATTGACTTCATTTTTACACCTCAAAATGTGTCAAGTTTTTCCAGTTCAAGTCATTTTTATCTTTTGAGGCAAAGGTAATTACAGAAGAAACAAAAGCAATATTTTTGTTGTTGAATAATTGTTGAATTTTTATAATACGTTATTACACAATATGTTATAAAAACAAAATCGGAACCATTGCGGAAATAAGATCGCAATGATTCCGATATTAAAAGTTTTGCCTTACGGGATATTTTTAGTCTGCCAATTTTGCCTTTATGAACTCGCGGTTCAGACGTGCAATATTGGCAATGGACTCATGCTTCGGACACTCTGCCTCACAAGCACGAGTATTAGTACAGTTTCCGAAACCAAGCTCTTCCATTTTCATAATCATAGCTTTTGCGCGTTTTGCAGCCTCAGGACGGCCTTGTGGCAACAAGGCGAACTGACTTACCTTAGAACTTACGAAAAGCATTGCAGAGCCGTTTTTACAAGCTGCAACACATGCGCCGCATCCAATGCATGTTGCGCAGTCCATTGCTTCATCGGCAGCTTCCTTTGGAATAAGGATTGCATTAGCATCTTGAGCCTGTCCTGTGCGAACGCTCACATAACCTCCAGCCTGCATAATCTTGTCGAAAGCACCGCGGTCAACCATACAGTCCTTGATGATTGGGAAAGCGGCAGAGCGCCAAGGCTCAACGGTAATAACATCGCCATCCTTAAACTTACGCATATAGAGCTGGCATGTAGTAGCACCAGTGTTAGGGCCATGTGGATGTCCGTTTACATAGAGCGAACACATTCCGCAGATGCCCTCACGGCAGTCGTGGTCGAAAACGAAAGGCTCCTGTCCTTCTTCGATGAGCTGTTCGTTAAGGATATCGAGCATTTCAAGGAACGAAGTGTCGGTTGGGATGTCTTTCATCTCACGTGTGTCAAAGTGTCCCTCAGCCTGAGGACCGTTTTGACGCCAGAATTTCAGTGTGAAACTAATATTGTTGTCCATTGTTTTTTCCTTTTAAAATATTGGTTTGATAAAATCCGCCTACGATTTTAGTTCTTGTAGTTACGTGTCTGTACCTTGATAATCTCGTAGTTGAGCGGTTCTTTTATGAGCTCGGGAGCAGCTTCGTCGTTGCCTTGGTATTCCCAACAGCCAACATAGAAGAAGTTTTCGTCATCGCGCTTTGCTTCACCTTCCTCGGTCTGATACTCCTCACGGAAGTGTCCACCGCAGGACTCGTTGCGGGAAAGTGCATCATAAGCGATAAGCTCACCCATTATGATAAAGTCACGCAAATGGATAGCCTTGTCAAGCTCTACGTTCAAGCCTTCCTTTGTTCCAGGAATAAAGAGGTTTGTATTGAATTCCTTACGAATCTTCTTTATCTGTTCAAGACCTTCCTTAAGACCTTCTGCCGTACGGCCCATACCTACGTGTTCCCACATTATGTGGCCGAGTTCCTTATGTATAGAGTCTACGGAACGTTTGCCATGAATGCCCATGAGTCGGTCGATTTCCGCCTGAACACCCTTCTCTGCCTCTTCAAACTCTGGCAAATCGACAGAAAGACGTGGCCAAATTGCCTGATCAGCAAGATAGTTCTGTATGGTATAAGGAAGAACGAAGTAGCCGTCAGCCAAACCTTGCATAAGAGCAGAAGCACCCAAGCGGTTTGCTCCGTGGTCAGAGAAGTTGCACTCTCCGATAGCAAAGAGACCTGTTACGGAAGTCATAAGCTCGTAGTCAACCCAAATACCACCCATAGTATAGTGAATGGCAGGATAGATCATCATCGGGTTGTAGTATTTCACACCGTTAATCTCGTTGGCAAGTTCTCCTGGGTTAACGTCAGTTATTTCCTCATACATGTCAAAGAGGTTGCCATAGCGCTGGCGAACAACATCAAGTCCGAGGCGCTCAATGCTCTCAGAGAAGTCAAGGAATACGGCAAGACCAGTGTTGTTTACACCATAGCCCTTGTCGCAACGCTCTTTTGCTGCACGCGAAGCGACGTCACGCGGAACGAGGTTTCCGAAAGCCGGGTAGCGACGTTCCAAATAGTAGTCGCGGTCTTCCTCTGGAATATCTGAACCTTTCTTTGTTCCTGCCTGAAGAGCCTTAGCATCCTCTAGCTTCTTTGGTACCCAGATACGGCCATCGTTACGCAGAGACTCAGACATAAGTGTGAGTTTTGACTGCTTGTCGCCATGAACTGGAATACATGTGGGGTGGATCTGCACGTATGACGGGTTAGCGAAGTATGCCCCCTTGCGATAACACTGCATAGCAGCCGTACAGTTGCATCCCATTGCATTTGTGGAAAGGAAGTATGTGTTTCCGTATCCACCAGTTGCTATTACCACAGCATTGGCAGAGAAGCGCTCCAACTTGCCGGTTACGAGGTTCTTTGCTATGATACCGCGTGCGCGTCCGTCAACAAGCACAACATCTTCCATTTCGTAACGTGTAAACAGTTTCACGCTTCCTGCATGAACCTGTGCGCTTAGTGAAGAGTATGCCCCGAGCAGAAGCTGCTGTCCGGTTTGTCCTTTTGCATAGAACGTACGTGAAACCTGCGCTCCACCGAATGAGCGGTTGGCAAGCATGCCGCCGTATTCACGTGCGAACGGCACACCTTGTGCCACACATTGGTCAATGATATTGTTGGAAACCTCTGCAAGTCGATATACATTAGCCTCGCGTGCACGATAGTCGCCACCCTTAACGGTATCATAGAACAGGCGGTAAATGGAGTCACCGTCATTCTGATAGTTTTTCGCAGCATTGATACCGCCTTGCGCTGCGATGGAGTGAGCACGACGTGGGGAGTCTTGTATACAGAAGTTGAGGACGTTGAATCCCATTTCTCCGAGACTTGCTGCGGCACTAGCTCCAGCAAGACCCGTACCCACAACGATGACATCGAGCTTCAGTTTGTTCTTCGGGTTCACCAAGCGCTGGTGAGCTTTATAGTTGGTCCATTTCTCGGCCACTGGGCCTTCTGGAATTCTTGAATCTATAGTTTTAGCCATAATCGTCTTTGAATTATGTTTTATGTATTATATATAATGATGTTTTAGCAGCATACGCTTGGTGCGCAACCGAACGCAAATGCCAATACTACAACGAGGAAACCGAGGCATAGAAGTGTGGAATAAACTATTCCTATCACCTTCCAACGGCAGTACCATGTCTTTCCGTTCCATCCTAGAGTGTGCATTGCACTCCAGAAACCATGAGAAAGATGGAACCATAGAGCCACGAGCCATACGATGTAAAGCACTACGTAAACAGGGCAAGCGAACGTGTCCTGAATGTATGCGAAACCGTCTGCTGGATCATGAGCTACGGCGATGCCGGTAAGTTCTGCGAACATCATGTTGTACCAGAAGTTGAAAAGGTGGAGCAGCAGTCCGAGTACTATTACGATACCCAATACAAGCATGTTCTGCGAAGCCCACTCTACGCCGGCAGGGCGTGTTGTAACCTCGTAGCGTTCGCCGCCGCGCGCTCTTCTGTTCTGCATCGTGAGCCAGAAAGCATACAGGATGTGAATCACAGCCAATGCTGCCAGACCGCAAGTTGCCACCAGTGCATACCAGTTTGCGCCAAGGAACTCGCAAATCATGTTGTAGGCCTCTCCGGAGAAGAGGGCTGCAATGTTCATTGACATGTGGAACGTCAAGAACAGGATAAGCGCAACGCCTGTTACTGACATCACGACTTTCCTTCCAATAGATGAATTACATAACCACATAAATTGAATGAAATTTAAATATTAAAGTTTTAATTAATTGATATTCATTGGTAATGCTATCCATAGTCTTTCACGCCAACACCATGGCGTTAAAAGGCAAAACGTGCCTGCTATACTTTATAATAGGTATGTCAGGCAAGTAAGTTGCTTGCAAATATACTCCAAATTAGCGATAAATCAAAAATTCTATATAAATTTTCATTTTTAATTCTTAATTTTGCGCTCGTTTGATTATCGTTGCCAAACAGAGGTAACAAAACAGATTATTTTAGATTTCAATGATATTACACTACGACGTTTTGGTCATCGGTGGCGGGCATGCCGGATGCGAAGCTTCTGTTGCAGCAGCACGGATGGGGGCACACACTTGCCTTGTCACGATGGACATGAACAAAATAGGTCAGATGAGCTGCAATCCTGCCGTGGGCGGAATTGCAAAAGGGCAGATTGTGCGCGAAATCGACGCTATGGGTGGAGAGATGGCACACATAACCGATGCTACGGCCATACAGTTCCGTATGCTGAACCGCTCAAAGGGACCTGCAGTATGGAGTCCGCGCGCTCAATGCGACCGTGGAAAATTCATTTGGCAGTGGCGCACGGTTTTAGACAACACACCTAACCTTGACATCTGGCAAGACCAAACTTCTGAAATTCTCGTTGAGAATGGTGAGGCTACGGGAGTAAAAACGGTATGGGGCGTTGAGCTGCGTGCAAAGTGTGTGGTTGTTACGGCAGGCACGTTCCTAAACGGTTTGATGCACATAGGGCGCAGCAAATTGGCTGGCGGACGCATTGCGGAGCCCGCAGTGGAAGGATTTACCGAAAGCATTACACGCCACGGTATACGCTCGGCGAGGATGAAGACTGGCACACCCGTGCGCATAGACATGCGCTCGGTGCATTTTGAGGACATGGAGACCCAACAGGGTGAGAGCGACTTCCACCAGTTTAGCTTCATGGGGGAGCATAGAATTCTGAAGCAACTGCCTTGCTGGACTTGCTACACTAACAAAGAAGTCCACGCTACGCTTATGAAAGGCCTGCCCGACTCTCCTCTCTACAACGGACAGATACAGAGCATCGGACCGCGCTACTGTCCGTCGATAGAAACAAAGCTGGTAACTTTCCCCGACAAGGAGCAGCATCCGCTATTCCTTGAGCCGGAAGGCGAAACGACCAACGAGATGTATCTGAACGGCTTCTCTTCAAGCATGCCAATGGACGTACAGTTGGAAGCTCTGAGAAAGATACCCGCTCTGCGCGACGTAAAAGTATATCGCCCCGGATACGCAATCGAATATGACTTCTTTGATCCTACACAGCTCTACCATTCATTAGAGTCGAAGGTTATAAGCGGGCTTTTCTTTGCCGGACAGGTAAACGGAACTACAGGATATGAAGAGGCAGGCGGACAGGGAACGATGGCGGGAATCAACGCTGCCATAAAATGCGCCGGCGGCAACCCGTTCGTTCTTCACCGCGACGAGGCTTATATTGGCGTACTTATCGATGATCTCGTAACAAAAGGTGTTGACGAACCCTACCGCATGTTTACAAGCCGTGCCGAATACAGAATACTTCTCCGCCAAGACGATGCCGACGCAAGGCTTACAGAGAAGGCCTACGCCATAGGCTTGGCAACGAGAGAGAGATACGACTGGTGGAAAGAGAAAGAATGTGCTATCGAAAGAATCATTGATTTCTGCAGCAAAACATCGGTAAAACCAAAAGAAGTAAACGGCAGTCTTGAGGCATTGGGCACAACTCCCCTACGCGAAGGCAGCAAATTATTAGACCTCATCGCACGCCCACAAATAAACCTCAAGAACCTTTCAGAAATAGTTCCAGCATTGAAAGATATTCTCAACGCACCGATTAACCGAAAGGAAGAGATAAATGAGGCTGCGGAAATAAAGATGAAATACAAAGGCTACATTGAACGCGAAAGAATCATCGCCAACAAGATGCACCGTTTGGAGGACATAAAAATAAAGAACCGCTTCAATTATAGCGAACTGAAACAGCTATCTACAGAAGCGCGCCAAAAGCTCGAAAAAATAAATCCAGAAACACTCGCGCAAGCAAGCCGCATACCGGGCGTTTCGCCAAGCGACATCAATGTCATGCTAGTTCTGTTGGGAAGATAAGACTTAATGTTTCACGTGAAACAAAACAAACAAAAGCTTTTATAACTTAACAAGTTACGGAAAATAGTGAAACAATTTTCATAGCTTTGGCCGCGGGCTTTCAAGCAAAACCCCGCGGGGATAAGATCAAAAGCAAACAGGGTTTATATCGTTATGCCGCGGCGTTTAGAAAAAGCGGCAAAGCCTACGAAAAAGGGTGCCGCACAAACGAAAAAGAAGAGCCACATATAATTGAAATAAAAAAGAAGAAAAAAAACAATAAAACAATGAACAACGAAAAACTCTTAGAGAATCTGAGATGCATTC
The DNA here is from genome assembly GCA_963586715.1 of Barnesiella intestinihominis. Classification (GTDB taxonomy): domain Bacteria; phylum Bacteroidota; class Bacteroidia; order Bacteroidales; family Bacteroidaceae; genus Prevotella. The sequence continues at coordinate 6,205 of CAVAAS010000001.1, forward strand.
CTGACTTTCCACAGAAAGGAATCAACTTCAGAGATGTCACTACCCTATTCAAAAATGCCGAATGTCTGAAGATTATGGTCGACGAACTTTACGAAATCTACAAAGACAAAGGCATAACAAAAATCGTTGGCATAGAAAGCCGAGGATTTGTCCTGTCGTCTGCACTAGCAGTAAGGCTAGGCGCTGGCGTAGTACTGTGCAGAAAACCCGGTAAGTTGCCCGCAGCCACCGTTCAGGAAAGCTACACGAAAGAATACGGTAAAGACACGATAGAAATTCATCAAGACGCCATAAACGAAGACGATGTAGTGCTGCTTCACGATGATTTGCTCGCAACTGGCGGAACTATGCGCGCAGCATACAACCTCGTAAAGAAGTTCAATCCGAAAGGAATCTACATGAATTTCATAATAGAACTAGTAAACGAAAGTCTCAACGGGCGTGATTGCTTTGAAAAAGGAACAGAAATAACATCACTTCTCAAAGTATAACGACAACAAAGGCAACAAATAAGAATTCTTTAAAGGCGCAACTTTTCGTTGCGCCTTTTTCTTTGTCAATTCAACCCCACACGCAAAATCCCAAAAACAAGCAAAAAGAAACGCCACCGGCAAGCAGCAAAAGAATATATCTTTGCAAGGATTTCAAATAAAACAGGAAGGACGTAATTAAAAAGCAAGAAAACACTACATTCGACAACGGATCATTCTTTTAACGAAAATATAGTTCTTCTATACGAAGCCATTCCAACATTTATATTAGACCTATGTCTTTTTATTAAAAATTAGAGAAAAGAAAAAAACTCACGACATTGCCAAAAAGAATAGCCTGAAAGCGACACAAGAATAGCCTCGCAACCTCATGCACATATCTGCATACAATTCAAAATTAAAGACACGCCTTCTCCCCCACAGCACGCCTCGCCCATAGGCAACAAAGAAAGGAAATGACTTGCGAATACGGCTTCTGTTTATTATCTTTGCCATTGCGACTGCTTAATCTGCAAACGGCATCACAAACGCAGCTCAGAGGAATAAGCATTTAAAGTTTCACGTGAAACAAATTAAAACAAATTGTCAGAATAACAAGTACTTAGAGAAAATGACAAAAGAAGAAAACGAAAAGCGCCTGGAGCACCTCCGTGGCATTGTAAACAACCTTCCAAGCAAGCCTGGAAGCTATCAATACTACGACAAGGAAGGCACGATTATCTACGTAGGCAAAGCAAAAAATCTTAAGAGCCGCGTGTCTTCATATTTCCACAAGGAGGTCGACAGATACAAGACAAAGGTTCTTGTCAGCAAGATATGGGATATAACATATACTGTTGTGAACTCTGAAGAAGACGCATTGCTTCTTGAAAACAATCTGATAAAGAAGTACCAACCGAAATATAACATTCTTCTTAAAGACGGCAAGACCTACCCTTCTATCTGCATTACAAAAGAATATTATCCACGCATTTTCAAGACAAGAGTCGTTAACAAAAAATTCGGAACCTTTTACGGTCCGTTCAGCCACATCGGGACTATGTACGCTCTTCTAGACATTATAAAGAAGCTATGCAAGCCCCGCACATGCCGCCTTGCGCTCACAGAAGAAAGTGTGAGGACTGGAAAATTCCAGCCCTGCCTGGATTACCATATAAAGAACTGCAACGGACCATGTATAGGCAAGCAAACGCACGAAGAATACATGGCGGCAATAAACCAAGCTCGAGAGATTCTCAAGGGGAACACAAGAGATGTGCAAAAATCTCTATTCGACGAGATGCAAAGGCTGGCGGAAGAATTGCGCTTTGAAGAGGCTGAAGAGGTTAAAAAGAGATATATCCTGCTGGATTCTTTCCGCTCCAAGAGCGAAGTTGTCAGCCATACCATCAATAACGTGGACGTTTTCTCGGTTACAGACAGCGAAAACATTGCCTTTGTCAACTACATCCACGTTACTAACGGCAATATTAACCAAGCTTTCACGTTTGAATTCAAGAAGAAACTAAACGAAGACGAGAGCGAGATTCTTACGCTTGCCATCATGCAGATTAGGGAAAAGTTGGGCAGCACGTCAAGGGAAATTGTCGTTCCCCACGAGATAGACCTACCTCTTGAGGGCATAACGCTCACCGTTCCGCAAAGGGGCGATAAGAGAACGCTGTTGGAATTGTCGGAAATGAACGGAAAACAATACCGTTTCGACAGGATGAAGCAGGCTGAAAAGCTAAATCCCGAACAAAAGGCGGTGAGACTGATGAAGGAGATACAGCAAGCGTTGAAACTCCCCAGGATGCCTTACCAAATTGAGTGTTTCGACAATTCAAATATCAGCGGTACTGACGCCGTTGCCGCCTGTGTTGTGTTTAAGAAGATGAAACCTAGCAAAAAAGACTACAGGAAATACAATATAAAGACTGTAGAAGGCCCTGACGATTACGCCTCCATGAAAGAGGTTGTAAGGCGGCGATATTCAAGACTCATTGAGGAAGAGCAGCCCCTGCCCGACCTCATAATAACCGATGGAGGAAAGGGACAGATGCAGGTTGTAAGGGATGTTGTCGAAGGAGAACTGAAGCTCAACATTCCTATCGCAGGATTGGCGAAAGACGACCGCCACCGCACCAACGAACTGCTATATGGCTTTCCACCCGTAGTGGTGGGGATGAAGACCGACAGCGAGCTTTTTCATCTTCTAACACACATACAAGACGAAGTGCACCGCTTTGCTATAACATTCCACCGCGACAAGCGCTCCAAGCATGCGCTACACTCCGAGCTGGATGAGATAAAGGGTATCGGGCCTAAGACTAAGGAAACGCTTCTGAAAGCCTTCAAAAGCGTAAAGAAAATACGCGAGGCTTCTGACGAGGAACTGGCAAATGTCGTGGGAGAAAAGAAGGCCTCGATATTAAAGGAGTATTTCAGCAAAAACTATCTTCAAAGGAACTCAGAATAAATAAGCGGAAAAACACTACTCAGCTTAAATAAAAACACTAACTTTGTAGAGATTTACATGAACAAAAGCAGAAAATGAGAACGGTAATACAGCGCGTAACAAAGGCATCAGTAACCATTAACGGCACCAAGAAGTCTGCCATAGGAGGCGGATTTCTGATACTTCTGGGCGTATGCTCTGAGGACACGGCAGAAGACGTGGAGTGGCTTGTTAAGAAGATTGCCAATCTGAGGGTTTTTGACGACGAGAATGGCGTAATGAACCGCTCTATTGTGGACAAAGGCGGGGATATACTGGTGGTAAGTCAGTTCACTTTGATGGCATCCTACAAGAAAGGCAACCGTCCGTCGTGGATTAAGGCTGCGCCGCATGATATTTCCATACCGCTTTACGAGCTTTTCTGCAAGGAAATGTCAGAGACTTTAGGGAAACAAGTAGCAACCGGAGAGTTCGGAGCCGACATGAAAGTAGAACTTCTCAACGATGGTCCTGTGACGATCTGTATGGATACAAAGAAAAAAGAATAAGCACTTAAAAAGAATGACAATAGACGAAGCACAGAAAGCCGTAGACAAGTGGATAAAAACCTACGGAGTGAGGTATTTCTCGGAGCTTACCAATATGGCTTGTCTCACGGAAGAGGTGGGCGAACTGGCACGTGTGATGGCACGCCGCTACGGTGACCAGAGTTTCAAGAAGGACGAAAAAGATAACTTGGGCGAAGAGATGGCCGACGTACTTTGGGTTCTTATCTGCCTTGCCAACCAGACAGGCATAGACCTCACGGAGGAACTTGAACGGAGCTTCAGTAAAAAGACTTCACGCGACGCAGAGAGACACCTAAATAACAGCAAATTGAAAGAATAAATACACTTCCATATAGTACAAGATATGCGGATATATAGGAAGTAAACCCCTACCCTAATATAATCAATCCAAGAGAAAGACATCAAACATAATAAACAAATAGAAAAATGACAACAGAAAAGACATCTACAACAGGTATGGACAAGAATACTCCTCTACCTCAAAGCAAATACGAAGCCGCTCTGGCAAAGTATAACACCAACATCGACGATACAGAGGTTCGCGAAGCGGTAAAGAAAATAATCGCAGAGAAAGTTCATGAGAACGACACTCTTGAGGTAAAGAAATTCCTAATGGGAAGTATAGAACTGACCACACTGAAGACAACAGACTCAGAGGAAAGCGTGCTGGCTTTCACAGAAAGAGTAAACCAATTTGACGAGGCATACGGCGACCTGCCACATGTTGCCACAATATGCGTGTATCCATGCTATGCTAAGGTGGTAAGTGAAACGTTGGAAATTGACGGTGTTGAAATAGCCTGCGTATCGGGCAGTTTCCCGTCATCACAGGCTCTCATTGAAGTAAAGGTGGCAGAAACAGCTTTGGCAATTAAAGACGGGGCTACAGAAATAGACATCGTAATGCCCGTTGGCAAGTTCCTTAGCGGCGACTACGAGGGCGTAGCCGACGACATAAGCGAACTGAAACAGACCTGCGGCAACAAGGCCATGAAGGTGATACTTGAAACAGGTTGTCTGAAGACGGCATCAAACATAAAGAAAGCGTCTATCATTGCAATGTATGCGGGCGCCGACTACATAAAGACATCTACTGGCAAGCTTGAACCTGCAGCAACGCCAGAAGCAGCCTATGTGATGTGCCAAGCCATAAAGGAATATTATGACGAAACGGGCATACAGATAGGTTTTAAGCCCGCTGGAGGCATTAACAGCGTTATGGATGCGTTAATCTACTACACGATAGTAAAAGAGGTTCTGGGCGAAAAATGGCTCACTAACAAATGGTTCCGATTAGGAACAAGCCGACTGGCAAATATGCTTCTAAGCGAAATTGAGGGACAAGAGATAAAATTCTTCTAAACACTAATGCGGACGGACAACACAGAACAGCAGTTTCCGTCCGCATTCTTCTTTAAAATACAACTTATATCATTACATAAAAATAAAGTACAGCAATGAAAAAAATTCTATTTCTCTCAGCTATGGCCATTTCTCTTGGCCATACTTGCGCACAAGCGCAAGAACCGGCTCTACTTAAAATGGCGGAAGCTGCTGTAAAACAAATGTTTACGCCTAAGAATGCTGAAAATACAGTAAACACAAAGGCAAGTGAGACATCAAAAATAATGAGACCTTCCAAAGCTAGCTTTTATGATAAGAATGCCAGCGAATGGAAGCTCAACAAAAATGTGGAGTATACTTACAACAACAGCGGCTATGAGACACAAGCTATAAGCACAGACACTGAAGGTACGAAGACAATGACGCAAACAAAGTATGACGATATATACAAAAACATTGCCACAGAGGTGTCACAAAGCACCTATGGCGTGACTACAGCGACATGGTCTACCCCACTCGTCACTATGAGTCGCAATCTTATAAAAGACGAGAAAAAACGCGTTACAAACGACAAGCTATACCTTCTTGACGAAGACGGGAAAACAAATGAGCTATATGCAAATACAGTATATGTATATGGCGACGACGACCGCGCAAGCAGCCTTACAGCAACAGTAGACATGGGTAGCGATGGAGAGAAGCTTCTTGTTCCTGTGACGCTCTCCAACATGGTTTGGGACGCATACGACACATCAAAATTCTTCATCTTTGACCAGGATTATGACGATGGCGGACTGCTAACAAATAAAGATTTCAGACTTAAATCCTGCAACATTAGCATGACTGCGTATAATGTTACAATATCTGGAAGCATCAATATCACATACAATGGCTCAGAAAGCGAAATGACAATGCAGCTTAATTATCTGGGCACAACAGGAATGAAGTCGACACTCAAAATGACTCAGACAGACGACAACGGCAGCTATACTCTATCTGGCACATCTACATCATACGGCGAAACAGAAACATTCTCTAACACCGTGACTTTCAATCAGTACGGCGACAAGACGAGCTTCATTTACGAAAGCACAGAATCTGAAGACACCAGCGAATCATCTGATTACACTGCAGAGAAGTACGAATATGAATACGATATTCTTGAAGACGGCACGGCATTGAAAAAATCTGTTGTCGAGAGTTATACAAATAGCGCTGCAGAAGCTCTGAAAGAGTCTGAAAAAACCGTTTACGAAGACTATATTGACTGCAATAAGGAGTCTACAAATATAAGCTATGTACCTTTCGACAACAACAGAAGCGCATTTGATAGCGTCTACACTCTTGACGGAACGAAGGTGGGACAAACACACGCTAATTTGCCTGCAGGCTTCTATATCGCAAATAAAGCAGGAAAAACGATAAAGTTTGCAAAGAACAAATAAAACACTTACTCGCTTATAGCAAAAGATGCGCAGCCGAGATATAAAACGGTTGCGCATCTTTTTGTTTTATAGGATGTTTGCTTTTTGCTTAATAGGATGTATGCATATTGTTTAATAGGATATTTGCTTACCAATAAAACTAAATGTCACGCCTCGCAACAAATTCAAGATATGCACTCAAACTATTGCGTATCTCATTATCGGAAGCATATTCTTCAATGAATGCTGCCGCTTCAAGACGAAAATCTTCCATCCGTTTATGTGCGTATTCTATACCTCCGTTTTCTTTTGCGAAGGCAACAAGACGGGATATCTCTTCGGAAGTAGCAGTACGCTCCTTTACCTTATAAGCAAGACGCATCATGTCATCATCTGCAACACTGTTTAAAGCATATATAACGGGCAAGGTAAGCTTGCCTTCGGCCATGTCATTGCCCGTCGGTTTCCCTATCTCCGAAGAGTCATAATAGTCGAAAATATCATCGCGAATCTGAAATATAATACCTAGATTCTGACCGAATTTCTTTGCCTTCTCTATCACTTCGTCAGATACTCCTGCAGACAAAGCTCCAATAGCGCAACAAGCTTCAAACAAAGCCGCCGTCTTTTGTTTAATTACCTGATAATAAACATCTTCAGATATGTTCTGGTTGGCTATATTCGAGAGCTGAAGTATCTCGCCGGAGGCAAGTGTGCGACCTAATTCGGCAAGGTATTTCACAATATCCGTGTTGTTTGTAAGAGCTACTCGCAGAAGAGCAGTAGAAAGCAAATAGTCACCAACAAGAACCGCTACCTTATTGTCATATTCTGCATTGACCGAAGCCTGGCCACGCCGTTCATCACTCTCGTCAACCACGTCATCATGCACAAGACTCGCCGTATGGAGTAACTCCAATCCCACTGCAGCATTTTGGGTAACGTCGCTCACATTACCGAAGTTCTTTGCTATAAGCAGAATAAGCATTGGGCGCATGCGTTTGCCAGTGCGCTGCCGTATATACGCGAGCACTTGCGAAAGCAAGCCGTCGGTATGCGAAAGAGACTCACTGAACAAAGAGTTGAAACCACAAAGTTCAGTCTCTATAGGGCGTTTGATGCGTGATAAATAATCCATCAGTTTTAAATTTCCTACAAAATTAGTGCTTTTATCCGATTTATCAGAAAAAAAACAGTAACTTTACACGTTATTCATCTTGAATAAAATACAATTGTTTATAATTAAAAGCAAAAGAAAATTCTATAATACTCTGCTATGGACAAACTATTCCTCATTGACGCATATGCGTTGATCTATCGTTCGTACTACGCATTCATTAAAAATCCACGAATAAACTCGAAAGGCTTGAACACAAGTGCCATAATGGGCTTCTGCAACACGCTTCACGAGGTTTTGCAAAAAGAGCATCCTGCATACATCGGCGTTGCCTTTGACCCTCATGGCCCTACGTTCCGCAACAAAGCCTTCGAACAATACAAAGCACAACGCGAAGAAACACCCGAGGACATACGCAAAGCGGTGCCTATAATAAAAGAAATATTGGCTGCAATGCACATACCTGTACTTGAGGTTGAGGGATATGAAGCAGACGACGTTGTGGGCACTCTTGCCAAAAAGGCAGACAATGAAGGAGTTGAAACGTTCATGCTTACACCGGACAAGGACTACGGGCAACTTGTTGGGGGCAACATAAAGATGTTCCGCCCACGTCATGGCGGGGGGTACGAAACGCTGGACGCTGAAGGAATTAAAGAAAAATATGGTATTAGCTCTCCCGACCAAGTTATAGACCTGCTGGGACTGATGGGCGACGCTGCCGACAATATTCCTGGATGCCCTGGTGTTGGAGAGAAGACAGCTATTAAACTGATTAACCAATTCGGAAGTATTGATACCCTACTCCACCATACAGACGAGTTGAAAGGCGCGCTTAAGAAAAAAGTTGAGGAGAACGCAGAGCAAATCAAGTTCTCACGTTTTCTTGCAACAATAAAAACTGATGTTCCCATTGAGCTTAATCTTAACGAACTTAAAGTTTCCGATCCTGACGAACGGAGCTTGATAGAAATTTTCAATGAACTCGAGTTCAAAACCTTCACGGATAGATTTCTTAACAAACCTAAAAAACAAGCAAAAAAGGTTGCAAACGGACTCAATCTCTTTGGCGATAATCCGACCGACGGAGAGGAAACAATAAAAAGTGGGCCTTCTCAGAGTATAAAAACAACGCCTCATGAATACAAACTCGTTGACATTGTGGAGGATATGCACAAGTTATGTGATTTATTCCTTACAAATAACTTTATAAGTTTTGACACTGAAACAACGTCCACGAACGCTATTGAGGCAGAATTGGTAGGATTGAGCTTCAGCATCAAAGTGGGAGAGGCTTATTATGTCCCCGTCCCTAAAGAGAGGGAGGCGGCGAAAAAAATTGTTGACATTTTCAAACCAGTGTATGAAAACGCCGATATTTTGAAAATCGGGCAAAACATGAAATACGACATTGAGGTTCTGCACAACTATGGCGTGGAGGTGTGCGGAGAAATGTTTGACACTATGATCGCACACTACCTCATTCAACCTGAACTCAGACATAACATGGACTATATGGCTGAGATTTATCTTGACTACCAAACAATACACATTGATGAACTCATAGGCCCGAAGGGAAAAGGACAGAAGAACATGCGCGACCTCTTGCCCTCTGAAGTATATGAATATGCGGCGGAAGATGCCGACATCACGCTTAGGCTGAAAAACAAGCTTGAGCCGGAACTCAAGAAATTCGGCGCAGAAGAATTGTTCCGCAATATTGAAATGCCGCTAATGCCTGTACTTGCTGAAATGGAAATGAACGGAGTCTGCCTTGACACCGCTTCGCTGAAAGAAACATCAACAAGTCTAACAAACAGAATGCACGACATTGAAAAGCGAATCTATGAACTTGCGGGCACGGAATTCAACATTGCCTCCCCGAAGCAAGTGGGAGAAATTCTCTTTGACAGGCTGCGCATTGTGGAGAAGGCGAAAAAAACAAAAACAGGCCAATACGTCACGAGCGAAGAAGTGCTGCAACAATTAAAGGGAAAGCATGAGATTGTAGCAGACATACTGGAACACAGAGGATTGAAAAAACTTCTAGGCACATATGTTGACGCCCTGCCAAAACTGATAAACCCCAAAACAGGACATATTCACACGTCGTTTAACCAAACCATTACGGCAACCGGACGCCTATCTTCGAGCGACCCCAACTTGCAAAACATCCCCGTACGAGGGGAAGACGGCAAAGAAATACGCAAAGCCTTCGTGCCCGAACAAGGATGCGACTTCTTCTCTGCCGACTATAGCCAGATAGAACTCCGCGTAATGGCGCACCTTAGCGGTGACGAAAATATGATTGAAGCCTTTCGTGAAGGCTATGACATACACTCCGCTACGGCCGCGAAAATATATAAAAAAGAGATTGACGAGGTGACTCGCGACGAAAGGACAAAAGCCAAACGCGCCAACTTCGGAATCATCTATGGCATAACCGTTTTCGGACTGGCGGAGCGACTTGACATCAGCCGCGATGAAGCAAAAAGTCTCATTGAGGGATATTTTGAAACGTTCCCCAAGGTTAAGGAATACATGGAAAAGAGCAAGCAAGTGGCACGCACCAACGGATATGTGGAAACGCTTTTCCACCGCCGCCGCTATCTGGCCGACATAAACTCCCGCAACGCAACAGTGCGCGGCTTTGCAGAACGCAACGCCATAAACGCTCCCATTCAAGGCACCGCAGCAGACATAATAAAAATAGCAATGATCAACATTTACCGCCGCTTCCGCAAGGAAGGAATAAAGTCGAAGATGATTCTTCAAGTGCACGACGAACTCAACTTCAGCGTGCTTCCCGATGAGCACGACAAAGTGGAACGCATCGTAACGGAAGAGATGCAAAATGCTTTCCACATGCAGGTACCGCTCGTTGCCGACAGCGGATGGGGAAAGAACTGGCTGGAAGCTCACTAAAGTCACAGAAACAACATATAAAAGTCTGTATAACAAAATCTTACAACCTCTGCAAAAAGACCAAGAAATAATAGATTTCAACCTTCTTTCAAATATAATGGCATAAAAATATTATACAAAAAAATAACGCAAAGAAACGGGCTGCGCCAATAATATAGCACAGCCCGTTTCCGCTTTTTTCGAGGTTTTAATTTTTAACCCCTATCACTATTTAATTAAATTCTGTTCATCATCTTCACGCTGCTCTTAGTTCCATCGGTAAACGTTGTCACCTTAATGTTGAGTCCGCTAGTAGGAGCAATATGCTCGCAACCGTTAATATCGAAATATTTCACGCTTTCAACCTGCTTGCCCGTATTTTCTATACCGTCTATTCCGTCAGTATCATAGTTCATAGCCTTCAACTTTGCATTAGAGTTAGACTTTACTCCACCTGTTATATACCAGTTTCCAACCATATAGTTTTGGCATATCGTACCGTCAGCGTTCTTATCCTTATGCTGATACCAAACCAACTGGCACGAATACCTTGTATCATTGCATGCAGCTTTGGGAAGAGTACAGGTGATAGAATTTGATTCGCTCCAAGTCACGCTGTGTGTCCAGCCATATTCCTCAGTCGATTTTATGCCTCCTCCTATGTTTATAGGAAGATCACCGCCAGCACTGAATGAAACGGTTACAGACATAGTCGATGATTCCCCTTGACTCTTTGATGTACTGTTGCTTAGTCCTAGACTGAAGCTCTGAGTTCCATCAAGCATAGTTGTGTGTGAATCAGAAATAATCAACATGTCATCATCAGACAGATCGAATGCTTTCTTTATCGAGCTTTCGGTTGTTAGAGAAGGATAACTATAGAAATCGCCTACAGTATGTTTTAGTACATCCTCTGAAATCTGCGGGCAAGATGTTCCATATACGAACTTGTTGAATTTATCTACCGTCAAACCTGTCTCACAAATTTGGTTGTCACGCACCTTCACAAAGGTTATTTCTTTGCCAACCATGCTCGGGTCTATCGCACATTCCGTTACTTTGTATATAAACTCGTCTGCAGGCATGTAATTGAATATCACGAAATCTTTTCCTTCGCTATAGCCTGTGTTTGTTCCTCTTGTTATTGTCGTTCCTTTGGAAGCGGACTTCGACCAAGCAGAGCCAGCAGAAAATTGGTAAGCGAACTTTAACCACTTGCAACCTATTGATTCTTCTACGTAACCACAAAACGAAGCGTTGGTAGACACCGTGCTGTTTGTCGTCTGGGAAGTAGAACTGCCAAATGACATTGAGCCAAAATCGCCATCCTTCGTTATGCCTTCCTGATAAGGAGGTGCGCAGAGCACTTGAGTAACAATAGGATTGCTGCAAGTTATTCTTTTCTTTACGAGTTCAAGCTTTGCGCCTCGGTCTACATTCGTAGTTGCCAAAGAGAACATCAGCAGCTTGTCGTTGCTTCTCTCGTAGTCAACGAGGTTTGAAATAGTCCAGTCATTACTATCCTTCCACACGGTTGACAATTTATATCTAACGTCATCGAAATCACTGAAGTACTCTTCTGCTATTGACTTTGAATCCGCCAATACACACGAGAAGATTTCCTTTCCTTCCTTAAACTCGTTCTTTATGCGAACCGGCTCAACCTGGCCTCCTACCACGCGGTCAATTCCTTCTGATTGGTCTTCGTGCAGATTTTTAAGCTTATAATCCAGTGTGAATTTCTTGGCTGTGTTGTTGTAGCTATACACACTGTTTACCCAAAATATGTTCTGTGGATTGTCAAAACCATCGATAAATGCAGCACAAAGGGCGGGCTTACCAAAGAGGAAAGGTCTCGCTCTAGCTGTATAGAAATTGTTCTTTATGTTTGCAATGGTGTTTCTTGTCTCACTTCCCGCAACGGTGTACCATGCTTGCTCCTCTGTTTCCATTTTTGTAGAAGAGAAATCAACAACAGTAAGCTTCTGCGCAAAAATATATGTAGGATTAGCCATCAATTTCCCGTAATCCACTATTATTGATATTATATCTTCATCCGTTGCCAAAGGCTTTGTTAAATGCTTAACCTCACATGTTGCAATAGCCAGTTTTGGAGCCTTGTATTTGCCTTCAGGATAGAATAGCTTCATTGTCATAGTGGAACGAAGAACTTCGTCCGTGCCTGTTCCAATATCCTCACGCTTCATGTTTTTCGACTTCCACTCGTATGTCAACTTTCCGTCTTTATAATGCGAAAGCGCAACCTTGCCCTCTACGTCGGCATATGTCTTATTTTCTGACCTATGAGAGTTTATACCAAGACAGAGATAGTCGTCAATACCATCACCATTGAAGTCGTAAACGACAGAAGAAGAGCTGCTATTTGAATCTGTCGTAATGTCCATCTTTTCCTGCATTGCGAAGGTTTTTCCGTTATGGATGCGCAATTCTCTGCCCATAGTAAGCATCAAGTCTGCCATACCGTCACCATCGTAATCCAGCGTATTCACATCAATAAACCCCTGAAAGACCTCGTTTCTGCGGCAGTCATTGGCTGTACATTGGTTGAAGATATCCTTATTCGTAGGCATATTACGCAATTGCGTCATAAAATCGCCTCTAGTAAAGTCTGCAACCTGACGCTCTTCATACTTGAAGATTTCTGATTTCTCAACCTGAGATGTAGCAGGATTGTATTTAATAATCTGGTATTCCGACTTCGAGAAATAAACGTAGAATATAGACCCCACCTCGTCTGTGTTTTCAATACCTTTGCTAACAACATACAGGTAAGAGATGTCTGGCTTTATAGCCCCTGTGCATTTAGTTTCCGACGGGGTCGTTTGGTTTTTGAACAAATCGAGCCTAGCACAGTTAGTGCCAACCATACTGTTTATATATTGAGGGCCTAATTGCATATAGCCACCGTTTTCAATAGGTAAAGAAGATATTACCTCGCCGCTTGCAATGCTCTTGCCCATTATGCTGTCCACCATTTGTTCTCTTGCGCTAACGGCGTCTTCCCTTGAGGAGTTCTGCGCTGCTGCTGTTGTCGAAGCTATAAGAGTAGCTGACAATATGGTAAATAACTGATTTTTCATAATGATTATGTAATTAAATGTGCGACTTTTTTTATTTTTAGCTCTAGTCCTTTTTCTGTCGCCATATCCGACAGATGTTTTTTCAGCAATGCGAGGAATTATTCCTGCAATGTTGCTAACCCATTTCTGGTGGAGTATCTGTATTTTCCATAATTCTTAAGTTTTTATCATTACTTCTTTTTTAGTTGTTTCTTACGCTTGCAAATGTAATAACTTTTTTATTATGATAATATTCCTTTTCTCTTTTTTTCATATCTATTTGAGTTTTCGGATAGTCTTTTAGGCTTTTTGCCTGTCTTTCTTTTCTTTTTGATACATGCACTTAGCAAAACAACTTTTTCCCCTCAGATTTTAAAAGCAAAACCACTGCTTTTAAACAAAGTTTCAAAGCATATATGTTTTATTATTCTCTACATTATTACTCTAACGGGAAGGGCATCTGTGTGCTACTGAATATCAACAAATAACGAAAATGATTGAGATTAGAATTCTTCCCCGCGGCGATTATAACAAACGCCCGCTGCGTTGTCAACAAGACCCCACGGGCAAACTGACAATGATTGGGCGTTGTTTTACAAAGAAAGCACTAATTTTGACTATTCTTCCAATAAGGTTTAGTAACTTTGCACTGATATTAACATTTACACTTTATAAGCAAAATTATGAACAACAAGTTTTTTTCCATTCTCATAGCTATGGCTATGATCGTAGCAGGCTTGACGCTTGCTTCTTGTGGCGACGATGAAGACGAAACGGTAAAGCCTAACGACAAAGCAACCGAGGCTTATCTCACGCCAACCTTTTATGTTTCTGAAGCAATGATGGACTATTTCGATGCCACATGCACCATCGACGGTAAGACGGTCACGCTGACAAAGGATAATACCGTAGCTGATAAGATAACAGTTGAAGGTATCACTTTTAATTTGCGCAAGTATACCTGGGATGCAAAGACCTTCAAGACCTTCCCATCTTCCTTTACTATCGTACAAAACGTCAAGGCAAAGTCGGGTGTCAATCTCAAGAACATCAGTCGTCTCGACCAGTTTGTGATATATACTCATGTAGGTTTTGGCAACAACAACACTAGCCACTATGCTGATGGCGAGTGGAAAACCATCACCGGCAAATTTGGAAGTGTGTTCCAAGAGGGCGTCCATTTCGATATGCTCACAGACGAAGATTTGAAGGACTATCAGAATAGCGTTCTCACCACAACCGTTAATATGACAACAGCAGACGAGGCAACAGTGAGTGCAGCATTTACTCGTGGTGAATAATACACCACATTCCACAGAATAAGAAGCGGGATATTCGCACAATCATCGTTGTTGCGAATATCCCGCCAAATGTTTTTTATATTTAAGTGGTAATCTAGCAATTCATTTTTCGTTGCCAACTACCGTTGTTTTCTTCCATTATTATGATGCTGTAAGCAAGAGGTATATTACAAGTTCTGGAGTATCAACAGCCTCGAGAATCCAAAGGTATACAGATTTATTATTTTCAGTCAGTTTACCCTCTTTCCTTGTTTTATACATTTCGTAACCTATTTGGACGATACTTTCTCTCGCTGGATTATTTTCTATCAACTTGTCTACACCACTCCACTGAGGACCAATATAGTTTGCAAAAGATATTTCGTCGTCAGTCTCGCTTGCCAAAAGGATGGATGCTTCGGGGTCGGAATCCATTCCGGCTGAAGTTGCTGCACTTGCGCTCTGGAAAGAGAATGCTGATACTGCTGCAAAAAATGCGATGGCGAGGGTTTTATTGAACTTTTTCATAATAGCTTTAGTTTTAAATTTATGTTTTTATTATTAAGATGATTATTATACTCTTTAATTTTTGCAGCCAACTCCTATTGGTTTCTATATTTATTTATGCTGGATAAGTCAACAAATAGATAATAAATTCGGGACATCCTAAGGCATTGAGCATACCTGTGTAGAACTGCTTAAGCTCTTCTGTCAAAGTTCCATCTTTTCCTCTATTAAACAACTCTGCACCAAACAGAACGATGGAAACACGCTTAGGATTATCTGCAATCAGCTTGTCTACCTCACTCCACTCCGGTCCAATACATTTTGCAAAAGACACGTCGTTGTTAGTCTCGCTTGCCAAAAGGATACATGCTTCGGGTTCGGAATCCATTCCGGCTGAAGTTGCTGCACTTGCGCTCTGGAAAGAGAATGCTGATACTGCTGCAAAAAATGCGATGGCGAGGGTTTTATTGAACTTTTTCATAATAGCTTTAGTTTTAAATTTATGTTTTATTGTTTTTGTTCTTAACTACTGCAAAGATAGTCCATAAATCTTTAACCGCAAACTTTTCAGACATTTTTTTTCGGAAAAAGAGTAAAATAAAACATTACGCGCTAAAAAAATCCCATTTCAGGCATTTCCACATTATTATATAAGAAATCAAACTATATGAACACTACAAAAGAATAAAAAAACACCTGTTTGAATAAAAATAAGGACGCATGTCCTCGATGATGTTTATCAAGAAAATATAAACAAAAGAAGGCGGAAAACTCGCACAATTATAGTTATTGCAAGTCTTCCGCCAAAAGTCATTATCATTAAATGGGTAATTATGCAATTCGCTCTCGTTGCCAACTACCATTGTTTTCTATCATTATTATGATGCGGTAAGCAAGAGATATATCACCAGTTCGGGGGTATCAAGAGCTTCTAGTGCTACAACATAAAAATCTCTACTAGCATCAATCAGTGTACCCGCTTTCCTCTTTTCATACATAGAGGTACCTATCATGACGATCGTTTCTCTCATTGGATTATCTTCTATCAACTTGTCTACACTACTCCACTGAGGACCAATATTTTTTGCGAAAGACGCTTCGTCGTTCTCCTCGCTTCCCATATAAATAGGGTCATTGGAATCATCTATTACTATGGTTGGTGCTGCACTTACGCTCTGGAAAGAGAATGCTGATACTACTGCCAAAAATGCGATGGCTAGGGTTTTATTGAACTTTTTCATAATAGCCTTAGTTTTAAATTTACGTTTTATTGTTTTTTCGATGCAAATTGCCAATGAGATATATCATATTTTATTATGCAGAAAGCAACAAAAATGTCACCACATCTGGGCATCCTAAGGCACTAAGCATGTTTATATAAAATTCCCGCAAAGTTTCGGTTAGTGTACCTGCATGTTTTTTGTTATACATATCTGTGCCAAATAACACGATGGATACTCTTTTGGGATTTTCTGCAATTAGCATATCCACCCCACTCCATTCTTCACCTAAATAATTTGCAAAAGACACTTCGTCGTTAGTCTCGCTTGCCAAAAGGATACATGCTTCGGGCTCGGAATCCATTCCGTTTGAAGTTGCTGCACTTGCGCTCTGGAAAGAGAATGCTGATACTGCTGCAAAAAATGCGATGGCGAGGGTTTTATTGAACTTTTTCATAATAGCTTTAGTTTTAAATTTACGTTTTATTGTTTTTGTTCTTAACTACTGCAAAGATAGTCCATAAATCTTTAACTACAAACTTTTAAGACATTTTTTTTCTAGAAAAGAGTAAAATAATAAATTTCGCTCGGAAAATAATCCAATTCAAGGTTTTACACCTTATATGTATATATAATCAAACCTTGAAACTCCAAGAAAAGAATAAAGAAACAGCTATATATCACCGTATAAAGAACCCTTCTTCAGGAAAGAAGACAGACGATAAGGTTAGCAATCTATATTTATTGACAGGCATAACCAGAAAATGTTGACTTGCATACCTGTTCTGCTATTTGTCAACAAGCCAAGCAATGATTTCATCAGAAGCTATGTTATTGACGTTCTTCAATAAATATCAACAGAAAAGCTACATTTTTTAAAATAATGTTGTAAATTCGCAGACTGAAATAGTCCGTCCTGACACTTCGTAAAGATACAGGAAAAGGATTAAGAATAAATAAGGAAACAAAAAAACAAGATATAAAATGGCACTAAAATGTGGTATAGTAGGACTTCCAAACGTGGGAAAGTCCACACTCTTCAACTGCCTTTCAAGCGCAAAGGCGCAGGCAGCGAATTTCCCGTTCTGCACAATAGAACCAAACGTGGGCGTGATTACCGTTCCAGATGAGAGACTTACGAAATTGGCAGAGATAGTACATCCTGGACGCATCGTACCTGCCACATGCGAAATAGTAGACATTGCAGGACTTGTTAAGGGCGCTTCAAAGGGCGAAGGCCTTGGAAACAAATTTTTGGGCAATATCCGCGAGACTGATGCTATCATACATGTGCTGAGATGCTTTGACGATGACAACATAACCCATGTTGACGGAACGATTGATCCCGTACGCGACAAAGAAATAATAGACACGGAACTACAGTTGAAAGACCTTGAAACCATAGAGAGTCGCCTTGGCAAGCAGCAAAAGGTGGCTGCTGCAGGCAACAAGGATGCCAAGACGGAAGTCGGTGTGCTGGAACGCTACAAGGAAGTGTTGGAGCAGGGAAAGAACGCACGTTCTGTGGAATTCGACTCAAAGGAGGAGCAGGAAGCAGCACGCAATCTATTCCTTCTTACCGCCAAGCCCGTGCTATACGTTTGCAACGTTGACGAGACTAGTGCCAAGACTGGCAATGCCTACTCCGCTCGCATAGAAGCCATAGCAAAGGAAGAAGGGGCAGAAACACTCGTTATTGCCGGCAAGACAGAGGAAGACATTGCGAGCCTTGAAACTTACGAAGACAAGCAGATGTTCCTGGACGAGCTGGGACTTGAAGAGAGCGGCGTAAATCGCCTTATCAAGAAAGCCTACTCGCTGCTAAACCTCGAGACTTTCATCACGGCAGGAGAGATGGAAGTGAAGGCATGGACATATCATAAAGGTTGGAAAGCTCCGCAATGCGCTGGCGTCATACACACAGATTTTGAAAAAGGTTTCATACGCGCTGAGGTTATAAAGTACGCCGACTACATACAATACGGCTCTGAAGCTGCCGTGCGCGAGGCTGGAAAACTTGGCATTGAAGGAAAAGAATACGTAGTGCAAGACGGTGATATCATGCACTTCAGGTTTAACGTGTAACACTCCCCTACTCCATGACGCTATTCATCAACTGGAATCCCGACATTGTGGCATTCCATATCGGAAGCCTTTCCATGCGGTGGTATGCACTATGCTGGCTCATAGGGTTGCTGGCGGCATACTTCATAGTCAAAAACCTGTATAAACGACAGAACATCAGCGAGACTCTCTTTGAGCCTCTCTTCATTTACTGCTTCGTAGGCATATTGGCTGGAGCACGGCTGGGCCATTGCATCTTCTACGAGCCCGGATATTTCCTATCGTCAGGCACGCACATTGTGGAAATGTTTCTTCCCATACGCTTCATGGAGAACGGCGGATGGCGCTTTACAGGCTATGCCGGACTGGCAAGTCACGGTGGGACACTTGGACTTATGCTTGCACTTTGGCTTTATGTCAAGCGCACTAAAATCAGCTTCTTAACAGTACTCGACAATATTGCCATAGCCACTCCCGTCACAGCATGCTTCATAAGACTTGGAAACCTTATGAACTCAGAAATAATTGGCAAAGTGACGGATGTGCCGTGGGCATTTGTCTTTCAACAAGTGGATCCCCTACCCCGCCACCCCGGGCAACTCTATGAAGCAGTGGCTTACTTAATACTGCTTTTCATTGGCTTGGCTGTATATCGCCGCCACCCCGAAAAGGTGGGCACGGGATTCTATTTCGGATTGTGCCTGACATATATCTTCACCGCACGGTTCTTCATTGAATACACAAAGGAAGTGCAGGAAGCCTTTGAAGCATCACTGCCGCTCGACATGGGCCAGCTGCTCTCTGTCCCCTTCATTGCACTCGGACTTTACTGCATGCTGAAAAAGAGCAAGAAGAAAACAACCAATCAAAAAATAAAATAAGCATGAAAAAGATTCTATTACCAGCATTTATTGCCGCCACACTTACGCTCTCTTGCGGAAACAAAAACGCCACAGGCAATACGCAGAACAATGGTGTTGACTCTGTTGATACAACAGAAAACATAGAAGAGAAAAGCGAAAGCGTTGAACGTCTTTCCACAGACTCTGCCACTTTCAACCAAGAGGGAAAAAGGACACGCGTGGAAGTAAAGGTTGAATACCCTACCTCTGGTAGCGATGCCCTTAAAAATATCCTCTGCGAATTTATAAGCGAAGAGCTTGGTGGCACTTACAAAGGTGACGTTAACGATGTGAAAGCTATGGTAAAATACTACGGCAAACAGGCTTTCAACGACCTAACCAAGGAGCGCAATGAAAATGAAGACAATGCCGACGCCTTCTACGAAAAGGACTTTTATGTAAAAAAGATATACGAGACAAATACATTCGTGACATTCAGCAGCCAAAACTACGTCATGACAGGCGGAGCACACGGTGGTACGACTTCCATTGCCACCACATTCCGAAAGAGTGACGGGCGCCGCTTCGGTACAGACATGTTGCGCAACACTGGTTCAGAAGGGTTCTGCAAACTTCTGAAAGAAGGTTTCAGACAATATTTCACCGAGATGACAGGAAAGGCAATGGACGATGAAGAACTGCAGCAACAAATAATAACAGACAATGTTATAGATGCGCTCCCATTGCCCGTTACCCCACCCTACCTCACAAACAAGGGTGTGGCGTTCACCTACCAGCAATACGAGCTTGTTTGCTACGCTGCTGGAATGCCAGGCTTCACAATACCATACAGCAAGATGCGCCCTTACCTGACGCAGACCGTGCTGAAAATGGTTGAAGGAAAATAACCACAAATCATATATGGCTCAAAAAGAAAAGGGACTCACACCGATGATGCAGCAGTTCTTCTCGCTGAAGGCTAAACACCCCGATGCGTTGCTGCTCTTCCGCTGCGGAGACTTCTACGAAACATACTGCGATGATGCCGTGGACGCCAGCAGAATACTGGGAATAACGCTCACGAAACGAAACAATTCCGGCACGAAACCCTCTACGGAAATGGCGGGATTTCCCCACCATGCCCTTGACACTTATCTGCCAAAGCTGATACGCGCTGGCAGACGAGTTGCCATTTGCGACCAGCTGGAAGACCCGAAGCTCACTAAAAAGCTAGTAAAGAGAGGAATAACAGAACTTGTAACACCAGGTGTTGCCCTCACCGACAATGTTTTAAACTACAAGGAGAACAACTTTCTTGCGGCAATACATTTCGGCAAGACTTCATGTGGCGTGGCTTTCCTTGACATTTCTACAGGAGAATTCCTTACCACCGAAGGGCCATACGATTACATACAAAAACTAATAGCCAATTTCCAACCCAAGGAGATATTGTTTGAGCGTGGGAAAAAGGCTGATTTCGAACGCTTCTTCGGCACGAAACATTTTACTTTCGAACTTGACGAATGGGTGTTCAACGAGCAGACGGCACGCCAAAAGCTACATAAGCATTTCAACGTAAAGAGTTTGAAAGGCTTTGGCATAGACCATCTGAAAAACGGCATCGTGGCAAGCGGCGCAGTGCTGCAATACCTTGAAATAACGCAACATACACAGATTGGGCATATTACGGCTATTTCACGTATTGACGAGGAAAGATACGTAAGACTCGATAACTTCACCATCCGTTCGCTGGAACTGACACAACCAATGCAGGAGGGCGGAAGTTCGCTATTCAACGTTATCGACCGCACGGCATCCCCGATGGGAGCACGTATGTTGGGGCGTTGGGTACGCTTTCCGCTGCGTAATGCCAAGGAAATAGAAAAGCGTCTTGATGTAGTTGAGCAGTTTTTCAAAGATACCCAATTCCGGCAGACTATAGATGAGAACATCTGTGGAGTGGGAGACCTGGAACGAATAGCGGCAAAGGTAGCCACAGGAAGGGTTTCCCCGCGGGAAATGGTGCAGTTGAAGAATGCTCTTATGTGTATGCAGCCGATAAAGGAAGCATGTGCAGCTTCTGAAAACCAGACACTTGCAATGATGGCTCAGAAAATAGATGCTTGTGCAGAGCTTACGGGGCGGATAGAACATGAAATTGAGCCGGATCCGCCACAAATGGTTAACAAAGGGCATGTCATACGCAAAGGAGTGGACGAAGAACTTGACCGCCTGCGCGACATTGCATACAACGGCAAGGACTATCTTCTAAAGATTCAGGAACGGGAAACCGAGGAAACAGGAATAGCAAGTCTGAAGATTGGCTACAACAATGTCTTCGGATATTACCTCGAAGTGAGAAATATGTATAAGGACAAAGTACCAGCCACATGGATAAGGAAACAGACTTTGGCACAGGCGGAACGCTACATAACAGAGGAACTGAAGCAATATGAAGAGCAGATTCTTGGAGCTGAAGACAAAATCCTTGTGCTTGAGGCAAAACTTTTTCAGGATCTTGTACAGAACACGCAGCATTTCATACACACCATACAGACAAATGCACATGTTATAGCGCAGCTTGACTGCCTGTTGTCGTTTGCAAAAACAGCTGAAGAGCACCGTTATGTTCGTCCACAAGTTGTTCAGGACGAAATAGTTATAGACATAAAGCAGGGAAGGCATCCTGTTATAGAAACACAGTTGCCGGTAGGAGAGAGATACGTGCCGAATGACATATATCTAGACTCTGCCAAGCAACAAATAATGATAATAACAGGACCCAATATGGCAGGTAAGTCAGCCCTTCTCCGCCAAACTGCACTGATAACTCTTATGGCGCAGATTGGCTGCTATGTGCCGGCAGAAAGCGCAAAGATAGGCATCGTTGACAAAATATTCACCCGCGTGGGAGCCAGCGACAATATCTCTATGGGCGAATCTACCTTCATGGTGGAAATGACAGAGGCGGCAAACATTCTTAACAATGCTACTCCGCGCAGCTTGGTGCTCTTCGACGAACTTGGGCGCGGCACAAGTACATACGACGGCATATCCATTGCATGGGCAATAGTGGAATATCTGCACGAACATCCACGCTCGGCAGCACGTACACTTTTTGCCACACACTATCATGAGCTTAACGAAATGGAGAAGAATTTCAGCCGCATAAAGAACTATAATGTCAGCGTGAAGGAGATGAACGGAAAGGTTATCTTTCTGCGGAGGCTTGAACGCGGCGGTTCAGAACATTCTTTCGGTATACATGTAGCACAGATTGCAGGTATGCCAAAGTCTATTATTGACAGGGCAAACGTTATACTAAAACAACTGGAGGCAGACAACAGTGGAGTAGGGCAAGCAGGAAAAGCCCTTGAGCGTATGAGTACCAACACAGGAGGTGAACAATTAAGCTTCTTCCAGCTTGACGACCCTGTGCTTTGCCAAGTACGCGATGAGATTTTGGGCCTTGACATCAATAACCTCACGCCTATGGAAGCACTTAACAAACTTAACCATATAAAGAATATCGTTACGGGATAAAACTTCCTCCAACGACAAAAAAGACGTAACATTCACAAATACATGAAAGAAGGAAATAAAAGGACAAGCCTTATATTGCGATCTGTTGAAAAGACTGACGCACAGGCTATAACGGATATATACAACCACTACGTTACGGAAACTACAGTGTCGTTTGAAACGGAACCGCTCACGCTTGAACAGATGACGCAGCGGATGTATGCCATAGCTTCTGAATATCCATATTTTGTATGCATTGATACAGAAGAGAATAATAGGGTAGTGGGATATTGTTGTGTGCACCAATGGAAAGAACGCCATGCCTACTGCAACACTCTGGAAGTAACAATATACCTTGACCCCGAGCATAAAGGTAGAGGAGCTGGAACAATGATGATGAACCGCCTTCTTCAGGCATGCCGCGAAATGAAGTCTGTACGCAATCTTATAGCCTGTATAACAGAAGAGAACAGAGCCAGCATTGCCTTCCACTCGAAGATGGGCTTCGAGGAGGTATCGCACTTCAAAAAAGTAGGCTACAAATTCGGCAAATGGCTTGACGTTGTAGATATGGAATACCAAATTTTCTGATGAACCGACACTGCAAACAAAGCAATATGCTAAGGAAATGTCTTTCTAATGGTTAAGATTTCTGTACTGATGCCTGTTTTCAACGGCAGGGATTACTTAGAGAGGAGTATATCATCCGTCATAAACCAATCGATGTCCGACTGGCAACTTGTCGTGCTCGACGACGGAAGCAGCGACGAAAGCTATACCATGCTGCGCAAAAGGGCAGATGCAGACAAGCGCATAACACTAATGCATAAAAAAAATGACGGCCATGGCTGCACTGCACTCAATCTAAGCATTATGTTGCCCCAGGCAAAAGGCGAATACTGCTTCTATATGTCGCAAGACGACCGCATAGACAAAGACCTCTTCGAAACGGCAATGAAACATGCGGAGGAATATTCTCTTGATATAATTGTTCCCGACATGCTACTTGAGTATGCCGACGAAACGGAATGTTCTACACGGGGTTCATATCCTCCTGACGGAGACTATTCAACAGTCCTTTCTGGTAGAGAAGCATTTTTCCGTAGCATAGATTTCAGCATAAACGGCTTCGCATTTATACGCCGGCAGCTTATGGAAAATGAACAACAGGACACTACACATTTTGACAGTGACGAACTTAACACACGCCTGCAGTTTCTTGCTGCAGATAGGGTGGGGTTCTGCCGTTCTACATTCCATTATTATCAAGGAAATCCCAAGGCCATAACAAAGAAATTCTCACCGCAATGGTTTGAGCGGCTTGCAACAGCCGTCGTTTTGGACAAGGCTTGTCAGAAAGCTTTCTCAAAAGGGACTGATAAAACCCTTAACTACAAGCAGAAGCTTAAGGGAAAAACATGGATAATGAGTGTATATGCCAGTTTGACAATAGAATTACTGAAACATTCCGACAGTCTTTCGGTTAATGAGAAAGTAAAAGCAGAAAGCATTTTCAAGTATTTTGAAAAAAATATCCAGTTTAAAGGATATGTCGCAGGCATGCTACGCTCTATGACTAATGCTGAAAAGTTGCTTTTCCTTTGGTATCTTTTATTCGGAACATGCCGCAACATGACTGTACCGTACAGGTTTTACAAAATTCTA
Source organism: Barnesiella intestinihominis (assembly GCA_963586715.1). Taxonomy (GTDB): domain Bacteria; phylum Bacteroidota; class Bacteroidia; order Bacteroidales; family Bacteroidaceae; genus Prevotella. Next base: position 30,671 of record CAVAAS010000001.1, read on the forward strand.
AAAAGGCATACGTAAATTCTAAAGATGCAATTTGCTGCGTATCTTTTCCACTAAAGGGATGTTTTTGTTCACCACACGCATGGAATACCATGAGTCTAGAGCTACCAATAACGCACCTATACAACAATAAAACAACCCACTTTCAATATAAGTTGCAAAATAAACAAGTAAACCAAGCCCAAAATGCACTCCCATAGCGCGCATCACCTCTGCAGAAGGTTTATAAATATAGCGCAAGCGCGCCATAGCAAAGACAAAAAGCAGCTCTAGAATGTAAGCTAAAGTTATTGCCATACCCATGCCTAGCAGACCATACAACAAATAACCTACCGTTACAAGCATCACTAAAAGCACATCGCTGAATGTTTCTATCACAAGAAACATGAATGAATCGCCGCGAGAGAGTGATATATATTCTATGGGTAGGAAAATCGCACGTGCGTACATGGAAAGTGCTGCAGCCTGAAGCATAGGCAATGCTGGTGCGAACTTTCCGCTATAGAGCATCGGCAAAAGGATTGGCATAAAGAGAATAAACAATGCGAGTAGCGGTGACATTATGTTCAAACTCACCTCTATTTGGCTGTTCACGAGTTCGTTCATAGGTCGTCCTGGACGGCGTATAGCTGAGAGACGAGGATAGTAGTCAGTATCAATTGCTGTAAAAACAAGTCCGGCATAAGTAACTATCATCACGTAAACGGCATTGTAAAGCCCTACTGTGTCAACGTTTGATATGCGGCTAAGAAAGGCTCTTATGGCGAGTTCCGCACCGCTTCCCATCATTCCTGCCACAACAAAAGCAATGCCTAGCTTTATAAACGTATACCCTTCCCGCAGATACGAAAAGCAGAACCTTCGTTCAAGTGGATAATGTCTCAGCGAAAAACGCATCACGACAAATGCCTGCACCAATGCCATAAGGAGGAGAGAAGGTACAATGGCCTTATAGTTGTAAATTATATATATAGGCACAGACACGATTAGTACGCCAGCAGCTCCAAAAAGCGAGCTAACGGCAAGTTCCTTAAGCCGGCGCGTGGCCTTCAGTACGGCAGTTTCGCCAACTGTAAGCGTGGTAAGAGCTACTACAGGCGAAAGGAATACGAAATGAAGAGTATGGTTGCCAAATGAAAATGTCCAACGGCTAAGAAGTGGACTTAGCGCAGCGCAAACTACAAGTCCGAGCAAAGCAGTGAGTATAATCCAGTGGCGGAACACGTGTATCTCATGACGAAGCAAAGTCTCGTCGCCGCGGTCGAAGGCACTTGACATCTGACGGACAGCACTGATATGAAGGCCAAAGTTCGTGGAGTCAACCACAAGCTTTATCGTTGAAGAGAAAAGTGCCACCAATCCCATACCCATAGGACCAAGAATAACAGCAACAAGTTTGTTGCGCAATAGCCCCATAAGGATATTGAGCACCTGAACACCTCCAAAGAGGCTTGTATACTTAAGAATATGCGAATAACTGTTGTTGTTTTCCATCAATGTTCATAACGCTTTTTTCAAGAAAATATTACGTCAAAGGGAAAACTTTATTCACAGATAGTTTGTAGGCAGATTATTTTTTTTCTGCACAAATTGATGAAAAGTTTTTTTATTGTCTTAAATTCGCTTGCTTGTAAGTGTGCGCAATTTACATTATCTTTGCAGAAATTACGGAATACCCGCAAAATACTAAAAACAAGCACCGGCTGCAGTAAAAACTGCTGCTGTGCGATAATGGTAGAAAAGAACAAAACATCATACAACAATGGAGTATAACTTCAACGAAATTGAAAAGAAATGGCAACGCAAGTGGGTGGATGAAAAGACCTACAAAGTTAGCAACAACACTGAAAAGAAAAAATATTACGTTCTGAACATGTTTCCATATCCCTCTGGAGCGGGGCTTCATGTGGGACATCCTCTTGGCTATATAGCCTCAGACATTTATGCACGCTACAAACGTCTTAACGGCTTCAACGTTCTTAATCCTATGGGTTACGATGCCTATGGACTGCCTGCTGAGCAATATGCAATACAAACAGGGCAACATCCTGCCATTACAACAGAAACAAACATAAAGAGATACCGTGAGCAACTCGATAAAATAGGTTTCTCGTTTGACTGGGATAGGGAAGTGCGCACATGCGATCCTGGATATTACAAATGGACACAGTGGGCATTCCAAAAGATGTTCAACTCATATTACGACAACTCACTGCAGAAAGCCCAGCCAATAGCAAAGCTCATAGAGGCTTTCCAAGAAAAAGGCTCTGAGGCTGCAGAAAACATTGCCAAATCAGAAGAGCTTTCTTTTACTGCCGAAGAGTGGAACACCATGAACGAGAAGCAGCAACAGAAGACCCTTATGAACTACCGCATCGCATACATCGGCGAGACAATGGTAAACTGGTGTGCCGGACTCGGCACGGTGCTTGCCAACGATGAAGTTGTTGACGGCGTTAGTGAGCGTGGTGGATATCCTGTTGTCCAAAAGAAGATGCGTCAATGGTGTCTGCGCGTGAGTGCATATGCACAAAGACTGCTTGACGGACTGGAAACTGTTGACTGGACAGACAGTATGAAAGAGACGCAACGCAACTGGATTGGCCGTTCGGAAGGTACAGAAATGCAGTTCAATGTTTATGGCAAGGATATCAATTTCACCATTTTCACGACACGTGCCGATACGATATTCGGCGTAACGTTCATGGTTCTCGCCCCAGAGAGCGAACTAGTGGAAAAACTTACCACACCTGAACAAAAAGCAGCCGTTGACGAATATCTTGCATATGTGAAAAAGCGCACAGAACTCGACCGCATGGCTAACCACAAGGTTACGGGAGTTTTCAGCGGATCATATGCCGTAAATCCATTTACGGGCGACAACATTCCCGTATGGATTTCCGAATACGTACTTGCCGGATACGGTACAGGAGCCATCATGGCAGTACCTGCACACGATAGCCGCGACTATGCTTTTGCCAAACACTTTGACCTGCCGATAATCCCACTCATAGAGGGTGCAGATGTCAGCGAAGAGAGCTTTGATGCAAAAGAAGGAACAGTATGCAACTCGCCAGCAGAAGGCAAGACAACAACTGATGGTTTCTCATTAAATGGACTTTCTGTAAAAGAGGCTATTGCGGCAACAAAGAAATATGTTACGGAAAAGGGTATAGGCCGTGTGAAAGTAAACTACCGACTCCGCGATGCCATTTTTTCACGCCAAAGATATTGGGGTGAACCATTCCCTGTTTATTATAAGGACGACATGCCCTATATGATTCCTGAGAGCTGTCTTCCACTTGAGTTGCCTGAGGTTGATCACTACAAGCCTACGGAAACGGGTGAGCCACCATTGGGAAACGCAAAAAAATGGGCATGGAATGTGGAAACGGAAGAAGTGGTTGACAAGAGCCTCATTGACAATAAAACAATATTCCCGCTTGAATTGAATACAATGCCTGGCTTCGCTGGCTCATCGGCATACTACCTTAGATACATGGATGCCCACAACAATGAGGCGCTTGTAGACAAGGACGTTGACGAATACTGGAAGAATGTGGATTTATATGTAGGCGGAACAGAACATGCCACAGGCCATCTTATATATTCACGTTTCTGGAACAAGTTCCTGCACGACTACGGATATTCTTGCACAGAAGAGCCGTTCCAAAAACTCGTTAATCAGGGAATGATACAGGGACGTTCTAATTTTGTATATAGAATAAACTCTGATGACCACTCAAAGGCTCCTGTCTTTGTAAGTCTCAACATGAAAGATAAATATGACGTTACACCTATCCATGTAGATGTAAACATAGTACATGGTGATGTGCTTGACATTGAAGCTTTCAGACAGTGGCGTCCAGAATATGCCAACGCAGAATTTATGTTGGAAGACGGCAAATATATTTGTGGATGGGCTGTTGAAAAGATGTCAAAATCAATGTTCAACGTTGTCAACCCCGACATGATTGTCGAAAAATACGGTGCCGACACACTCCGCCTTTACGAGATGTTCCTCGGTCCGGTGGAGGCAAGCAAACCTTGGGACACTAATGGCATTGACGGATGCCACCGCTTCTTGAAAAAATTGTGGGCACTTTTCTTCGACCGCAACGGACAGTTCCTTCCAAACGACAACGAAGCAACACCAGAACAACTGAAAAGTGTACACAAGCTTATAAAGAAAGTAACTCACGATATAGAGCATTTTTCATATAATACGAGCGTTTCGGCATTTATGATATGCGTTGGAGAACTGCAGCAGACAAAATGCAGCAACAAGCAACTGCTTCAGCAACTAATTGTGCTGCTTGCACCTTTCGCACCCCACATTGCCGAAGAATTATGGCACCAGCTTGGTAATACAACAACTGTATGCGATGCTCAGTGGCCCGTATGCAATGAAGAATATCTCGTGGAAAACAACATGCAACTGACTGTTTCATTCAACGGAAAAGCAAGATTCCAAATGACTTTCCCTGTTGATTCTGACAACGAAACAGTAAAGAACGCAGTTTTGAGCGATGAGAAAAGCCAAAAATACCTTGAAGGAAAACAGGTAATAAAGGTTATCGTCGTGCCAAAGAAGATTGTCAACGTAGTAATAAAATAATACTTCCGTCCCCTCCTTGCCTGCCTTATAAAGAATGAAGCAGGGTAGGGGACGTATGCTACTGACCCAGGCGTGCAGCAAAAATTCCACAACATTATCAACCAAAATCATTACCTATGCAAACACCAGTAAAAGGAAACAGTGGCTTAAAGGCTTTCCTGAGAAGCGAAACGGGAAAAGCTTTCGTTAGAGAAACGCGCGACTATTTTAATATCACGCTAGGACTACTTCTGTATACTTTCGGGTTTACAGTATTCCTCTTGCCGTATCAGATTGTTACCGGAGGTATTGCCGGTATCGGAGCCATAATTTTCTATGCCACAAAATTCCCTGTACAATACACATTCTTCATTATTAACGCCTTACTTATAGTGGGAGCACTCAAGGAACTTGGTGTAAAATTCCTCACAAAGACAATATATGCAACGTTTGCACTAACCATAATGCTTGAAATAGCACAGAAGATTGTTGAACAGCCCGACGGAACTTTTCTTAAACTGATGGGGGAAGGCAACGACTTCATGTCGCTTGTTATCGGATGTATGCTCACCGGCACAGCACTAGCTATAGTCTTCCTGAGCAACGGCAGTACTGGCGGCACAGATATTGTGGCGGCTTTGGTAAACAAGCACCACAATGTTTCGCTTGGAAAAGCAATGATTATGGTTGACCTCTGCATCATTAGTAGCAGTCTCTTTGTAGATTCGTTTGGCGTTTTCTCAATAAGATGTCAAAAGGTGGTGTTTGGACTCTGCACAATGTTCATAGAATGTTCTATGCTTGACTTCGTCATGAACTGGCAAAGACAATCAGTACAGTTCATGATTTTCTCAAAGAAATATCAAGAGATAGCCAATGCCATAGCTAAACACACGGAACACACAATGACGATTCTTGATGGTCATGGATGGTATTCCGGTGCCCCTATGAAGGTTATATGCCTGATGGCAAAAAAAAGGGAAAGCGTGCTTATCTTCCGAATAATAAAGACGATAGACCCAAATGCCTTCGTAAGCCAAAGTAGCGTACAGGGTGTGTTCGGTGAGGGCTTCGACCCAATAAAAGTGAAAGTAGGGAAGAAAGAGGCAAATCTACACACTTACGGAATTTCGCCGCAAAAGAATGAAAAAGGGAATTATAAAGACAAGACGAAAGACAAGGAAATAAAATGAAAATAGTTTTTGCAACAAACAACAAACACAAGCTTGAAGAAATAAGGGAAATCCTTGGCGAAAGGTTCGAAGTGCTTTCGCTCGGTGATATAGAATGCAACGTTGACATCCCTGAAACAGGAACTACGCTTGAAGAAAACGCTGCAATAAAAGCAGAGTACGTTTTCAGAAACTATGGTTTGAGCGTATTTGCTGATGACACAGGGCTTGAGGTTGAAGCACTTAACGGAGCACCAGGAGTATACTCTGCGCGTTACGCCGGTGGAGAAGGGCATGACAGCGAGGCAAACATGAAGAAACTGCTTTTTGAACTATCCGGAAAAACCAATAGAAAGGCACGCTTCAGAACGGCTATTGCCTGCATTCTTCAGAAAAAAGACAACGAGGAGAACAAAGATACGGCACCTCTTATTTTTGAAGGCATCGTAGAAGGAGAGATAACAACGGATAAGAAGGGAGAATCAGGTTTTGGCTACGACCCCATATTCCGTCCAATCGGATACGACAAAACATTTGCCGAACTTGGCAACGACATTAAGAACAAAATATCACATCGTGCGCATGCCGTGGAAAAATTGGCTTGCTATCTGAAAAGCATTGCAACAGAAAAGTAAGGAAAGCATACGGACAAATATACAATAACGCAGCTTAGCAAGCAATAAAAAGGCACAGGCAAACGTTATAAAGGAAAATATTTCAAATTATGCGCAGACACACAACGGCAATCCTCTTGGCACTTGCAACGGCAACGCTTAATGCTACCGCAGACACGGCAGATTCTTTCACCAACTGGAAGACATACATGGCCTACGGTGATATTACAGACATAGAACCCGCAGGACAGCAGGTATATGTGCTCAGCTCTGGAGACCTCTTCTCTTATACTATAAGTGACGGAAGCGTAACGACCTACGACAAGGTCTACCCTCTTAGCGACTGTACCATATCAAAAATAGCATGGAACAGTACGGCAAAGAAGCTAATCATCGTCTACGACAACTATAACATTGACTTGCTCGACAACAAACAGAATGTCGAAAATATTTCAGACTACTCCAACAAGACGATGACTTCCAGCAAGGATGTCAACGATATATTCATCAACGGAAATATTGCATACCTTTGTACGGCATTCGGACTTGTGCAAGTTGACATGCAGAGTGCCCTTATACGCGAGACTATCAATATTGGAATGAATGTAAAAGCCTGTGCATTCAAAGGTGACAATATATATATAAACACTGACAATGGTGTTTTTGTTGGCTCTACAAAAGACAATTTGCTGGACAGGAACAATTGGAAAACAACAACCGAAAGCATTCAGTTTACCAATTCCAACACTGCAACCATCAGCTCAGACAAGGGATATATACAATATACCGTCTACGACAAAACAAACCGCTGCTATTGGACTAACCAAAATGATCAGAAACTGCAGGCTTATACCTTGTCTAACGATGGTTCTACAACTATAATTCACCAAGACATTAACCCAGTGGCTCCAAAATACAATACCATCGGATACATGAAACTCCATAACGGAAAAATATATACCTGCAATGGTGGGGAATGGGACTACAACAATCCTGCAGCAGTGCAGATTTATAATTTAGAAGACAACTCGTGGACTACTTACGAAAATACAGGAATAAGCGAAAAATATAATGTTGTCTACCGAGATATTCTATGTCTTGATGTTGATCCACAAGACGACAACCATGTCATGATAGGTTGCCAAAGCGGATTGTATGAATTTCAAAATGGCAAGCAAACAAATCACTTTGATCATAATAACAGTCCTATTTCATCTGTTGAAGGCTTGGAAAGTGATGAAAACTACCAGATAATAACATCACTTTTCTACGACAAAGACAACACGTTGTGGGTAATGAATATGCAAGCGGAAAAGCCTATACTAAAATACAACAAGAAGACAAATTCTTGGTCTGAACCTTCACAAACACTCCCACGCGCTCAGATTAACAATGCCAAGTTTATGGGTTACGATTCCGCCGGAAGACTATGGTTTCATACAGGAAGGCACGCAAACCCTGGCGTGTATTGTTATTCTGCCGACATGAGCACAATATACAAATATACCACCTTTGTCAACGAAGACAATACTTCTATTGCCGGCATTGCTGGCTGTAAGTCGCTCGCTGAAGACAAGGACGGGAATATATGGGTAGGCTCAAACGTTGGACTTCTACTGCTAAATGACGAATACCAGCGCGACCCCTCAAAAGGTTTCTATCAAGTAAAGGTGCCAAGAAACGATGGGACTAACTATGCCGACTACCTTCTTGCCGGACTTGACATTGCTACAATAGCCATTGATAACGCTAACAGAAAATGGGTTGGCACAAGTACAGACGGTGTATATGTAATAAGCGCAGACAACATGACACAGGAGGCGCATTTTCAATCTTCTAATAGTAGTTTGCTGTCCGACGTGGTGGAAAAGATTGTCATAAACAACGAGACCGGAACAGTGTACATTGGCACAGACAAAGGTCTTTGCTCCGTTGAGAGCAATGCCTCAAAAACCAATGACAGCATGTCGAAAGACAACGTATGGGCATACCCCAATCCTGTAAAGCCCGAATACACAGGAATGATAACCATTGTCGGACTATCTTACAACGCTGACGTAAAAATAACCACTACAAACGGAGTAATTGTTGCTGAAGGCCGCAGCACTGGCGGTTCTTTCCATTGGGATGGTTGCGATAAAAAAGGAAAACGCGTGGCAAGTGGTGTGTATATGGTGAATACGGCTACAGAAAGCGGCGATAGCGGCACGGTATGTAAAATAGCCATTGTAAACTAACATCACAGAAAACGATGATAACAGTCTGCATAGCCACATACAATGGAGCTCTGTTCATTGAGCAACAAATCAGAAGCATCCTGCCGCAACTTGGGGAAAACGACGAGATAATTGTTTCTGACGATGGTTCTACAGACAATACAATACCCATAATACGTGCCTTTGCCGACCATAGGATAAGAATTTTCATAAACAATGGAGAAAAACACTCTCCTACGACAAATTTTGAAAACGCACTAAAGTATGCCAAAGGTGATTACATATTCCTTTCTGACCAAGATGATATATGGATGCCACAGAAAATAGAGAAAATGATGTGCACTCTTAAAAAAGGGAGATACGAATGTGTTGTGAGCGATGCTATGGTAACAGACGCAGAAGGCAATATTACGAACCATTCTCTCTTCAAATTACTGCATGTCAAGCATAACCACATCTACAATCTCTTTGCATACAACGGATATACAGGCTGCTGCATGGCATTCAGTAAGAATGTTCTGGAAAAATCACTCCCATTCCCCAAAGATATACCGATGCACGACATTTGGATAGGCAACGTGGCTGCCTTTTTCTTTAACGTAGATTTCATAAACGAACCGCTTATAATGTTCCGCCGACATGAAGATGCAGCATCATGCAATGGCAGGGGAAGCAGATATTCCGTATGCCAGAAAATAATGTTCAGATGGAATACTTTTAAAAACATATATAAACTATGGATACACTCCTAACCATAATAATTCCCGTTTACAACGTGGAAGAAACATTATGCAGGTGCGTTGACAGTATCATACGTCAAGAACTTCACTCATGTGAGGTGTTGCTAATTGATGATGGTTCAACAGATAATAGTGGAAACATGGCGGACGTATATGCAGAAAAGGAAAAGTATATTTTTTCATACCACAAGAAAAATGGCGGACTATCGGATGCACGCAATTACGGACTTGCACTTGCAAAAGGAAAATACGTGACATTTGTTGATAGTGACGACGAAGTTGACCAAAAAACCTACGCCAGTCTGCTCAACATCCTACTTAAACATCCTGAATACGACATTCTGGAGTTTCCTGTTCTCCAAAATCCAGGACGTACAGACGAGAATCTTTTCAATCCAGAAAACAATATTTTCCACAATCCCCTTGATTGGCTATCGTATCGGGGCACGGAACACTGTTGGGTATGTAACAAAATATACAAAAAGGACCTATTCGGAGGCAATACACTCTTTCAAAAAGGAAAAAAATACGAAGACATTCTCATATTACCACACATTCTTAACAAGACACACATAATAGCAACCACTGACAAAGGTCGGTATATATACCATTACAACGACAAAGGCATAATGGCTAAAGACAAGGCAGACGGACTAACTTCACTACTTGAAGCACAATTAACTCTCGTGAAAAGTCTTGGCATAGACACCACACAACGTCGTTGGCACCGCGTATATATAAACATGCTAACTGCACAGATATATTCGTATGCACGAACCGGAAAAATTCTACTTCACAACCAACATGTTGCACTTAGCGGATACGCTACAGGAAAAGACAGTGTAAAAGCATTGCTGGTTGATATACTCGGTGTAAGGAATACCTGCCGACTTATAAAAAAAATAAGGAAGAACTAAAAGGAAAATGGAGACTGCCACATGAAAATAACATATATTATTGAGGATTTCTCTGAAAACGGAGGAGTGGAACGCATTGTTACACAAAAAGCAAATGAACTAAGCAACACCTTCGGACATGAAGTAAGTCTTATATCCGTATATGATGACCCACGGCAGCCTGCCAACACTCTCGCTGAAAACATTAAAGCAATAAATCTCAAAGTTCCTTTTGCCATAAAGGGAAAAGGTAAGATAATTACTGCCATCAGCCGCACGACCACACTTATAAAGGCAGTAAGCAGAGTAAATAAAGCGTTAAAGGAAACAAACCCTGACATTATATTTTTCACAACTACCCTAGGAGCCATTCTACTGCCTCTATGCCGCACAAAAGCCATCCGTGTGTACGAATCCCACTTAGCAAGAAAATTCACGCCATACAACGTTCTTTTCCGCTTCACGGAAATAAAGGCTGATGCTGTTGTGTGTTTAACAGAAGGCGATGCCGCCGATTTCAAACATGCACATAGGGTGGAAACAATATCAAACTTCATTGAACCACCAAAGCAAGTTTCCGTCAATTATGCCATAAAGAAAGCCATTGCCGTAGGAAGACTTGAAAAACAGAAAGGATTTGACATTCTCATAGAATGTTGGAAAGACATTGCATTAAAACATCCCGATTGGCATCTAGACATCTATGGTGAGGGCAACGAGCACGCTGCTCTGCAAAGACAAATTGACGATAGCGGAATGGAAAGATTCATAACTCTCTGCGGACGCACAAACTCCATTATAGAAAAGTATCCACAATACAGTCTTTACATAATGCCTTCACGCTATGAGGGGCAGGGGATAACTCTAATAGAAGCACAGGCATGCGCTCTGCCTTCTGTCGCTTTCAATTTCGTTTATGGTGCATCAGACATTATAGAGAACGGGAAAAACGGCTTTCTTGTCAAACAGGGCGACACTGTTGCACTAACGGCGGCAATAAATAGAATGATGGACAACGAACAGTTGCGCCGTTCTTTTGGCGAAAGCGCCGCATACATGGCAAAACGCTTCTACAAAGAAAACATTTTCAGTAAATGGACAAAACTTATCTCTTCTTTCAATAGTGGAAAATAAATTTCTTCAAGCAATTGAAACCCTGGTGCCCAGCTTGCAGCATGAAATAAAGTGGTTGCCGCAAGGCAATGCATAGAAAAAGTCCCGCAGTTCTCCTTTTGAAGATTGCGGGACTTTTCTTGTATGGCTTGATGCCCGTGGGGCTATACCATCAAGAGCTTCTGCACGTGTGGTTTAAGCGTCCGGTAGCATTGCGGATTGTCGCTCTTGTCTTTGAGTGCCGTGCCTGTCTTGCCCATATCATAGGCGGCTTCTACTATCCATGCCATCTTGAATGCGGCACGGTCGTAGTTGAGACCTTCCGGTCTTACGTTGCTGATGCAGTTGCGCTCGCTTTCAAGTCGTCCTGCAAAAGGCTTGTAGGTGATGTATACACCCAAGCTGTCGGGTGAAGAAAGACCTGGACGTTCGCCGATCAGGATGGCTACCAAACCGCAGTGCATTATCTCGGCGATGTCGTCACCCAAGGCTACGCGGCTTTCGTGGGCGAGCACCACAGGTCCCACCGACAGTCCGAGTTCTTCCATATAGGGCACGAAGCGTGAGATGAGTGGCACAGCCTGCTTGTTCACGGCCTTAGAAGACAAACCGTCTCCGATGACGAGCAGTACGTCGGCACCCTTGTAGTTCATGTCTTTCAGCTTCTGGCGGCTTACGTCATTTAGTCTTCGCCCCAAGTCGGGTTGCCGCAGGAATACGCTTCTTGACGAGGCGCGGCTCGACACTTCCAGTGTGTCAAGTCCGATCTGTTCCAGTTGGTGTGCCACCTTCTCGCTTTCGAATGGCATATAGATGGTGTCCCGTGCCCGCGCATGGGCGAGTGAAAACTGTAAGTAGTCGTTGGTCAGGAGGCTACATCCCGTTCGTCCCAACGCAATGCGTGCGTCGGTGAACCGCTTGAGCTCTGCCCAAGGGTCATATTGGACAAAGTCTTTTGTCTCGAAAGTCAAAACCTCATTCATATAAATCCTCCATCTTTTCAATGCCCAACAATTGATGGTTGGCCTTGACGGGCAGGATGTTGCCGGCATCGTTCACCAACTTCATGTCCATCAGCCACTGCTCAAACTCGGGAGCGTGCTTCTTGCCCAACAACTTGCGCACGTAGAGAGCATCGTGGAAACTGGTACTCTGGTAGTTGAGCATAATGTCATCGGCGCCAGGTATGCCCATGATATAGTTGATGCCACCCGCTACGAGCAATGTAAGCAGGTTGTCCATGTCGTCCTGGTCGGCTTCGGCATGGTTGGTGTAGCATATGTCGCAACCCATAGGCAGTCCGAGCAACTTGCCGCAGAAGTGGTCTTCAAGGCCTGCTCTTGTGATTTGCTTGCCGTCATACAGATATTCAGGACCGATAAACCCGACTACGGTATTGACCAGTAAGGGCTTGTAGCGGCGTGCCACAGCGTAGCACCGTGCCTCGCAAGTCTGTTCGTCTACACCGAAATTGGCATCCGACGATAGCGCTGAGCCTTGTCCCGTCTCGAAATACATGCAGTTGTCACCTATAGTACCTCTATGAAGCGACCGCACGGCGTCGTATCCTTCATCGAGAAGTTTCAGGTTGATGCCGAATCCCGCATTAGCTTTTTCCGTTCCGGCAATGCTCTGGAACAGCAAGTCTACGGGTGCCCCGTCTTCAATGAGTTCGATGCCGGTGGTAATGTGGGTGAGCACGCAACTCTGTGTGGGTATCTTGTAGTACTGTATGATTTCGTCGAGCATAATGTTGAGCTCTTTCAGCACTGGAACCGAGTCGCTGGCGGGGTTGATACCGATCACGGCGTCTCCGCTACCATAGATGAGACCGTCGATGGTGCTGGCTGCGATACCCTTCAAGTCGTCGACAGGGTTGTTGGGCTGAAGTCTCACAGAGAGACGGCCGGGCAGTCCTATGGTGTCGCGGAAGCGTGTCACCACGCGGCACTTCTTTCCTCCCAACAGCAAGTCTTGGTTGCGCATCAGCTTACTCACTGCTGCAGCCATCTCCGGGGTGATGCCTGGGGCAACCATGGAAAGCACTTCCGTTGATGCCGCATCGCTGAGTATCCAATTGCGGAACTCGCCCACGGTGAGGTGGGATATCGGTTGGAATGCCTGGGCGTCATGCGTGTCAATGATGAGACGTGTCACTTCGTCGTCTTCATAGGGGATGAGCGGTTCTTCCAAGAATCGCTTCAGTGGAACGTCTGCCAGACAAAGCTGGGCGGCGACGTGTTCTTCCTGTGTGCGGGCGGCTATTCCCGCCAACTCGTCACCCGACCTCAAGGGCGTGGCCTTAGCCATCAGGTCCTTGAGGTCGGTAAAACTATAGGTGATATTTTCTAAATTTATTTTATACATATAACCATTCTTCTTTTCTAAAAGAGCATCGGTATGATATAGATGCCCAAGGCTATGATTGTGACAATGATGGTGCCCCATTTCCAAATGGTATATTCGCGGTCCATCTTCATCTTTTCTTCGGCTGTCGGCTCTTCCACTTCACCGATTTCTTCCTCAAGCGTAAGCATCTTCTGTTCCTTGTGGTTGGTGTAGAAGTACCAGAATATTCCGCATACTACGCTTAATATACCGGCTGTGTAGAGGGCTATCTTGTCTGCATAGAAGAGCATGAAGGTGTAGATCACGATCGTCACGTAGCAGCCAATCACGCCATAAGGAGCTTTGTAGGGACGGCGCAAGTCTGGATAACGGCGACGCAGACCCATGTAGGCAAGACAGCCAATCATGTAGCAAACGGCGAGGGAGATGAGTGAAACCGAAGCAATGTAGTCGATGGAGCCAGTGGCAATCAAAATGAAGTTGATGATACCTACCAGGAAAATGGCGTTGTGGGGAGTCTTGTACTTGGGATGAACCTTGCCCAATGCTGATGGCAGACTGTGATCAAGTGCCATGGTGTAGATGTAGCGTGCAGGAGCAGCGATGCCAGGATTGATGGTGCTCAAGTCTCCACCGAAGGCGATGGCTACACAAAGCAGGATGATAGGCATGCCTACAAGACCCACTGCTTGAAGTCCTTCTGCGTATGGAGCAGCTGCAGTGGCAAGTAGTCCGTAGAAATTGTGGGATACAAGACCCACCAGGAACCACTGGAACAGCGCATTGACAGCAAATACAAGGAATACGGAAATCTTGAGCGCGCGTGGCAAAGTGTATTGTGGATACTTGGTCTCGCCACCCACGGAAACGCAAGTCTCGAAACCTGTGTAGCACCACCATACGAGTCCGAAGATATACATCATCTCATTGAACGGCGGCAACTTGTCCATGCCGAATCCACCGAAATATTCCAAGTGAATCTTTGGAATCATGTACATGAACCAACAAATGGAGCATGCCCAGAAGAAGAAGATGAATGCGGTTTGGGCTTTACCCGACTGCTCGATTCCGAAGTAGTTGAGCACAAGGAACACTCCTACCAGTATGCAGGCGATAATGCGTGGGTCTATCCACGAAATGTCAATGCCGAATGCACCCAGCAATATGGTGAAATAATTGGAGAAGGCCAAGGTCTCACCTGCTCCGATGGCTACTACGGACACGATATAGTGCCATCCTGCCATGTTGGCCCAAAGACGGTTCAGTCCGCGCTTGGCGAAGTTGTATGTACCACCGGCTTCCGGCAAGGCTGCCGACATCTCTCCATAAATCAAGCAAGGCCAGATGGACACCAATAGTGCCAAAAATGTGAATCCGATAATCCACGACCCTACTAAACCGATTTGGGAAGAACCACACGTGAACAATCCTACTCCGACCACCGTACCTATGGTCATGCTCACGGATTCCTTTAATCCTAATACCCGTACCAATTTGTTTTCTTCCATAACTAAAACTCTTTTGGTTTGTAATCCTATTTTAAACAATCTTTTTGTAGTATTTCTTGCGCAAAGGTAAGCAATATATCATATATAACCAAAATATATCTTACATAATGTTATATAAAATATAATATAGATTACATATATTATATAAAACAAGTAATAGTATAATATTTTGATTACTTAACACTGGTTACGTTTTACAAATTGCAATATATAAAAAAGGTATGAATGTTTGACAGGAAGAAAATTGGCTTTCGTTGCGCAATGAGGATATACCTCATGACATTAGCATTGTCTCGGCACGAAGTAGCACAATAAATGGTTGCCTCCTGATTTCGTCACTTTTTTTGTGCCACCACATAGCGCATTTTGAAAATCAGTGAGTTAGGTGCTTAATTTGGGTGACTTAGGGTGACGCATTGACGAAGTCAGGAATAGTGGAAAATAAAAAAAAGAGACTGCATCTATTTTTGATACAGTCTCTTTTATATTTTTGCTTTTCAATCTACTAAGCAGAAGTGAAAAGCGGTATACACTTATTTGTTCATAATCTTAATTATTTGTTCATAATCTTAACAGTAGACTTCGTACCGTCGGCATAGGCAGTAACCTTTATGTTCACCCCCTTGGTTGGAGCAATATGCTCGCTACCATTAGCATCGAAGTATGCAACTGAAGTTACTTCAGCTCCTTTTTTATCTATGCTATTTATGCCCGATGTTTCGTCAGAGTCCAAATTCATGGCACTCATTTTTGCATTGCTGTTTTTTGTTTCTGCGTAACACCAGTTGACAACCATAAAGCTGTAAGGTGCACCTTCCTTGGTAGTAATATCCTTTTTGTAGTAAACCATACAGTAAGCATTTTTATCGTCTGTTGAATTAGGCAATGACGCAGCAACTGAAGTTCCAGAACCCAGGCTCATTGTTTCAGACCATCCTTGTGACGCACCGCCAGACCATGTAAACGTTGTTGAAGAACCCACACCTGCAAAACCCAAATCAAGCGATATAGAAGCCTTCGTGCTTACGCTTTGCGATTCTTCTTTTGTTTCGCTTTTACTTTTATTGAATGAAGCAGACATAAGTACTGTGTTATTAGAAGAACGTGTTACAAAACCCGTCATTATATAAGCGCTAGCATCCTTTAAGCCAAATATTTTTTCTACATCCAATGCTCCTGAATTTGAATTATGAGGATAAGTTTTATAGTCACCGGTCTTGTGACAAAGAACATCTTCTGTTATTTCTGGACATGAAGTGCCTCTCACTAGAAGATTAAATTCGTCAACAGTCTTGTCAAACTGTCTGCAGAAGCTTTCACGTAGCCTCATAACGCTAAACTTTGTTCCTACCAGTTCGGGAGTAGATTCACATTCATCTATAACATAGTCGTATTTGTCAGCAACATAGCAATTGAAAAGCACATAGTCGTTAGCATTGTTTATTGAAAGCCCATGACCTACGGTTTCCGTTGTAGCTTCAGATTGTGAATTAGACATAGTTTTATTAACACTTGAGCCAATGGTAAATTTCAACGTTTTAAAGAAGCCGACACCTGTATCAAGAGAATATCCGTAATTTGATGAAGCCGAAATGGATCTGCTGACAGTATGTGACTCTGAATGATCGAAAGAAATAGAAGCAGGAGTGTCACCTTGAATAGGAGCAGCACAAATTACATGATCTATGATAGGTGTAGTTATTGTTACCTCTGCCTTTTCCAAACGCACTTTCATTCCTCTATCGCGACCAACGTTTGTCAAGCTGAAATCTAGCTTTGATGTTATTTCTTTTCCTTCATTGTCTTTAACCTTAATACTATTGTCAAGCACATAGTCCTTTATTACAGAAATATCCCATTGGTCTGTTTTCTTTGAAACCGTAGCCAGTTTGAAACTGATGTCTTTCCATTCACGGTAATCATTCCAATATTCTGATTCAGAATCAGCAAGCACAAAAGCAAATTCTTCTGTAGTGAGATCATGACTTGGAACAGCTACAACCTGTCCGCCAACAACACGATCGAAACCTGAGCCTTCGTCCTCTTTATGCTTTCCTTGTATTTCAAAATCTTTTACGAATGTCCGTGAACTACTGTTGTAGCTATAAACGCCATCAACCCAAAATATTTTTTGCGGGTTGTCGTTCCCTTCTACTGATGCTGCACACAAAGCGGGCTTGCCAAAGAGATATGGAACATTTCTATTGTAATTGAAAATCTGAGTAGTATATTCATAGTAAGTATACCAGTACATTGCCTTACTCTCTCGCGTTATATAACCAGAAACTTTATACCAGTCTTTCGCATTATCTTCCATATTTGGAATTACATCAATAATAGTAAGCTGCTGGTCAAATATATAATTTGCACCACTAGGCCTATGTATTGCGTTTACTGCCAATGCTAATTTTGGTGCACTATTCTTCCCATCAGGATAAACGAGCTGCATATTGAGAGTTGTTCGAATACCATGTATCGTACTCATTTTCTTATGCTTTTCGAAGAAGTCTGTTCTGTCATTGACATTCTTCTTCACAGGATCGCTATATGTAAATTTACCATCATTATCGCGCTTTGAATAAATAAAGAGTCCGTCAATATCTACATTATTATTGTTTTCATCTATCTCATAATGAGTGTTTCTTCCAGGGTCAAGCATATGTGTATACATACATAAGTAATCCTTTTTTCCATCACCGTTAAAGTCATAGACAACAGATGAAGGACTTATGTTGTCGCGTTCGTTACGCATTGCATAAGACAACAACTGCCTCATGTCTTTACCATCGTAGATACGCAATGTTCGGCCAAAGACAAGGAACAAATCATCAATTCCGTCACCATTGTAATCCATGGTATTGACATCAACCATGCTCTGCAGAAGCTCGTTATGACGGGTATTGTTTGTATATTTTGAATTAACAACAGGTGTTATCAAATTTCCCATAAAATTGTATCTACCCTCAGAGAATCTTGTATTAAGTCCAATGTTCTCACAATTGAATACTGCCGACTTACTTATAAGTTTATTGTTCACCGTATCCCACTTCAGAATCTGGCACTGCGACTTATTAAAATAAATATAGTACACAACACCCACTTCATTAGGAGTGCCGGTAACACCCTTGCTTATCATGTAATAATAATCAAAGTCAGGTTTTATTTCTCCCTTCTGGCAATTTGTGTCAAACCCAGAGTCGTAATCCATATTGTCATAAAAATTACGCACTGTTGCATTTAAATACGAAGCCCCAGTGGGAATGTAATCCCCAGTCTTATACGGTGCCTCTTTTGTAACTGTAGCTGAACCAATACACTCTTTTTTCAATTCCTGACGCAAAGAGTCTGTAATTTTAGAAGCGTCATCTTGTCCTAATACCGAAACCGTTGGTAAAAGAGTAGCTGATAAAACCATTGCGGAAATAATAGCATTTCTCATAATGAACCTCCTATAAATTTTAGATTGTTAAATAACTTAGTTTTCGCCTTTGGCGCATGTAGCTTTAGTGAGTTTTCTGTTCCTTGAACATCTATTCTTAAAATATTATCTATTCTTTATGACTGCAAATATAGTTTATATTTCCCTACAAACAAACTTTTAAGACATTTATTATTCAAAATTATACAATATAAACTTTTACTCTTTATTTTTTGCGTAGAACCTTTTTCTCATTATTCTATAAAGAGAAAGAAAAAATTGCAGCGTATCACACGTTGGCCTCACCTTTTTCATAAAAAGCAAAGCGAACATACTGATATATAAGTACTGATTCCAAGCATATGTATAGGAACAAAAGTGGCATCATGTCAGCATTAGCATGACCAAATGTGGCACTACCTTGGAAAAAGCTGTGGCAGAGAAAGCCAACAGTATGCTCAAGACAGAATGCCTTTACAAGATGACCATTCACACAATAAACGTGTGCCGTCAGGTTTCCTCTTCGGTATCCGAATGCAATATGACAAAAAAGTCCTCAAAAACGAAACTTTCTTGAGAAATTAGACTAACTTTGCGATGAGGACGAAGTCAAAACACCTTTCTCACGCCACAGTAAAGAGATGTCAAGAAAATAAGTTTATCAAGCATTATTTATAAAGGGAATAGGTGAAGTAAGGGTCTGCATAAAGTAAATTAGTTCACCAAACAAAGAGTGTAAACAATATTAGTTAATCGCTCTAAAATGTAACAAAAATTTTAGAAATAGCCACTGTCAATTATCAATAATTCAATTAAAAATCGCTAGACCATTGAAAAAAAGAATAATAGCATTTCTAATCTGCTTTTTTGGCTTAAATACGTCTTTTGCCTTAGCACAAGACGTATTGTCAACTCTAGAAAAGTTGAATAATATGACTTATGATTTTATAAGTTCATTTTTGTCCTATCCTGCCAATCACAAAAATACGCTAAACGTGCATGAGAAACTAGAGTCCTTATATAAGTTCTACCGCGAGGAGGATAACAATATGCCTTATATAGACAACTATAAAGTAAGGCAATACTATGACGAAGTCAAGAAGCATAAAGAATTGATAGAAGCCTTTGTTGAGATAACTGGCAATGTTGCTGGTTATATAGAAAGTGGTATTGATGATGTCACCTTCGAGGTACTAATGAAGCCTATATTCAACCAGTTCGGATGGTGTTCCACAAAATTGTCTATTTCATGCCCTGATATTGAGTTTTATGAATATTCAAAAGACGGTTTCAAGATGTTGCTGACTCATAATACTCGTCCAGCAGCTGATTATAGAGCAAATAACGGCTTCGGAATTTATTATGACAATGAAGTCAACTGCTATACATACTGGAAAGAATTTCGCAAAACAAATACTTTTTGTAGAATGGTCGTTAGAGGAGGATTATATCGTGTTGTACAATATAAGGATGATACGAACACAACCTATCACCGTCTTACAAAAGCAACATCCAAAAGAATCAATTAGAATAGAATTATGAAAAAGTAATGGCGCAAAAAAGTGATGAAGTAAGGAAATATACCCTCAATACAAATTATTACTGTCCGGTAAGACACAAGGACAACAATATTTACATTTTTTTTCTACGCTTACCTATTTCCTTTATTTTATCGTATATACCACGTATCTGAACTCTGTATTTTTCAAAATCTGCATAATTAGAATTGTTTATGTGTATCTGCCCCTCAATTATTTCACCGTTTTCTGATAATTGAGATGCCCGATGCTGATTGCTAAAAAGAGGGTTAGTCTGAACATCATGACTAGACATTACCCAATAATCTATTTTGTCGCGCCAAACAGCAATCCATACAAACACGTCACAGCATCCAGGCTTAAGCTGTTGATAATTCATGTCAAACTTTGATGTACTATTACTAGCAAGGGCCTTGTTTGCAAGAATATCACCGCCTTTCTTTTTTACTGCGCGAGACGCCTTTACTTCCACGTGTATATCATCTAAAAGCAAATCGTATTCACCAGAAAAATTACAGTCAAGTTTCTTTGTAGGTATTTTTAGTTCCGGCACCAATTCCATTAAATGCCGTTGCCCCCATGTTTCACCAAATGTTCGTGGTGCGAGTTCAAAGAGGTATAGGTATTTATTGCGCTGAATATACTCAGATCTCATATCAAGATAAGCATCAAGAGTTATAATATCATTAGCAATCAAATGAGAAATTGTATATTCAAACTTGTTAAATGGATATACGGCGTATAGTTTATCAAGTACAGAATCACTTAACTGAAGCTTTTCATCTTCAGACAAATCTTTCTTGTATGCCTCCAATTCTTCTATCAATTTTTCCATTTTATCCAACCCTTTTTTTAATTTGAACTTGCTCATCAAGAGTAATGCCGAATATAGAATAAACTATTTCGTCCAATTTACTTTGATACTCGGCAGAATACCCATTTTCTTTAATAATTGATACCAACTCGCCTAACTCTTTATCTTGAATTTCAGTTAGTTTAGGGAATGGCAGTTCTTGCAAATTGCCTTTCAGAACCTTTATGTCTGAGAATTTAATAGAATAGTAATAGCGGTAAAGTGCAGAGTTAAGCAAAGCAGCGGTGCTTTTTATGGAAATGCTGTCTAGCTCAGGAATGAGTATGTTGGCACTATTCAGGCACAAGCATTGCCTGTCGTCATAAGCAACAATCGGGTATTTCGCAATGAATCTATATATCAGCTTTTCTGGTGCTCTGAAAAATTCTTCTTTGGCACACTGCTGAAAACTTTCTGGAGCAAAAGTAATATACGAGGCTTCTTCATTCAGTCTAAAAGACTCTACTTGTTTTCCTGCATACACAGATTCCATACCCTCGCATTTTTCATTTTTCACTTTGCTCTTGTTGTCTCCTGTTACTATGCCTAAAGCCCATTTGCTATGCCTAAGATCATCGTTGCGCCGAGATTCCATTTTATAAAGAATACTCGTGTCGAGCTTTGACAATTGCTCAACAATTATATTCCCTGCTTTTTTGTTTTCCTCAGATAAAGCAATCCGAATGGTACCATTGCCAGAGAAAACATCATATTCTTGACTTTCAACTTTTTTATTACTTATTTTGATACTAAAATAATCTGTAAGCACCCCATCAAATCTATCTTTGAACAAGTCTATCCTATGAATTGTTGATTTGTTCAAAACAAATTTACGGATATCGCTATGACTATTTATTTTCAATAATGACATTGGCAACAAGAAATACAGAATGCCATTCTTGTCAAGTCGCCCAATAGACTCAACAATAAACATAGAAGCACGTTCCTTGGATTTTATTGAAGGATAATTGCTGGCATATATTCCTTGTCTGTCGCTTCCCCAAGGAGGATTTGTATATATGTTATTAAAATAAAAGGGAATGTCTTTGCGAGTGTTCAATGAAAAGAAACCTTTTTCGAGGTAGTCAATACAATATATGTTCGGCAAGAAATCGTGTGTAGCATACTTTACCAACAAGTTTGTTGATGCAATCATGACTGCAATAGGATTTATATCAAATCCGTATAAACATTCTGGAGTATTGGTTTTTACAACCAGCAAAAAAGCTCCGCTCCCGCAACAAGGATCAAGGAACGTTTCGCTATCCTTAAGAATTTTGCCATCTAACATATACTTGGCAATTTTCTTACTTGTATAATATTGCCCTGTTATATTACGCTCTCCTTCTGTTATTAAAGACTGGTATATGAAGCCTATTACATCTTCATCAATATCCCAAACATCAGTAGGTTCATCTATGTCAAGCTCTTTGTAACCCTGCAGAGTGGAAATGAACTTTTTAACGTTGTCTTTTTCTATTATCTCAGAATATCGAAGATAATGCAAGCAAAGAGTAAATATTATATCACCTACTGGGGCATTGATAGATGCCAGTTCAGACAAAAGGGAATTTGCTGGTGCATAATCAAGATAGGTAGTGGCAACGACCCGCTTTTTAGATTGCGTCTTGTTTGCACGTTTTGTCAGCTTTATATTAGAATCGCTGTTCAATCTCTTCCAATTGTATTCTGTTGCTTTGCTGATTTGTCGCATAACATGTATTTGGATTTAATCCCCTTTATCCATTACTATAACTTTATATTAAAGCAGCTTTTTGTATATCTTTTCGTATTCTTGAGCTATCTTTCGACTATCGTGGTATTTCTTTACGAACAGACGACTTTCTTTTGACAATCGTTCCATTATAGTGCTGTCAAGCAGGGCGCGTTCTATAATAGAAATGTTCTGTTCATCTGTAATTTCAGGACTAACGTTTATTATAGGACGCAACGTTGGTTCGCCTATAAATGAATAATATTCTTCCTCTGCACCGCCTATTACCACCGTTCCGCGTGCCATCGCAGCAAGCGAATTCATTGATGGGGTAAAACTATAAAACTGATCTACAAGAACATCTGCCTCTTCCAACAACGTCATGTATTCATCATACGGCACACCCTCTACATACTTTATATCAAGCCGCCCCGGATATCGTGCAGCGATGTCTTCCAAAAACGCAGCAATGCGCATTGCACCCTTCATAAAGTCGCGCTTTGGTTGTATACCCACAAGCACCTTTAAAGGCTCAGAGAGACTCCTATTACGGTCACAGGGCGACATTTCAGAAGTGTCTATTGGCAAGCCGCAATAGAAAAGTTTTGGCGAGAATGGCTTTGTATTATAGCATAACCAATATTCATATAGCACGGCAACCAAAGCATCTGCCATTAGCGTGGTGCGCTTCCAGCATTTAAAAGCCGGCGGCATCATTACTTCGCCTATTCTACTGCTGTTTGCTTCAGCATTTTGCTCACTGCCGTTCCAAAAGGTATCGCTGTAACGCGGCACACCATTAGCTTGGCGCATGAAAATCTGCGGATCGTCACCAAGACATAGTTTTACGCAAGATCGGTTGAAAAACTTTAATAACTTAAGCAGTAGCGTGTTCCAACCATATTTAAGCGGCACAAACTGATAGTTGTGAATCTGCACCACATCGTTGCCTACAAGCTTAGGCAGATTGGTGAATAGTTTCCACAGAACCATAAGTCCCCCAAACTTGCCATACTTCATGTTGCGTCTAAGGTCTATGTCACGCGGAGCATCATGCCAGCCGTTGCCGTCAGACATTGTCACAACACGATGTCCCCGTTCTTCAAAAGCTTTTTTCAACGTGTTATGCACAAAGCTTGCCTCGCCAATAAGCAATATTTTCATCCTGCAATCCTACGACAGTTCGAGCATGCGTTCTATAGGCTTTACAGCAAGGCGTGCCGTTTCTTCATCAACGTCAACGGAAGGCCATTCATATTTAAGGCAGTTATAGATTTTTGCAAGCGTGTTCATTTTCATATACCCGCACTCATTGCATGAACATCCCAGCGCCCCTTCCGTAACTTCTGGTGGTACGGGTATGAATTTCTTTTCAGGGCACTTGCGCGTCATCTCGTGAAGAATTCCCGCCTCGGTTGCAACGATAAATTCTTTAGTATAGCTCTCTATGGCATGCTTCAGCAGTACGGCTGTTGAGCCTACGACATCAGCAAGCACCACTACAGGACCTTTACATTCAGGATGCACAAGAACTTCCGCTTCAGGGTGTTCCTTCTTCAGTTTTACAATCCCTGCGGCTGAAAAACGTTCGTGCACATGGCAACCGCCATTCCAAAGCAACATGTTACGGCCCGTAACACTATTTATATAAGAGCCTAGATTGTAATCAGGACCAAATATTATTTTTTCGTCCTTAGGAAACGTATCTACAATTTTTTTAGCGTTTCCACTTGTAACTACAACATCCGTAAAAGCTTTAACAGCAGCAGTGGTATTTACATAGCTCACAACTTTATATCCCGGATGCTCCTCCTTATATTTTTTCAAGTCGTCAGCACGGCAAGAGTCAGCCAATGAGCATCCTGCATTAAGGTCAGGACAAAGCACCAGTTTTTGCGGCGAAAGGATCTTGCAAGTTTCAGCCATGAAATGCACACCGCACATAACAATGATATCAGCATCAGTCTGTGCAGCCTTTCTTGCCAATGCAAGCGAATCGCCAATAAAATCAGCTATATCCTGTATATCACCAGTTGTATAGTAGTGAGCCAATATTACGGCATTTTTCTTTTTGCAAAGTTCTCTTATTTCCTTGCTCAAATCTATGCTCTCGTCAACGGCTTCGTCAATGAAACCTTTTTCGAGCCATGCTTTGTCCACATTCATTATATATTATATTTTTATTATTGTTCTTATTAAAAAAAAGAATGTATATGATGATATACCGTGGATTTGTTTATAACTAAAGTTGATTTTTCTTGCTTTTTTGGTTATCAACGTATGAATTACACTTTTCAACAAGTTATTCATCCAGTTTCATTCTTGCTTTCAGCAAATAATGAGGGTTATCAACAATATACACTAATGGTGCAAAGATAATAAGTTTATATCTTTTGTTGATGAAAAAGCGTTGAAAAGTTTCTGAAACGTTGTTCACAACACTGTTGATATCCACGCTTAATTATGTATTCTTATAATTGTGTGGATAACGATATTGTTTTCCACATGCTTTTCCACATAGTTATAAACAACTTTTCCAACCAATATAAAAGGGTATCAATTTTTTTGTTTAGGTGTGGCTTTTGATGTATGCCTTTTTTTAAAACGGGCAAAGAGACTTGAAAATTTGTGTTTTTCTCCTATTATAAGTAATTTTGTAGCCCAAGTGCTGTTGTATAGACAATCATATTGTCTATATAAAGGGCATATAAAAATATAAGAAGTATAACATTTTGGAAAGCACACTTTAAAAAGTGTCTTTCTATATTAAAGCAAAAAAATATGCAAGAAACAAGACAAAACCGCATAGCACGGTTATTGCAAAAAGAACTAAGTCTCATATTCCAAAGCCAAACGCGTGCCATGCATGGTGTGATGGTGTCGGTAACAAGAGTTAAAGTTAGTCCCGACCTTAGTATATGCACTGCCTATCTGAGCATTTTCCCATCGGAAAGAGGAGAGGAGATAATCGATAATGTAAGAAAGAATGAGAAAACCGTGCGCTATGACCTAGGGCAGCGTGTGCGCAACCAGTTGCGTATAATTCCAGAACTGCGCTTCTTTATTGATGATTCGCTTGACTATATTGAGCGTATTGACGAGCTGCTGAAAAAGTAGTGATGTATTGTTGAAAACAGTTTTAACCGTTAGGTCATGAACTTTCCTTTTTTCATAGCGCGCCGTTATATCTTTTCAAAAAAGAGTACTCACGCTATAAATATTATAAGTGGTATAAGTGCAGTGGGAGTTGCCGTAGCAACTATGGCATTAGTAGTGACGCTTAGCGTATTCAACGGCTTCCATGATCTTGTAGCATCATTTTTCACCTCGTTTGATCCGCAGATAGAGATTGTGCCTTCTCAGGGAAAAGCAGCTCCTGCAAATGACCCTCTACTGTTAAAGGTACAGAAACTGCCACAGGTGGATGTGGCTACTGAGTGTGTAAAAGACCATGCTTTGGCCGTTTACAAAGGCAGGCAGCTGATGGTGACAGTGATGGGAGTTGACAATAACTTCGAGCATATGTCACGTATCGGTGAGATACTTTATGGTGACGGCACTTTTATGCTCAGTGCGGCTAATCTTAACTTTGCTACCGTAGGCATAAGGCTGGCAGAGACATTGGGTATGAATGCGCGTTGGGATGGAAATTTGCTTCTTTATGCACCAAGAAAGACGGGACAGCTTGATTTGGCAAATCCTACTGATGGCTTCGTGGTTGATTCGCTTATATCGCCAGGGGTGGTATTTATGGTAAAGCAGGGCAAGTATGACCGCGACCATGTTATAGTGCCGCTTGAATTTGCGCGTAATCTATTTGGCCAGCAAGGTAATTTGTCATCATTGCAGATAAGGTTGAAGAATGGCAGTGATCTTGATAAAGTGAAAGAAGATATGAAAGCCATTGTTGGCAACAAATACCGTGTGCTCGACCGTTATGAACAACAGGAGGATACTTTCCGAATAATGAAGGTAGAGAAATTCATTGCATACATTTTCCTAACCTTTATACTTATTGTTGCAAGTTTCAACATCATCGGTTCTATATCAATGCTTATAATTGACAAGAAGAACGATGTTGCCACTCTTCATAATTTAGGAGCGACAGATCGCCAAATTTCCAGTATTTTCCTTTTTGAGGGAAGGATGATAAGCTTCTTTGGGGCGCTTGCCGGAATTCTTTTGGGATTACTCCTGTGTTGGTTGCAGCAGCAGTTCGGACTTGTGGCACTGGGCAAGTCAAGTGGAACGTTCGTGGTTGATGCTTATCCAGTTAGTGTGCATCCCGAAGATGTAATGTTAGTCTTTATAACTGTTATAGCTGTAGGGTTTATAGCCGTATGGTATCCTGTAAGATATTTCAGTAGGAAACTTTTAAAATAAAAAAATGCGGTGAACAAACTCGCCGCATTTTTTTATAATACTCCAAATTGTTTAGTCAGCTTTATTTTTCGTCTTTATAAATGTTCATGAATATAAAGTAGAACAATATGCCGCTGACTAATCCAGCCAAGGCATCCACCGCATAGTGGGCTTGGATGTATACAGTTGCCATACATAAGAAAAGGTAGAATGGCACCATACATAGTAATAGTCGTCTGTTGCGTGTGTGCCATACTAACAACATAATAACTGTACTGATGCCTACATGACTGCTTGGGAATGCTGCTGTTGGGCGTTCGCCTGCAGCCTTGGCATCTTCTACCAGTTGGTAAAACAGTCCGTCGGTGTATCCTGGGCTAGGCAGACATTCTGTGTGGGTATTAAACCAATCGCCCACGTTAGGGAATATTCCTGTTGCTATGTTATCTAATCCTACGGCTTTATAGTAGAATGTTGGTCCTGTAACAGGTATAAGGTCAAAGATAATGTAGTAGGCGAAGAAAGAGGCAAGTATGACGAATGCTGCCTTTTGAAATTCAACATACTTCCATACGAAGTAATAAACTGCTGCAAGTACTATCATTGGATAGTATGAAGCATATCCCATGTCCATCAGTTCGCTTACCACAGGCCAAGGCAATTTTTTACAAAAGAGCAGTGCCGGTTGACAGCCGAAGATATTCTGTTCTGCAGTGGCGAAAACATGATCCAAGTTTGGCAACAGGCGGTTAAGTTCGTATGTATCGGGATACCACCATCCTAGCAAAGCCATCTGTACCACGATACGTGCAAAGCGTGTTAATTTGCAAGGCACCATTCTGTATACGCCCCACATGGCAAAGGTCATTACCGCAATGCGTATTCTTCCCCAAATCATGGCATCTGGGTTGGCAACCTTTGTGTATGTGATAAGAACCATGAGCAGCGTGAAAACTAAATAGCCTAGCATTATCCATTCAGCAATGAAGAGTCCTCGCTTGGGCTTTTTCTCTATTTTAAAGTAGTCTTTCATCTATTTTCTTTATGCAATGATATTTTTATGTGTTATGGTACGCTGCGGTTATAACCAACCGTTTTCTTTATACCATTTTATAGTAATTTGCACTCCTTGTTCCAAAGTATATTGAGGGGCAAAACCGAGGTCGCGCTTTGCTGGAGTAATGTCGCACCGCCAATTGCGCTGTTTCATTATATTGTATTTGTCCCGGTTGAGAGCAGAAATTTTTCCCGTTAGATGTGCGAAAGCTTCTGCTACTGTTGATACCATTTTAAGGAACCATAGTGGGGCAACGATACGGAGCACACATTTTGTGTGTAGTTCATTTTTAATAAGGTCGCTGAATGTACGGGAAGAATATACGCATCCGTCGCTGAGCAGGAAGCTCCTGCCACATACATCACGCTGCAGGGCGAGAAAAACAGCTTGCACAACGTCTTTGACAAATATGAAAGTTATGTCCTGCTGCTTGTATCCCACGGCGAAATCAACATGTTTTTTTATGCTGTCTGACATCATAAAATAGTCTTTTTCTCTCGGACCGTAAACACCTGTAGGGCGAAGTATAACGAAAGGGAAAGAACTTCCTAGTGAACGTAAATATTCTTCAGCCATGAGTTTGCTGCGGCCATAAGCCGTGTTTGGGCATGGTGTGTCGTCGTCTTTAATGTCAATATAAGGTTGTTCCTCACGTATAGGACCTAAAATACTTAAGCTGCTGACAAAAACGAAACGTTCAATCTTTTCCGAACTCTGGCGCAGAACATCAACAAGATTTTTAGTTCCATCGGTATTTGTACGGAAAAATTCTTTATTATTGAGACACTTGGTAACTCCTGCTGCATGGACAACATAGTTGAAGTGATGACATTCAAGTTGTTGTGATAGTTTTTTAGGGTCGGATAAGTCAAGTTCAATGAAATTGATGTTTGGTTGCTGAAGATATTTTTTTGAACTTTTGCTTCTTACTGCTGCCCATACTTCCATGCCGCGGCTAAGGGCTTCCTCCACGATAAAACTGCCGATGAAGCCAGTTGCACCGGTTATAAGTATCTTTTTCTTTTCCATCAAAATAAGTGTTAGGTGCTGCAAATGTAAATAAAATAATCTGATAAATGCAAATATAAAGGTTCATTTGGTGTAAATATAGCGGTAAGATGAAAAAACGGGCAAATGTCTGAAATAAAACGTTATACTTGCATATACAATTATATTTTCGTAATTTCGCACCCAAGTACACATGTAAAAAATAATGATGAAAAAACTCTTTATAGAGACATATGGATGCCAAATGAACGTGGCAGACAGCGAGGTCGTTGCATCTGTAATGCAGATGGCTGGATATGAACTTTGCGAAAACGAGGCTGATGCTGACGCAATATTTATGAATACATGTAGTGTCAGAGAGAATGCTGAGAATAAAATATACAATAGGCTTGAAACTCTCCATGCAGAGCAGCGTAAAGGGCGTAAGGTTATACTTGGCGTGTTGGGATGCATGGCTGAAAGGGTGAAGGATGAGCTTATAGAAAACCATCATGCAAATCTTGTATGTGGTCCGGATAGTTATCTGAATCTCCCAGATATGATAGCACAGTGTGAGAATGGCAATAATGCCATTGATATAGAACTTTCCAAGACTGAAACTTATCGTGATATAGTGCCGCAACGCATAGGTTTGGTAAAGGTGAGCGGGTTTGTAAGCATAATGCGCGGGTGTAACAATTTCTGTCATTACTGCATTGTGCCATATACACGTGGTAGGGAGCGCAGCCGCGATGCGGAAAGTATACTTAGGGAAGTGAAAGACCTTTCAGACCGCAATTTCAAGGAGGTAACTCTCCTTGGACAGAATGTAAATAGCTATGGTCTGTCGCCTTCAGGAAAACGCGAAGAAGGAAGTGTGTCGTTTGCAGAACTGCTGAGAATGGTGGCTCGCGCTGTGCCACATATGAGGGTTAGGTTTACTACTTCTAATCCAGAAGACATGACAGAGGACATTCTCCACGTCATTGCAGAGGAACCAAACCTCTGCAAGCATATCCATTTTCCTGCACAGAGCGGCAGCGACAAGGTGTTGAAACTGATGAACCGCAAATATACCCGTGCAGAGTATTTGGCAAAAGTTGATGCCATACGTAGAATAATTCCTGGTTGTGGGTTGACAACAGATATCTTTGTAGGATATCACAATGAGACAGAAGAAGACCATGAGGAAACACTGTCGCTTGTAAGAGAGGTAGGGTTTGATTCGGCTTTCATGTTTAAATACTCTGAACGTCCAGGCACCTATGCCGCTAAGCATCTTCCCGACAACGTTTCAGAGGAAGTGAAGATAAAACGACTTAACGAACTTATAAAACTGCAGACAGAGATAAGTGCGCTGCGTAATAAGGAAGATGAGGGTAAGGAGTTTGATGTATTGGTCGAAACTTATAGCAAGCGTAGTCGTCAACAACTGATGGGGCGCACGGAACAAAACAAGGCTGTAGTATTTGACAAGGGTGTGCATCATATAGGAGAAACAGTAAGAGTGAAGATAACTGGAAGTACCAGTGCCACGCTGTTTGGAGAAGTTGTAGAATAAAAAAATATACTTGATGAAAGAATTTCTGCAAATATTGCGCCGTTTCGTGCCACCATACAAAAAATACCTTATGCTGACGGTGGCTTTCAATATACTTTCGGCACTACTCAATATATTCTCTTTTGCAGCTATAATACCCATTCTGCAGATTATCTTCAGAACAGGAAATACGTCAGTTGCCACGCACATGATGGAATGGGACTGGGATAACTTGAAAGAAGTGTTGTCAAACAATCTCAACTATATTGTTAGTCAACTTACTTCAGATATGGGCCCAGTAACAACGTTGCTCGTTCTTGGACTTTTTCTCTCTTTAACAACGTTCCTCAAAACAGGGGCATACTTCTTTTCCTCTGCAACCGTGATACCTATACGCACGGGGATTGTACGTGATATAAGGAACCAGCTGTATCGCAAAATAACATCGTTACCACTCGGTTTCTTTTCAGAAGAACGCAAAGGCGACATAATAGCAAGGATGAGCGGTGATGTTCAGGAGGTGGAAAACTCTATAATGAGTTCGCTTGACATGCTGTTCAAAAATCCAATCCTTATAATAGCGTATTTTGTGACGCTGCTATTTGTCAGTTGGCAGTTGACCCTTTTCACTATACTCTTTGTTCCTGTTATGGGATGGCTTATGGGAAAGGTTGGTCGTAAGCTCAAGCGTAAGTCCAAGGAAGCACAGAGTCTTTGGAGTGACACAATGAGCCAGGTAGAGGAAACCCTCGGCGGTTTACGTATAATAAAGGCTTTTTGTGCTGAGGAAAAGATGAACAATCGCTTTGATAAGGTAAACTCTGGATACCGCGACAGAATACTAAAAGTAAACACCCGCCAACAGATGGCACACCCAATGAGCGAATTCCTTGGCACGGTGATGATAGTAATAGTTTTATGGTTTGGCGGAATACTCGTGCTTAACCAGCAGGTGCTTTCCGGTCCGACATTTATCTATTACCTAGTTATTTTATATAGTATAATAAATCCGCTCAAGGATTTTTCAAAGGCTAGTTACAATATACCTAAAGGTCTTGCCTCAATGGAACGTATAGACAAAATTTTGCTAGCAGAAAACGATATACGTGAAAAAGAAAACGCAAGACACATAACGGCTTTCAACCATGAAATAGAATTCCGCCATGTTTCGTTTAGATATGGAGAGCAGTGGGTGTTGAGAGACATAAACTTGAAAATAGAAAAGGGAAAAACTATTGCTCTTGTGGGGCAGAGCGGAGGAGGAAAGTCTACGCTTGTGGATTTAATACCTAGATATTATGATGTGCAGGAAGGCGAGGTTCTCATAGACGGAATTAATGTTAAGGATCTTGATATACATGATCTTAGACAACTTATAGGGAATGTTAATCAAGAGGCAATACTTTTCAATGACACCTTCTTCAACAATATTTCATTCGGAGTTGACAGTGCCACAAGAGAGCAGGTAGAAGAGGCTGCAAAAATAGCCAACGCCCATGAATTCATAACTGCTTCAGAAAATGGATATG
Source organism: Barnesiella intestinihominis (assembly GCA_963586715.1). Classification (GTDB taxonomy): domain Bacteria; phylum Bacteroidota; class Bacteroidia; order Bacteroidales; family Bacteroidaceae; genus Prevotella. The sequence goes on from CAVAAS010000001.1 coordinate 62,871, forward strand.
AAACAAATATAGGTGATCGTGGTGGGCGACTCTCTGGTGGGCAAAGGCAAAGGGTGAGTATAGCACGTGCTATACTTAAAAATCCGCCTATCCTTATACTTGACGAGGCAACGTCTGCTCTTGATACAGAAAGTGAACGTCTTGTGCAGGATGCGTTGGAGCGTCTAATGAAGACGCGTACAACAGTAGCTATAGCGCACAGACTTTCTACCATTAAGAATGCCGATGAAATATGTGTGCTGCATGATGGAAAAATAGTGGAACGCGGAACGCATGAGGAGCTGCTTAACAGCGACGGGTATTATAGAAAGTTGCATGATATGCAGGCGTAAAAAGACAAAAGAACATTGAAATATGGTGAAAAAAATTGTACATTCAATTTTCTATGCAATATCACTCTTGTCATACAGCGTATTGTATGCAATGTCGGATGTTGGTTTTTTCCTTGTGTATTATGTTATAAGATATAGGCGAAGAGTTGTAAGGCGCAATATTACCACTTCATTTCCTGATAAAGGCAAAAAGGATATAATAGAAATAGAACGAGGGTTCTATCATTGGCTCTGCGACTATTTTGTTGAAACGGTGAAAATGTTGTCGGTATCCGATGCGACATTGCTTAAACACATCGAATTCCGTAATGCTGAGCAAATAGAAAATTGTTATGATAAAGGGCAGACATGTGCCGCAATATTGGGACATTACTGTAATTGGGAATTGCTGTCGGCTACAGGACTTGCCTTTAAAAAGCATAAAGACGCCGTCTGCGGACTTATATACCATCCTCTCCGTAACAAAGCTTTTGATAGTTTGTTCCGTGATATCCGTCAAAGCAAGGGAGGTGTGTGTGTACCGAAGAAAGAGATTTTGAGATATCTTGTTAAATATCGTCGAGAGAAACGCATGTGGCTATTCGGTTACATTTCCGACCAATCGCCTAAATATGAGAACATACATCTTTGGCTTCAGTTTCTAAATCATGAAACGCCTGTGTTTACTGGTGGAGAAAAGATAATGCGTAAAATGAATGATGCAGTATTCTATGTAGACATGGAACGACCGAAGCGGGGACACTATGTTTGCACTTTTAGACTTCTAACAGATACGCCTCAGGAAATGGGAGAAAACCAAATAACGGAGCGTTTTTTTCAAATGCTTGAAAATACGATAAGAAGAGATCCGAGATATTATCTTTGGAGTCATGACAGATGGAAACGTACTCGTGATATCTTTGATGAAAGATATATTGTAGAGAATGGACATGTAATAAAAAGAAAAACTACTGAGCAACCATGATTATCGGATTTGACGCAAAACGCATAGTAAGGAATTTCACAGGCTTGGGAAGTTATTCGCGCACACTGGTAAATGACCTTTCAGTTATTGTTCCTGAAGGTACGGGCATGTTGCTTTATACACCAGATGAGGGACGCACAGAATTACGTTCTTTAGTGAAAGAAACGCAGTACATGAAATATGTCTATCCCCAAAAACACCCTTTCAAAATAATGAGGGATATATGGCGTGTGAAAGGTATTGTGGAAGATATGAAAAGAGACAACGTAAATCTTTTTCATGGACTAACAGGAGAATTGCCTTCAGGAATAAGAAATGCGGGGATAAAAACTGTTGTTACAATACATGACCTTATATTCATGCACCACCCAGAATACTATAATTGGATAGACACAAAAATATATGCATGGAAATTCAGAAGAACATGTAGGGAAGCCGACCGCATAATAGCAATAAGTGAGTGTACTAAAAGAGACATAATGCGATTTGGAGGTGTTGAACCGCAGAAAATTGATGTAATATACCAAAGTTGCAGTACAGAGTTTAAGGTTCGCGAAAGTGAAAAAAAACTGCAGGAAGTACATTCCAAATATATGTTGCCAAAGCGCTATATAGTAAATGTTGGTACAATAGAGGAACGTAAAAATATTCTGCTTGCTGTAAAGGCCATGCCTATGATATCGCCGGATGTAAGTCTTGTGGTAGTTGGACGTCCAACTCCATATGCAGACAAAGTTAAGGCGTATGTAGAGAAAAATAATTTAGGTGACAGAGTAAAATTCCTGCACAATGTACCCCATGAAGATCTGCCTGCCATATATCAGATGGCAGAAGCCTGTGTATATCCTTCACGCTATGAAGGCTTCGGCTTACCTATTATAGAGGCAATACAAAGTGGATTGCCTGTTGTGGCATGTACAGGAAGCTGTCTTGAAGAGGCTGGTGGAAACGACAGTCTTTATGTAAAGCCAGACGATGTATACGGAATGGCAGAAGCCTTGAAGCAGGTTTTGCAAGGTGCGCCCGGCAGAGAAGAACGAATTAAGAAAAGTCAACAGTATGTAAAGCGTTTTGAGGGAAACAACGTGGCTCAAAAAGTGCTTGACGTTTACCGCAAACTAGTCGTGGAAAAATAATAGCATATAACATTTTTTATATAGTTAAGACATAATTAGTTTTATATCAAAAAAGTTTTGACCTTTCAGCAAAGTTTCCGAACTTTGCACGAACTGTTACGACAAAACAAATGAGAGCGTGAAAAAGCAGATAAAGTAAAAAAAGAAGTCGTAAGGAAATATAAATAATTGAACAATCATTAATACTGTAAATTTATGGCAGAGAATTTGGAAATTAAAGAGTTGGAGCAGGTCGTTGTGCGCTTTTCTGGCGACTCTGGCGACGGTATGCAGCTAGCCGGAAACATCTTCTCCACAGTTTCGGCCACCATCGGCAACGGTATCTCGACATTCCCCGATTATCCAGCGGATATTCGCGCTCCACAAGGTTCGCTTACTGGAGTTTCGGGCTTTCAGGTACATATAGGCGAGGGAAAGGTTTACACCCCAGGAGACAAGTGTGACGTACTTGTAGCCATGAACGCTGCCGCACTGAAAACACAGTATAAATATGCAAAGAAACAGGCTACTGTTATTATTGATACCGACAGTTTCGGACCCAAAGACCTCCAAAGGGCGGAATTCAAAACCGAAGATTATTTGGCGGAAATGGGTATAGACGAAGATACCGTTGTGGCTTGCCCTATAACTAAAATGGTAAAGGATTGTCTCGCAGACTCAAGTATGGACAATAAGTCTGTTCTGAAATGTCGAAACATGTTTGCATTGGGTATCGTTTGCTGGCTCTTCAACCGCGATGTGAAATTGGTGGAAAATTTCCTTAGGGAAAAATTTGCAAAGAAACCGCAGATAGCAGAAAATAATATAAAGGTAGTAAATGCCGGATATGACTACGGTCATAATGTTCACGCAGGAGTTCCTGCTACCTATCGTATAGAGTCTAAACATAAGGAAAAAGGACGATATATGGATATCACAGGTAACAAGGCTACGGCATATGGACTTATAGCTGCTGCTGAAAAAGCCGGATTGAAGCTATTCCTTGGCTCATATCCTATAACACCAGCTACAGATGTTCTTCACGAATTGGCAAAACACAAATCATGCGGTGTGACAACAGTACAGTGTGAAGACGAAATATCTGGTTGTGCCAGTGCTATAGGAGCATCCTTTGCGGGAGCGTTGGCAGCTACGTCAACGTCAGGACCTGGAATATGCCTAAAGTCAGAAGCTATAAATCTTGCAGTTATAGATGAATTGCCACTTGTTGTTATTGATGTGCAGCGCGGCGGACCATCTACAGGATTGCCAACCAAGAGCGAACAGACGGATCTTCTGCAGGTTCTTTATGGAAGAAACGGTGAATCACCAATGCCAGTGATTGCAGCTACAAGTCCAACAGATTGCTTTGATGCTGCTTATATGGCAGCAAAAATAGCGTTGGAACATTTAACACCAGTAGTATTGCTAACCGATGCTTATGTAGCTAATGGCTCAGCAGCATGGAAACTGCCTAATATCACAGAACTTCCATCTATTAAACCTCATTATGCTCCGGAAAGTATGAAGGGTGCTTATACGCCTTATAAGAGAGACGAGGATAGCCTGGTACGTTATTGGGCGATTCCCGGGCAAGAGGGATTTACTCATATTCTTGGTGGATTGGAGAAAGACGGAGATACCGGAGCCATATCTACAGATCCGGAAAACCATGACAAGATGTGTCGCTTGCGTGCTGGAAAAATAGAACGTATACCAGTACCGGATTTGGAGGTTCTTGGAGACAACGATGATGCAGAACTGCTGATTGTCGGTTTTGGTGGAACATATGGTCATCTTTATTCTGCAATGGAAGAATTGCGGAAACAAGGCAGAAAAGTGGCTTTTGCCCATTTCAAGTATATAAACCCATTGCCCGCAAACACGGCGGATGTACTCAAAAAATATCCTAAGACAGTGGTGGCAGAACAGAACCTCGGACAGCTTGCAGCTTATCTGCGTGCAAAAGTGGACGGCTTTACGCCTTACCAATATAATGAAGTTAAGGGACAGCCATTTGTTGTGAGTGAATTGGTGAGTGAGATAAACAAAATTTTTGAAAAATAAAGAAACGTCTAAACAATATGGAAAAGTATACAGTTCAAGACTATAAGAAGGGGCAGCCACGTTGGTGTCCCGGTTGCGGCGATCACTTCTTCTTAGCTTCGCTTCACAAGGCGATGGCAGAGTTAGGCGTTCCGCCATATAATACGGCAGTAATCTCAGGAATAGGATGTTCCAGTCGTCTACCTTATTATGTTAATACCTATGCTATGCAAACTGTTCACGGACGTGCAGCAGCAATAGCTACAGGTGCAAAGGTTGCCAATCCCGACCTTACCATATGGCAGATAAGCGGTGATGGTGATGGCTTGGCAATAGGTGGAAACCATTTTATACATGCTAACCGCCGAAATATAGATATCAACATAGTATTGCTTAACAACCGTATCTATGGTTTGACGAAGGGGCAATATTCGCCAACGTCTCCAAGAGGATTCGTCAGCAAATCTTCTCCTTATGGTACGGTAGAGGATCCGTTCCGTCCGGCAGAGCTTTGCTTTGGAGCACGTGGTCACTTCTTTGCAAGAGCCGTGGCTACAGATGCACAAGGGACGGTGGATATTTTAAAGGCTGCCTACAAGCACAAGGGAGCATCTGTTTGCGAGATACTTCAGAATTGTGTTATCTTCAACAATGGTGCATACGATCCTATCTACAAAAGTGAGGGGCGAAAGAAAAATGCAATATATGTGCGTCATGGCCAACCTTTGATTTTTGGAGAGAATAATGAGTACGGACTTGTACAAGAAGGCTTCGGACTTAAAGTTGTGAAAATTGGCGAGAATGGCATAACGGAGAAAGATATCCTTGTGCATGATGCACATTGCGAAGACAATACTCTGCAGCTGAAACTTGCCATGATGGACAATGAACATGGTTTTCCTGTTGCACTCGGTGTAATAAGGGACGTAGAGGCACCTACATATGAAAAGGCTGTGGAAGAGCAGATAGAAGAAGTTAAGAGTAAGAAGAAATACCATAATTTCATGGAACTGCTTGAGACAAACGATACTTGGGAAGTTAAATAAAAATAAGGTTTAAAAATAATGTCATACTCTGCCAAAGATATAAAAAACAAATCTTTGGGGGTATGGCATGTTTTTTTATAGATACACATTAAAATAAGGTGTGGATATGCTTAACACGCCGTCATGTAAAAATATATATATGATTACTGACAAAATATCCGAATTTGAAATAATGGCTCCTGTCGGTTCGCGCGAAAGCCTAGCTGCAGCTATACAAGCGGGTGCGGACTCAGTATATTTCGGAATAGAAAAGCTAAATATGCGAGCCCATTCGGCTAGTACTTTTACTATAGATGATTTGCGTGAAATTGCCGCAACATGCAACGAACATGGCATGAAAACATATCTTACTGTTAATACCATCATCTACAATAGTGATATATCATTGATGCACGAAATCGTTGATGCTGCGAAACAAGCGGGAATAACTGCGGTAATTGCAAGCGATGTTGCTGTAATGAACTATTGTAACAGTATAGGACAGGAGGTACATCTTTCAACTCAACTTAATATATCCAACATAGAAGCCCTCAAGTTCTATGCTCGTTTCGCCGACGTTGTAGTGCTTGCACGCGAACTAAATATGGAACAGGTGGCTGAAATACATCGCATGGCAAAAGAACAAGACATATGTGGTCCGTCAGGAAATCCTATACGTATTGAGATGTTCTGTCATGGGGCATTATGTATGGCTATCAGTGGGAAGTGTTATCTTAGTCTTGACAATGCCAACCGTTCTGCCAACCGCGGTGAATGTATACAACTATGCCGGCGTTCCTATACTGTTACTGACAACGAAACAGGTACACAACTGGAGATTGACAATAAGTATGTGATGAGTCCAAAGGATTTGAAGACTATACGCTTCATCGACAAAATGATGGAGAGTGGCGTAAGAGTATTCAAAATAGAAGGACGTGCGCGTGGTCCTGAATATGTATATACCGTAGTGAAATGTTATAAGGAAGCAATACGCAGTGTGCTTGAAGGAACTTTCACAGAGGAAAAGAAAGATGCATGGGATGAGCGTCTTGCAACAGTTTTCAACCGTGGCTTTTGGGATGGATATTATCTCGGACAGAAACTCGGTGAGTGGAATAAAAATTATGGCTCGTGTGCAACAGAACGAAAGGTTTATGTAGGAAAGGGCATAAAATATTTTTCAAAATTGGGCGTTGCAGAGTTCGCCATAGAGGCAGCTGACTTCAAAAAGGGTGACAAATTGCTTATAACTGGTCCAACAACAGGTGTTATCTACCTTGATGCAGACGAGATACGTTATGATTTAAAGTCTGTAAGCGAGGCCCTTAAGGGGCAGAGAATATCAATGCCTGTACCTGCAAAAGTTAGACCAAGCGATAAACTTTTCAAACTGCAGAAAACAACTGATTAAAACTATAATAAATGACTATTAACGAGATACAAGACGAGGTGATAGAGGAATTCTCTGATTTCACTGATTGGATGGATAAATACCAACTTCTAATAGATCTAGGCAATGAACAGCCAGCTCTTGATGAAAGGTACAAGACGGAGAGTAACCTTATAGATGGATGCCAAAGTAGGGTGTGGTTGCAGGCAGACTATATCGATGGTAAGGTAAAGTTTACAGCAGAGAGTGATGCCTTAATAGTTAAAGGCATAATAGCATTACTTATTAGGGTGTTAAGTGGGCATACTCCACAAGAAATTCTTGATGCGGACCTTTATTTTATTGATCGTATAGGACTTAAGGAGCATCTTTCACCAACCCGATCCAACGGATTGTTGGCTATGGTCAAGCAAATACGTATGTATGCATTAGCTTACAAAATGAAAGGCGAGGAATGAGAAAGTTGAAAACGTTGGAGATGCCTCGCATGACGGTTGACGACTTTAAAAAAAGTAGTAAGATGCCGCTTATAGTGGTACTTGATGATGTGCGTTCCCTCCATAACGTAGGCTCGGTGTTCCGCAGTGGCGATGCTTTTCGCATAGAAGCTGTGTGGCTTTGCGGAATTACTGCCACACCGCCTATGCCAGAAATCCACAAAACTGCGCTAGGGGCAGAGGATAGTGTGGAGTGGCGTTACTTCAATTCGGCAACAACCGCCATTGCCGAACTGCATGCAATGGGGTATATGGCATGCGCTGTGGAGCAATGCGAGGGAAGCACCAAGCTTCAGGATTTCTCCGTCTGTGCATCTTCCACCAAAGGATATGCCGTTGTGTTGGGCAACGAAGTGAAGGGAGTGCACCAAGAAGTCGTTGACCAATGCGATTGCTGCCTTGAAATTCCGCAGTTCGGGACGAAACATTCACTCAATGTATCCGTTACCGCCGGAATAGTGATTTGGGAATTTGCCCGCCACCTGCTGCTAGATGCTTAGAATTTTATTTTCTGGAAAAAACAATACTGTGTTATAACAATTGTGATATGGGCTTTTTTCATCAATAGAATTGTTGTTCACAAAAAATAATAATAGTATATGAAAAAGTTTTTAGTTCTTTATATATTGCTTTTGTGTATATCTGTTGATTTATTTGCCCAAAAGACAATTGTTATAACAGGAAAGGTTGTGAACTCTGACGGCTTGCCAATACAGAATGCCGCAGTTTTGGCAAAGATGGAGAAAGTAACGGGTTCGCCAACAAACGAAAAGGGATTGTATCTTTTTAAAGTAAATGCACAAGACAGCATACTTGTTTCATATTCTCATCCGGCATATGAAACGCTTTATATGAAATTCGCACCTGCAGACACGATAAAGAATAATGTGGTGCTTGCTGATAAAGCAAGTAAATTGGCGGAGGTTGTTGTAAAAGGGCAGGCAGTACGTGTTTCAGACAATTCAGTTGTGTATCTTCCGACGCAGAAACAGAAAAACAGTTCAAATTCAGGAATTTCCCTTCTTTACAATATAATGCTTCCTGAACTGAATGTTAATCCGTTTACCAACAGCGTAACCGCAACAGACGGTACAAACGTTTCCTTCTATATAGAAGGGAGAAAGACTAATATGTCTGAAGTTATGGATATCCGGCCTAAGGATATTATAAGAGTAGAACTCTACAACAATGCCGTTGAAATGTTTCCCAATGAGCAAAAAGTAGTGAATTTCGTGCTTCGTCATTATGACTATGGTGGATATGTTGACATCAAGACAGATAACCGGGCATTCTATAATTACCATGACCAAAGGGTGCAGGCACATTTTGACAACAAAAAATGGAACTATACATTGGCTGGTGGTATTATTAACGTATCAGATAACGGAATAAAGTCAAGTATAGTTGATACATATAGTTTTTCAACACCGTTTTCACGAAATACGGAAACCGTTAAAGGAAAGAACAATGTAGATGGTTATTTCGGTGCTTTCCGTTCTGCATACAGAGGAAACAGCCTTTTCTTCTATTCACAAGTGATGATCAACTCTGGCAACAAAACATTGTCAAACCAGGGCGATGTTACCTATTATCCCGAACTATATGCGTCAGGGCAGACTAGTTTGTTTCATAATACCAAGACCGTTTCACCATCTCTCAATATTTATCTGAAGAAAAACTGGGGGGCGAAAAGCAGTCTTGAAGCAAATGTGTTATCATCATATCAAAGGTCAAAAAGCAAAAGGGAATATTCTGAATTGGATGCAACGACAAGCAATGCTGTCAAGGAAAATGCCTATTCAATAAAAAGCACCATAAAATGGCAACGTATTTTCGACAAGCATCATAGCATAAATCTTTTGTTGTGGGATGTATTTAGCCATAACAAGGACAACTATCTTGGTGAAGTAAACGATCAAAAGCTAGAAACCAATGACTTGCTATTCTATCCAACATATAGTTATAATAACGGAAAAATATATTTAAGTTGCCAACTGGGCTTTGATTTGAGCAGCACAAACGTTAACGGTACTTCTTATACGAAGATGTATCCGCGCCCTGCTATTGTTGCGAATTATTATCTATCAAAAAAAAGCAGCATGTATGTAGATGTAAAAATGGGATCTACAGTACCTCAGTTGTCTATGATGAATACAGCAGAACAGCGGTTGGATCAGTTTCAGATAGTAAGAGGAAATCCAAACTTGGAGGTTATGAAAATCCTTGATGGCTTGTTCGCATACAATATACATACAAACAACATACATATGTCAGCTTTTGTGTCGTATAACGCTTTGTATGATTTGTCGAAGTTGCACTATCTTGCCGACAATGACAGACTTATTCATACTTACCTTTCCGACGGGAATTATGTGTCTTGCAGTTTCGGACTGAATTCTGTTTTCTATTGTTTTAAGCGCAATCTGCAGATAAGCTATAATCTTGCATACAAAGACCAAAGGGTTACGGGAAAATACAAAAATGACATACAGAATTTCTTCCACCGCCTAAATATATTATGGCGTATTAAAGACTATACACTTTCGGCATACTACAGTTCCAAGGCAAAATCTTTGGTATCCACACCAATGATTTCAGAATCCCCCTGTGATTACGGACTTCTTGCATCATGGGGCGGCAAAGGCTTGCTGATAGAAATAGGCGCACGGAGAATATTCGAAAAGCGTTCAAACAGCCATCTGTATTATTCTTATGACATATACAACACCAGTTCCAACAGTTGGTCGGACGCTCAGGCAAGACAAGTATATCTGAAGGTGAGTTACAATTTTGATTTCGGACGTAAAGTCAAACATTCAAATATTGAAAACAATACATCTGTAAAGTCTTCTATTATATTTTAGTCTATGAGGATATTATAATATAGTTGTCTTTATGCTTGTATCTGTTGTTTTCTGGCTAATATATGAGAAGAAAGGGTGTTACAAAAGGTAAATAGAAACGTCACCTTAAAAAGGTGAAAAATAGGCTCACCATACATAATAAGCAGAATACTAGAAAACAATATAATGGAAACAAAAGAACTCGTAAGACAAGCCGAAGTTGACCGCCGCCGCCTTTTGGAGGTTGTCTACAATGCTAAAGCCGGACATATCGGCGGAGACCTGTCATGTCTGAACGTTATGACAGCTCTCTATTTCAACGTTATGAACGTTACCCCAGAAGCGCCAAAAGACCCTGAGCGCGACCGTTTCATTTTGAGTAAAGGTCATTGCGTGGAAGCTCTGTACGTAACACTTGAGGCAAAGGGATATCTGAAGAAGGAAATAACAGATACTCTCGGACAATACGGCTCCATACTTTCAGGACACCCAACAATTGAAGTTCCAGGTATAGAAGTTAATACCGGTGCTTTGGGGCATGGTTTGCCTATTGGCGTAGGAATGGCCATTGCTGCAAAGATGGACGGAAAAAAATACAGAACATTTGTGTTAATGGGTGATGGAGAACAGGGCGAAGGTTCTATATATGAGGCAGCCATGGCCGGTCATCAGTATAAACTAGACAATCTTGTAGCAATTATAGACCGCAATCATCTTCAGATTTCTGGCAATACTGAAGACGTGATGGCTTTGGAAGACATTGAGGCACGCTGGACGGCATTCGGATGGGATGTTAAGAAGATGAATGGAGATGACATGGAGGATATAATGAAAACCTTCCAAAGTATTGACTATACAAACGGCAAGCCCCACCTTCTAGTGTCAGACACAACTAAGGGCAAGGGCGTTTCCTACATGGAAAACGTGGCAAAATGGCACCATGGCATGCCTGACGAGGAGCAGTATAAACAGGCACTCAGCGAGATTGACGAAAGAATAAAGAACCTTTAAAATACACATTTTACGATATGATAGCTTGTAGAAAAAGTTTCACCGATACTTTGCTTGAATTGGCAAAGCAGGACAAGGATATAGTTGCCGTTACGACCGATGCACGCGGCTCTGTGACGCTAGGTGACTTTGCAGCTCAGTTGCCTGCACAGTTCGTTGAATGTGGTATAGCAGAACAAGATGCTGTCGGCATCGCTGCGGGGTTGGCTCATAGTGGCAAAAAGGTGTTCGCCTGTGGTCCTGCATGTTTTTATGTTGCACGCAGCTTGGAACAGGTAAAAGTAGACTTGGCTTATAGCGAAAATCCAGTAAAGATACTTGGTGTAAGTGGAGGAGTTGCTTATGGGGCACTCGGCGCAACACATCATAGCTTGCACGATATCGCAGCTCTAAGAACGTTCCCAGGAATGAATATTGTGTTGCCTTGTGATGCAAGACAGACACGCAAGCTTGTAAAGATGCTTGTTGACTATCCACATCCTGTATATGTCCGCGTAGGTCGTGCCGCAGTGCCTGATGTATATGAAAACGATGATTTCGACTTCCAATTGGGTAAGGCAAACCAACTTCTTGACGGAACAGACCTTACTATAATAGGTTGTGGAGAGACAGTATACCACGCTTATCAGGCAGGACTGAAGCTGAAAGAGCAAGGTATCAGTGCCCGTGTGCTTGATATGTCATCTTTAAAGCCTTATGACTCAGAAGCAATACTTAAAGCTGCGCGTGAAACAGGACGCATTATAACGGTTGAGGAACATAGCCGTTTTGGTGGATTGGGTGGTATAGTTACAGAAACAATAGCCGAAAATCCAGTGCCAGTGCATATCATAGGCATACCCGATGAGAACGTAGTACACGGAACGAATAAGGAAATCTTTGCACATTACGGTCTTGATGCCGACGGAATTGTTAAGGCTGCTTTAGAATTTGTGAAGAAATAACCCTTTGGGGCGAATACTATATATAGGAGAGAGTTCAAATTGTGAACACTCTCCTATAATTTACCAATACCTTTTCTATATACTATAAGAAATAATGGCAAACTACATAATAGCGATAGACCAAAGTACGTCCGCAACAAAGGCAATGCTTTTCAGTGAAAAGTGTGAAATGCTTCAGCGTGTCAACGTGGAACACCGGCAATATTATCCCAAAGCAGGATGGGTGGAACACGATGCAGAGGAGATATACGCCAATGTGTTGACAGCAGTAAAAGAGCTGATGCGTGGTTGTGATATGGACGACAATTACTCTTTGGCCATAACTAACCAGCGTGAAACAGTCGTGGTATGGGACAAGACCACAGGGCATCCTGTATGCAATGCCGTTGTCTGGCAGTGTATGCGTGGTGTAAACATCTGTAATGAACTGAAGGCGCAAGGCTACGGACCACTCGTAATGGAAAAAAGCGGATTGTTGATAGATCCGTATTTTTCTGCAAGCGGTGTGAAATGGATTCTTGACAACGTTGAGGGTGCAAGAAGCAAGGCAGACAACGGTGAATTGCTTATGGGAACAATGGAGTCGTGGCTTATTTGGAAGTTGACAGAAGGCAAAAGACATGTTTCCGATTATACGAATGCATCGCGCACGATGCTTATGAATATACATACGTTGCAGTGGGATGACGAACTTCTTGGCTTGTTTGGAATCCCTCGCAGCATGATGCCCGAATTGTTACCGTGCGATAGCGTCTTTGGGCAGACTACCGTGGGTGGTATATTCCCCACACCAATAACAATCGCCGGAGTGCTCGGTGACTCCCACGGTGCACTTGCCGGACAGATGTGCTTTGAGGAAGGTCTTGGTAAAGCTACCTACGGCACCGGCTCGTCCGTGATGGTTAATATCGGCGAAAAGGCGGCACCAGCTCCCGATGGCCTTGTTACAAGCATCGCCTTTGCAGCAAAAGGAAAGGTGTTCTACGCTTTTGAAGGAAACATTCACAGCACGGGTGCCACATTAAAATGGCTTCAAGAACAGTTGCATATGATAGAGTCACCAGCCGATGTTGAAGGCGAGGCGACATCAGTAGCAGACAATGGTGGAGTATATTTCGTTCCCGCCTTTGCAGGACTTGGTGCGCCATGGTGGAACGATAGCGTGAAGGCAGCAGTCATGGGAATGACACTTGCTACTACACGCGCCCATTTCCTGCGTGCCGCCCTTGAGTCCATAGCTTATCAAGTAAACGATTTGGTAAAGGCCATGACAGTGAAGGCAGGTATAAACCTGAAGGAGATACGTGTTGATGGCGGACCGACAAGAAACAAATTCCTTATGCAATTTCAGGCAGACTGCTTGAGAGTTCCTGTTAATTGCTCTGATGTAGAAGAGGCTTCCGCAATGGGATCTGTCGTAATGAATGGCTTGTCGCGCAATGTTTGGAACAGTTTTGAAGAAGTCGCCCTTTTGCGCCATTCAAAGTGGAGCATCCAGGCACAGGACAACAAGGAATGGATGGACACCAACATCGCGGGGTGGCATAAAGCCGTGAACCAGCTGATAAAATAATTATTCAAGGATATAAAGCAAAAACGATATGAAGAAAAACAAGAAACAGTGCTTTGGTGTCATCATAGGTACTAGAGCTTACTTCAACTCCGAATTGGCACGCGACGTGCGCAAACAAGTGTTGAAAACGTTGGAAGACGAAGGATACGATTATGTCATTCTTCCTGAAGACGCAACCCCGACAGGCAGTAGCAGTATTGAAACTCGCGAGGATGGCTTGAAGTGTGCCGAACTTTTCCGCCAGAACCGCGACCGCATTGACGGAATAATAGTATCGCTCCCAAACTTCGGTTTTGAAATAGGTATCATAAATGCCATAAGTGTGGCAGATCTTCGTGTTCCCGTACTTGTTCAGGCTTGCGATGATCAAAATGACAAGGTCGATCTTGACAGTCGCCGCGATGCTTTCTGCGGAAAGATTTCCGTTTGCAACAATCTCTACCAGTATGGCATACCATTTACAGACACTACACTTCATACATACTCTGTTTATTCAGACCTTTTGGCAAAGGACATCAATCGTTTTGCCGCAATTTGCCGTGTTGTAAACGGATTGCGTCATGCACGTATAGGCCAGATAGGAACACGTCCGCTAGGCTTCAACACATGCCGCGCCAGTGAGAAATTGCTTCAGGCTTCAGGCATCACGGTTGTGCCCGCAGACCTAAGCGAAATTCTCTATGCAGCACAGGCAATAGAGGACAGCGACACAGAACTTCTCCATCAGATGGAAAAGGTTGCCGGCTATGCTGAAGTGCCGGAAGCCTACAATGAGAAACTTCGTTTGCAGTGCAAATTTGGTGTGGCAGTGAACCGTTGGGTGGAAGCAAACCAAGTTGATGCCGTTGCCATACAGTGTTGGGATTCTCTTGAGCAGAACTTCGGATGCGCAGCCTGCGTGACAATGAGTATGCTCAGCGAGGCAGGAATACCTGCAGCTTGCGAAACAGACATAGCAGGAGCGGTTTCAATGCTTGCCCTCACGCTAGCCTCTGGTGAACCTTCGGCAATAGCCGACTGGAACAATAACTTTGCAGAAGACCGCAACAAGTGTGTATGTACGCACTGCGGCAATTTCCCGAAATCGTTTATTGGCAACGATAACCTTCGCCTCGGTCCGCTTGGTGTTTTGGGCAGGACATTGGGCAAGATAAACACTTTCGGTGCTGTTTATGCAAAGGTAAGCGCAGGCGATTTCACGTTCTTCAGAATATCTACCGACGATACTAAGGGATGTATCAAGGCATACGTTGGTGAAGGAAAGATGACAGACGATCCGTATGCAATGGACGGATGTATCGTTGTTACCGAAGTTCCACAATTGCAGAAGCTAATGAAGCATATCTGCAAAAATGGTTTTGAGCATCATGTGGCACTTGTTCGTGCCGATGTTGCCGGCATCATCGAAGAGGCTATCGATAGCTATCTAGGGTGGAACCTCTATGTTCACGGACAGGAATAACAGCTTGCTGCCTGCTGTTAATGCAGGCTTGATGGTGGTTGCCCAACGTTAGTGTATATCTGTGACCGTCAATCACAGATAATCCCATACCAGTATGAACGACTGGTTATTGTTAGACAATCTTTTGACAGGGGTGAAAGTGTCGCAAAGGGCGAACTTTCACCCCTTCTTTCTGCGTATAAAAACATTATTTGTATAGACGCTAATACATATACCGAAATAAATTTATAATTTTGCACCGTATATGGCACAGAAGTTAATTCAAAGTCAAGAGCAGAAAGCCGTGCAGGTGCAGCGCCTCACGCAGCAACAAATGCTAGCTGTGAGGATGCTTGAAATGCCGCTCACCGAACTTGAACAGAGTATTCAGGCGGAGATCGACGACAACCCTGCTATGGAAAGTTCCTCGCCTGAGGAATTTGGAGAAATGTCGGCTGCCGACAATGGCGATATCCGTGACGATGCAGATGCGGATGAAGCCAGGACAGATGCTGGTGGCAATGATACTGACGATGACTATAGCAGCGACTTGACCGACGATGCCCGGACAAAGGAGAAAGAAGAGCGTGAGACGGCTCTTGACGATGCTTTGTCAAATATAGGAATGGACGACCGCATGCCAGACGCTGATGCTGCCACTGCTTACGGAACAACCGACAATGCAGACTATGAAGAAATGGTTTACGGTGAGCAAACCTCATTTTACGATAGTCTGAAGGAACAGATGGTTGACGTTGACCTTACGGACTTGCAACGCCAGATAATGGAATACATAATCGGTTCACTTGATAGCGACGGGCTTCTCCGTAAGTCTGCCGACAGTATAGCCGATGAACTTTCTGTATACCATTATCTTTATTGCACAGAAAACGATGTAAAGGAAGTTATACGCCTGCTGCAGACTTTCGATCCTGCAGGAATAGGTGCCACCAGTCTGCAAGAATGCCTGTTGTTGCAGATAGACCGTAAGCCGGAATCCAAAATACGCCAAATTATGCACGAGGTCATATCCCGTCATTTCGATGAGTTTATGAACAAACACTGGGATCGCATAGTTAAACAGCTGGAGATGAACGAGGCAACAGCCCAGACAGTCCGACAGGAACTCTTGCGCCTTAATCCCAAACCCGGAGCATCACTTGGCGAAACCGAGGGGCGCAATATGCAGCAGATAACGCCCGATTTCATAGTAGACACCTCCGATGACGGAAAAGTGACGTTCTATATAAACAACGGTCATGTGCCCAATCTTTATGTCTCGCCATCGTTTACAGAGCTTATAAAAGGCTATAAAGAAAACAAAGCCTCAATGTCAAGGCGCGACAAAGAGGCATTGCTCTACGCCAAGGAAAAGGTTGACCGTGCCCAAGGCTTCATAGATGCCGTAAAGCAACGGCGGCATACGATGTATGTAACGATGAAGACCATCATTGACATACAGCACCGTTTCTTTCAGGATGGTGACGAGAGTGACATAAAGCCAATGATACTGAAAGACGTTGCCGACCGCACAGGGCTTGATATCTCCACGATATCCCGCGTTAGCAACATGAAATATGCCCAAACACGGTGGGGAACGTTCAAGTTGCGCCATTTTTTCAGTGATGGAATAAAGACTGAGGATGGTGGCGAACTGTCCACACGCAAGGTAAAGCTCGCCGTTAAGGAAGTTATAGACGGCGAAGACAAGGCAAAGCCGCTTAGCGACGATGCCTTGACCAAGATACTCATCCAAAAGGGCTTTCCCATAGCAAGGCGAACAATAGCAAAATATAGGGAGCAAATGGGGATACCCGTTGCACGTCTAAGAAAGAAATGAAAGTAAGAAACATCATGATGCTGGCAAAGGCTGTCAGTTCAATAGCCTCGCCGTTCTATCTGCCACTCATCGGACTAGCGGCGTTGTTCATCTTCAGCTATCTCAGTCTGATGCCAAAGCTGTATCAACTGACTGTCCTGCTGGTTGTATATGTCTTCACCATATTTTTGCCAACAAGACTCATACGGTTTTACCACCGATACCACGGGTGGACGCTTTTCGAACTTGGGGCAAGGGAGAAACGCATGATACCTTACATCGTATCAATCCTTTGCTATTTCTTTTGCTATTATGTTATGATGCTCAACCATGTGCCGCATCTTATGGGAAGCATTGTCGTGACGGCTCTTGCCACTCAGGTAACATGTTCTTTCATAAACATGTGGTGGAAGATTTCCGTTCACATGGCAGCAATTGGTGCAATGGCTGGCGCCTTAGTGGTTTTCGCTGCACGTTTTTCGTTTAACCCCGTATGGTGGCTATGCCTGTTGTTCATACTTGCAGGAATGGTGGGCAGTGCGCGCATGATATTGCGCCAGCACAATCTCCATCAGATTTACGGCGGCTTCCTCGTGGGCGTGCTCGTTGGTCTTGTTACCGTGCTGCTAGTATAACCGTAAGGCCTGTGGAAAGAATTGCAGTATGACTTTCTTGGCGATATATTATAGATAAAAAGATAAAAACAAACAAAACCATATATATATATGAAACCATTGGTAAGTATTATAATGGGCAGCACAAGCGATCTGCCCGTAATGGAGAAAGCAATGAAATTCCTCGACGAGATGGAAGTCCCGTTCGAGGTTAATGCCCTTTCGGCACACCGTACTCCCGATGCCGTAGAGAAATTCGCAAAGGAAGCTTCGGGGCGCGGACTAAAAGTCATAATTGCCGGAGCAGGCATGGCTGCCGCTTTGCCTGGTGTTGTTGCGGCATCTACTACATTGCCCGTTATAGGTGTGCCCATCAAGGGCAGCGCGTTGGACGGAATGGACGCAATGTTGAGCATCATTCAGATGCCTCCTGGTATTCCCGTCGCAACGGTAGGCGTAAACGGCGCAATGAACGCTGCTATACTTGCCGTAGAGATGATAGCCCTTGCCGACAGCTCTTTGGCAGCAAGGCTGAAAGACTACAAGGAAGGATTGGGAGCAAAGATAGAAAAGGCCAATAAGGAATTGGCAGAGATTAAGTATACTTTCAAGACTAACTAACAGTTTGTCGCAAGACAAACGCAGTTGCTTTAAAGGAAAACTAGTTTAGGGCGGGTTCAAGAAAAAGGGAGCAAAAAGAGCAATCCGCCTAAAGTACAATTTTAATAGTGCGTGGAATCTTTATAACACGTTTTAAATAAATATAGGCAATGGACAACGGCTTTTCTTCATTCTTCAACTATAGCCGCCGCGAAACTCACGAGGTGCATGTTGGCGGCACGCCACTTGGTGGCAACAATCCTATACGTGTGCAGTCAATGACCACAACGCCTACTACCGATACGGAAGCTTGCGTGGCACAGGCAAAAGCCATTGTGTCAGCTGGTGGCGAGTATGTGCGTCTGACTACGCAGGGGGTGCGGGAGGCGGAGAACCTGAAAAATATAAACGCCGCCTTGCGTGCCGACGGTGTAATGACTCCACTTGTGGCAGACGTGCACTTCAACCCCCACGTGGCTGATGTTGCTGCCCTTTATGCTGAGAAGGTGAGGATAAATCCAGGCAACTATGTTGACCCCGCCCGCACATTCAAGCAGCTCGAATATACCGACGAAGAATACGCTGCCGAGCTGGAGAAGATAGAAAAACAGTTTGTTCCTTTTCTTGAAATATGCCGCAAGAATCATACGGCAGTGCGCATAGGCGTGAACCATGGCTCTTTGTCAGACCGCATCATGTCGCGCTATGGCGACACCCCCGCAGGCATTGTTGAGAGCTGCATGGAGTTTCTTAGAATATGCCGCCGCGAGAACTTTACAGACGTGGTGATTTCCATAAAGGCAAGTAACACCGTTGTCATGGTGCAGTCGGTGCGTCTGCTTGTGGAAACCATGCGTAAGGAAGACATGGACTATCCGCTTCACCTTGGAGTGACCGAAGCTGGCGAGGGTGAAGACGGGCGTATAAAGAGTGCTGTGGGCATCGGAGCTCTGCTTGCCGACGGCATTGGCGACACCGTCCGCGTGTCTCTCAGCGAAGCTCCCGAGGCAGAAATACCCGTAGCACGCCATCTCGTGGAATATGTTACAAAGCGTGAGGGTCATACTCCCGTGCCTGGCCTTGTATATGAAGGCTTCAATTGGGCATCTCCTGAGCGTAGAGCAACATCACCTGTCGGGAATATCGGTGGTGGAAATGTGCCTGTTGTGATAAGTAGCAGGATTGGCGATGCAGAAGCTAACGTAAAAGACAACAATGCCAACCCCGACCAGACGCCAGACTATATTTATGTGGGACAGAAAATGCCGGAAAATCCAGTTGACGGACAGAAATACATTGTGGATTTCAATGTCTTTGCAAGTCTTGGCGACGAGGCACGGCATGCAGCCTTCCCCGTCTTTCCATACAATGCCATACCGTTCCTTAACAGTGTCGAGGCAGAAATAAAGTTCCTTGTGCTGCCATACGGAGCACCAAGCGAAGAGTATATCCCTTGTCTGAAGGCGCACCCAGAGGTGGTTGTGGTGAGTGTCAGCACCAATGCCAACCGATTGGGCGAGCAGCGTGCCTTGGTTCATGAATTTATGTGCAACGGAATCAGCAACCCTGTCGTGTTCTGCCAGATGTATAGCCATAGCCAAGATGAAAAGAGCGACTTCCAGCTAGAGGCTTCAGCCGATATGGGAGCGCTAATGTTCGATGGCTTTACAGACGGTATTTGGCTTATGAACAGCGGCACACTGTCGCATGCCGACATTGATGCCACGGCGTTCGGCATACTTCAGGCGGCACGCCTGCGCACAACAAAGACCGAGTATATCAGTTGCCCCGGTTGCGGCCGCACGCTCTACGACCTCCGCACTACAATTGCGCGCATTAAGGAAGCCACAAAAGGGATGAAGGGCTTGAAGATTGGCATAATGGGATGCATAGTTAACGGCCCTGGCGAAATGGCAGACGCCGACTATGGTTATGTGGGTGCCGGACGAGGAAAGATTTCCCTTTATCGCCGCAAGGAATGTGTGGAGAAAAATATCCCTGAGGCGGAAGCCGTAGAGAAGCTTCTTCAGCTTATCCGTAACGACCAAGGGAGAGAAGACAGCGCAACGGCTTGACCATGTAGTGGACAAAGATGCTCGTAACGTATTTTTAGCATGCGGGCATATTGTTCAGACGCTGTGGGCAAAAGAACGTTACGCCGCAGGCTGGCGAAAAGAAGTCCGCATCCGTCATAACAGCTTCCTGCGGGTGTAGGAAGTTGAAGTAACACGAATAGAACAAAGCAAATGAGTCTAACACAAATAGTAAGAAAGGCTTTCGTCTCCAGAATGAAGGAGCTTGAGCGTTATGACAGAGAGGCTGAGACATTGCAGATGGAAACTCTGAATTATCTCACCACAGCTGCCAAACATACAGAATACGGGCGTAATCACGCTTTCTGTACTATAAAGACGTATGACGACTTCACGGAGAATGTTCCGGTGAACACTTACGAGGAGTTGAAGGACGACATAGACAGAATGCGCCACGGCGAGCGTGACGTGTTGTGGCAAGGTAGCGTAAAATGGTATGCAAAGTCGTCTGGCACAACCAATGACAAGAGCAAGTTCATTCCCGTAAGTCGTGACGGACTTCAGCATGTACACTATGCCGGAGGCACCGATGCCGTGGTCCTGTATCTGAGAAACAATCCCCAAAGCCGCATTTTCGATGGTCGCAGCCTTATACTTGGCGGAAGTCATTCGCCAAACTACGATGTGGCAAACTCACTCGTTGGCGACCTAAGCGCAATACTTATAGAGAACATCAACCCATTGGCAAACCTCGTCAGAGTGCCAAAGAAATCGACAGCCCTGCTTTCAGACTTCGAGATAAAGCGCGAGCGTATAGCCCGCGAGACGATGAACAAGAATGTTACCAACATCAGCGGTGTTCCATCGTGGATGCTTTCAGTGCTAACGCGCGTCATGGAGCTGACAGGCAAGAAGCATCTTGAGGAAGTATGGCCAAATCTTGAGGTCTTCTTCCATGGAGGAGTGGCGTTCACCCCATACCGCAAGCAGTATGAACAGCTTATAACATCGCCGTCAATGCATTATATGGAAACGTATAACGCAAGCGAAGGATTCTTTGGCCTGCAGGATGACCCGCTCGACAAGTCGATGTTGCTGATGATAGACTATGGGGTGTTCTATGAATTCATCCCCATGGATGAGTTCGGCAAGGACACTCCCACTGTAGTGCCGCTTTGGGGAGTGGAGAAGGGCAAGAACTATGCCATGCTTATTTCCACATCCTGCGGACTGTGGCGTTACGTCATAGGCGACACCGTGAGCTTCACTTCCACCAACCCTTACAAGTTTGTGATTACAGGGCGCACCAAGCATTTTATAAATGCCTTTGGTGAGGAGCTCATCGTTGACAATGCCGAGAAAGGACTTGCCTATGCTTGCGAAAAGACGGGAGCAGAGGTGTTGGAATATACTGCCGCTCCGGTGTTTATGGACGACAATGCAAAATGTCGCCACCAGTGGCTTATTGAATTCTCGCGTGAACCGGCAGACATTAAAGAGTTTGCTACGTTGCTCGATGCCAAGCTTCAGGAGATAAACAGTGACTATGAGGCTAAACGCTACAAGGATATAACGCTGCAGCATCTTGAGATAGTAAAAGCCCATAGCGGACTCTTCAACGACTGGCTGAAATCGAAAGGAAAACTCGGCGGACAGCACAAGGTGCCGCGCTTGAGCAACAGTCGCAAGAATATCGACGAGATGCTGAAGATGAATAGTCAACAACAGTAACACTCCCCGATGCAGAATAAAAGAAAAAACATTAAGCAACGTATTGCTGCCACTCCCTGGTCAGGTATTGCGTTCGTTGTGGCAGGTCTTTTTGTCTTGCTGCTCGCTTCATGCGCCAAGATGGGACAACCCGACGGGGGGTGGTATGACGAAACACCGCCGCGCATAGTAGGCACAACACCCCAAGACAAGGCAGTTGGTGTGAAGTCAAAGAAGATAACCATATATTTCGACGAGTTCATACAGGTTGACAATCCCACGGAAAAGGTGGTCGTGTCGCCACCGCAGATGGAAGCGCCGGAAATAAAGGGTGCAGGAAAGCGAATTGTTGTAGAGTTGAAGGACAGTTTGAAAGAAAACACAACATATACCGTGGACTTTTCTGATGCCATATCAGACAACAATGAGGGCAACCCGCTTGGAAACTATACATACAGCTTCTCAACAAGCGACCATATCGACACGCTTGAAGTTTCTGGCAACGTGGTAAATGCTGAGGATCTTGAGCCTGTTAAGGGAATACTTGTCGGACTCTATGCCCTGGAAGACAGTGGGCAGACAGAAGATCCCTTTCTCTCAAAACCGATGCTCCGCGTGTCGCGCACCGATAGCCGGGGGCGTTTTATCGTTAGAGGCATTGCACCGGGACGATACCGCGTAGTGGCGTTGCAGGATGCCGACGGCAACTATTTCTTCAGTCAGAAGAGCGAGATGCTCGCTTTCTGCAATGACGTTATAGAACCGCGTTTTACCGATGCCGTGAGGCAAGACACCGTGTGGCGCGACTCTCTGCATATCGACTCCATACGTTCCATCGGTTATACGCGCTTCTTGCCAGACGACATCGTGCTGCGTGCTTTCACGGAACGCCAGACAGACCGCTATTTCCTAAAAGCTGAACGCACCGACCCGCGTATGTTCACGCTATTCTTTAGCGGAGGCGATGCCAAGCTTCCTGAAGTAAAGGGAATTAACTTTAACTCAGACGGAGCGTTCCTTACGGAGAACACGGAAAACAAGGACACCGTCAGGTTTTGGCTCCGCGACACGCTTCTTGTCAACCAAGATACCCTGCGGATGCAACTGACGTATATGGCAACAGACACGTTGGGGAACCTTGTAACGACAATAGATACCCTTGATGTCTTGTCAAAGACTCCGTATGCAAAGCGTCTAAAAGATAAGGCGCGTGCTTATGATGAATGGAAAAAAACGCAGGAAAAGGCAAAGAAACGCGGGCGTGATTATCAGGAAACGATGCCTGCGGAGTTGCTTGAACCGAAATATAACGTAAAGTCGCAACCTGATCCCGACCAAAACATAGTTGTCGACATGCCGGTGCCTTTGGCGAGCGTTGATACTTCAAAGATACATCTCTATGCAAAGCATGACACATTGTGGTATCGCTCCAAGTTTATATTCCGTGAGAAAAAAGCCATACCGCGCCGTTATGAGGTCATTGGCGAATGGCGGCCAGACGTGGAATACAGTTTTGAGGTCGACTCCGCCGCCTTCGTGGATATTTATGGCAACGTGTGCGCTGCTTACAAGCAAGGACTGAAGGTAAAGTCGGAGGACGAATACGGAACGTTGCTCATGACCATAAACGGCAGCGATAGCGTGCCTCGCATGGCGCAGCTGCTTGATACTGGCGATAGAGTCGTAAAAACAGTGAAGGTGGAAAACGGCAATGCTGAGTTCTTCTACATCACCCCGGGAACGTATTATATGCGTATGTTCCGCGACGTGAACGGCAATGGTATTTGGGACACCGGCGACTATTCCGCAGGACTGCAGGCAGAGCAGACGTTCTATTATCCAGAAAAGATAGAATGCAAGGCGAAGTGGGACATAACGCTAAGTTGGAATCCAGAAGCGCGCGATGCCGCACATCAGAAGCCATATGCCATAACGAAGCAAAAAGCAGATAAGGACAAGACGGTTAAGCACCGTAATGCAGAGCGGGCGAAGAAAATGGGAATACAGTATATTCCCAAATAATTCTGTAAGCCTTTGCTTTGGTAACAGGAATATCCAGAAAGAAACAAATCTATACGTAAGTGAATAAACAAGCAACCGGTGCATTGCGCATGCGCCTCGCCATAATGGCAGCAATGATGTTCTTCGCACTGATAGCAGCAGCGCAGTGCTCGTTCAGAAATACCGCATTCAAGTCGGGCGAATTCCTATCATATAACCTTTACTATAACTGGCAATTCGTATGGGTAAAGGCAGGGACAGCCAGTATGTATACCGTAGAGAGTACATACAAGGGACAGCGTGCTTTCCGCTCCAGCCTTACAACACGCGGCAACAAGAAAGTTGACAACATGTTTGTGCTGCGCGACACATTGCTCTGTTACGCTTCTACTGCCCTCGAACCGCTTTATTTCCGTAAGGGAGCGCGTGAGGGCAAGCGATACACGGTGGATGAAGTATTCTATAACTATCCCAATGGCAATGTATCATTGCGTTGCCACCGTCAGCACAACGATGGCACTCATTCATGGAAAAGCTTCAATCCGTCAAACTGTGTCTATGATATGCTGAATATCTTCCTGCGTGCGCGCTCGTTCAGTTCGGTAAATTGGAAAAAAGGGCATACGGTTGATTTCCCCATAGCCGACGGGAAAGGAACGTCGCCGGCTCGCCTGCGCTTCAACGGCACAACGAAGATAAAGGCAGACAACGGGCACAAATATCGTTGTGTAGAGCTTTCATATCTTGAAAAGGAAGATGGGAAATGGGAGGAAATAGTGCGCTTCTACGTAACAGACGACCAAAATCATGTGCCTATACGCCTTGATATGTTTTTACGCTTCGGCAGTGCCAAGGCATTCCTTACGAGTATGAAGGGGATAAGAAACCCAGTTACATCGCTCGTTAAATGATATTCATCGGCAATCATTGCCGGCAATCAGTATTACATGCGGCTTAACCAGTTTTAAGGTTAAGCCGCATTTGTTTTTATGCACGTTTTAAAAGAATTTAAAATCTTTGAAAATCATGCCATTATTTCCGCTTTTGAAAAATACCATTCCATAATAGTCATACCAATGCCTTGGCAATCGTCTTACCTTTGCACACGATTTGAAAAAGTGAAGAATTATGAAGACAATGAAAATTTCTTATGTAGGAATTGCCATCGGATGTTTTTTGCTGGCAACGTCCTGTCAACAGAAAAAGACAGAACAAGTATCTAGTGCTGATTTCAAGACTATGACGGTGAGCCGCAAGACTATCGGTGTAGAATCGTCTTATTCTGCATCAATAAAAGGTCGCCAGGACATAGACATCTATCCGCAAGTTTCGGGGAAAATACAACGGTTATGTGTTAAGGAGGGAGACAAAGTTGCTAAAGGACAGCTGCTTTTTGTCATAGACCAAGTGCCTTACCGTGCTGCCCTTGCTACGGCTTTGGCAAACGAGCGGCAAGCTAAGGCTGCTCTTGCTACAGCAAAACTCACATATGAGGAGAATAGGGAACTGCTGGCGCAGAAGGTTATTTCGTCCTATGCTTACAAGACTTCGGAAAACGCTTACCACACAGCGCAAGCCCAACTGTCGCAAGCCCAGGCACAGGTGGTTGATGCAAAGAATAACCTTTCATATACTGAGGTATGCAGTCCTTCCAATGGTGTTGTTGGCACTTTACCTTATCGTGTGGGAGCATTGGTTGGCCCGAGCATGCAGAAACCGCTTACTTCCGTTTCAGACAATTCAGAAATGTATGTGTATTTCTCTATGACGGAAAAGCAGCTTCTTGGTTTTATACGCCAGTATGGTTCTAAAGACGCTGCTCTGAAGAGTATGCCCGCCGTATCGCTTCAGCTTGGCGACCAGTCTGTTTATCAACACAAAGGCAGAGTGGAGAGTATTAGCGGTGTGATAGATACGCAGACCGGTACGGTTAGTTTACGTGCAGTGTTCCCCAATTCGGAGCGCCTGCTTAATAGCGGCGGCTCGGGAAATGTACTTATACCGTCGGTCATGAAGGATGTGATAGTAATACCGCAGGCAGCAACAGTGCAGCAGCAAGACAAGCGTATTGTATATAAGGTAGTTGACGGCAAAGCAGTGGCTCAGTTGATAGGAGTGCAGCAACTGCAAACGGGCAATGAGTTTGTTGTAACAAGTGGTTTGAAGCCTGGTGACGAAATAGTTGCCGACGGAGCAGGAATGGTGCATGAAGGAGAAGTCGTAAAATCCAAAAAGCAGAAGTAAATGAAAGGCAACATATTTATCAAGAGACCAGTGATGGCGATATGCGTCGCCGTGCTGATTGTTATGGTAGGCTTGATCTCGCTGTTCAACCTGCCTGTGGAACAGTATCCAGACATTGCCCCTCCTACGGTGCGTGTGGAGGCGACTTATACCGGTGCAGATGCCGATGCGGTGATGAAGAGCGTCATCATGCCGCTGGAGGAGAGCATAAACGGTGTGGAGAACATGCTCTATATCACTTCAACTGCAACAAACTCCGGAACAGCGCAGATAAACGTGTACTTCAAGCAAGGCACGGATCCGGATATGGCAACGGTCAACGTGCAGAACCGAGTGTCGAAGGCGCAGGGACTGTTGCCGTCGGAGGTAACGAAGATTGGTGTCACAACGCAGAAACAGCAGAACAGCTTCTTGCAGATTGGTGCGTTGGTGAGCAATGACGGCAAGTATGACGAGACCTTCCTTGCCAACTATCTCGACATCAACGTGGTGCCAGAGATAAAACGTATCAACGGTGTCGGTGAAGTGCTGGAACTTGGCGATACATACAGTATGCGTATATGGTTGAAGCCAGACCTCATGGCGCAGTATCATCTGCAGCCTTCAGACGTTACCCAGGTGCTCGGCGAGCAGAACATTGAGGCTCCAACAGGTGCCCTCGGCGAGGCTTCGCCCAACACGTTCCAATATACATTGAAATATCACGGTCGACTGAAGAGCGTGGAGGAGTTCAAGAACATGGCTATCCGTAGCAATGACGACGGAACTGTGCTGCGCCTGAAGGACGTGGCAGAGGTTGAACTCGGACGACTTTCCTACAGTTTCCACGGAGAGGTAGACAAAAAGCCGGGTGTTACCTTCATGACCTTCCAGGTGGCTGGTGCCAACGCTACGGAGGTGAACAAAAACATCTCGGCAAAACTCGAAGAGATGTCTAAGGCGCTGCCCAAGGGATGTGAATTTGTGGAGATGCACAGTTCAAACAACTTCCTTTTCGCCTCCATCCACGAAGTGGTGGAGACATTGGTCATCGCCATCATCCTCGTAGTTTTGGTGGTATATTTCTTCTTGCAAGACTTCAAGAGTACGCTCATCCCCGCCATCTCCATCATAGTTTCGCTCATCGGAACATTCGCTTGCTTGGAAGTTGCAGGGTTCAGTATAAACATCCTTACGCTTTTCGCCCTTGTGCTTGCCATCGGAACGGTGGTGGACGATGCCATCGTTGTGGTGGAGGCAGTCCAAGCGAAGTTCGACTCGGGATATAAGTCACCGTACCTCGCCACCCGCGACGCCCTCCACGATGTGAGTATGGCAGTGGTTTCCTGTACGTTGGTATTCATGGCAGTGTTCATCCCTGTGTCATTCATGGGCGGAACATCAGGTATCTTCTATACTCAGTTTGGTATCACAATGGCAACGTCAGTAGGTTTGTCCATGATTTCGGCCTTGACCCTCTGTCCTGCGCTTTGCGCCATGATGATGAGACCTACCGAGGGCGCAACCGATGCGCACGGTAATCTCTTGCTCGATGCCAACGGCAATCCATTGGACGGCCACAAGAAGGGATTTAGCGGAAGAGTCCGCGCTGCCTATAACACAGCCTTCGGTGCCTTGATGGGCAAGTACAAGCGAGGCGTTATGTTCTTCTTCCACCATCGCTGGCTGGCTTGGGCAGGATTGGCAGCCTCCGTGGCATTGCTCGTGTTCCTTATGACCACCACCAAGACAGGTTTCGTTCCTCAGGAAGACCAGGGCGTGATGATGATTAACGTAAGTACATCTCCTGGTAACACCTTGGCAGAGACCAACAAGACAATAGACAAGATCGGTGACATCCTTGCCAAGCAAGAGGAGGTGCAGCACTTCAGTACAGTTGCCGGTTACGGTCTGCTCTCCGGACAGGGAACATCCTACGGTACTATCGTTGTGCGACTAAAGAGTTGGGACGAGCGCAAAGGCAAGGAACACTCCATTGACAATGTGATGGCACGACTGAACACTGAGTTCAGCAAACTGAAGGAGGCACAGGTGTTCGTGTTCCAGCCCGCCATGATT
>CAVAAS010000001.1:91143-221750 GCA_963586715.1 Barnesiella intestinihominis
CATCGAGATGAACATGCAGGACAAGACGGGCGGCGACAAGAAGGTATTCTACAATCACGTGATGAAGTTCCTGGGTGAGCTGAACAAGCGACCAGAGATTGCCGTGGCATATACCTCTTACGGTATGAACTTCCCGCAGGTTTCAGTGGATGTCGATGCTGCCAAGTGTAAGCGCGCAGGCATCTCTCCTTCCACAATCCTCGATGCTCTGGGCAGCTACTGCGGTGGTTCCTATGTGAGCAACTACAATGAATTTGGTAAGGTATATCGTGTGATGATCGAGGCGTCACCCCAATTCCGCCTTGACAAGCACTCGCTCGACAACATGTTTGTGCGCAACGGTTCTGAGATGGCTCCGCTTAGCGAGTTCGTCACTCTGACGGATGGAGTAGGACCACAGGTGTCAAACCGCTTCAACCTCTACAGTTCTATCACGGTGAATGTGAACGTGGCAGACGGTTACTCCTCCGGTGAGGCACAGAAGGCCATCGCCGAGGTGAAAGAACAGACCCTTCCTTCAGGTTACAGCTACGAATTCGGCGGTATGGCCCGTGAGGAGAGCAACAGCAGCGGCGGCAAGACACTGTTCATCTACGGCATCTGCGTGATACTCATCTACATCATCATGGCGTGCCTCTACGAGAGCTTCCTCATACCATTTGCCGTAATCCTCTCCGTACCATTCGGATTGATGGGTAGCTTCCTCTTTGCAAAACTCTTCGGATTGGAGAACAACATTTATTTGCAAACGGGTATCATCATGCTGATAGGCTTGCTTGCTAAGACTGCTATTTTGATTACTGAATATGCGGTGGAGCGCAGACGAGCAGGAATGGGCATTATATCATCGGCATTCTCTGCTGCACAAGACCGTTTGCGTCCAATTCTTATGACAGTACTCTGTATGGTGTTCGGTATGTTGCCACTGATGTTCTCTACAGGAGCAGGTGCAAATGGCAACAGTTCTCTTGGAACCGGCGTGGTAGGAGGATTGCTCGTTGGTTCGCTCTCGCTAATATTTGTCGTGCCAGTATTCTATGTGGTATTCGAGTGGCTGCAGGAGAAGGTGAGAAAGCCTTACGATGAAGAGGCAGACTTGCAGATTCAGCAGGAACTGATAAAGAGTATTAACGAAAAGAACAAAGCGGGCAAGTAATGGAAAGCTGTTTTTGAAAATCGGTATTCCTTAAATGGAAATACCGGTTTTCGGGAGCTTGCTTGAAGTGTAAAAGACGAATAACAAAACGATTATGAAGAAAATAATATTGTCAGTCGCAATGATAGCATCGCTAAGCGGCTGCGGCATATATACTAAATATCAGCCAATGGTTTCTGTGCCAGAAGACTTGTATGGCGACAAAAAAAGCGTGTTGTCGTTGTCGTCAGAAAATGACAGTCTTGAGACACACTCTGCCGACACATTGAGCTTGGGCTCAATGGACTGGCACGAGCTTTTTACAGACCGGCAACTGCAGGAACTGATAGAGCGGGGGCTGGAACAGAATACCGACTATCAGTCGGCTGCACTCAGAGTAGATGAGGCGGCAGCAACCCTGAAAGCGGCAAAACTTGCCTTCCTTCCAGCTTTTGCATTGGCGCCACAGGCAGGAGTGAGCAGTTTCAACAACGAGAAAGTTACACAGACATATTCCGTGCCTCTAACGATGAGCTGGGAGATAGATATCTTTGGACGGATGCGCAACGCAAAGCAGCAGGCAAAGGCTCTTTATGCCAAGAGCCAGGATTATCGTCAGGCAGTGAGAACTCAGCTGATTGCAAACATAGCCAACACGTATTATACGTTAGGCACACTGAGAGAGCAGTTGTCGATATCAAAGGAAACGGAGGAGGCTTGGAAAGAAACACTTGTCACGGCACGTGCCCTTAAGAATGTAGGCCGTTACGATGAGGCGGGTGTAAACCAAATGGAGGCGGCTATGCATCAAGTGCATACCTCAGTGCTTGACCTGGAGAAGCAGATCTCACAGACAGAAACTGCAATGTCTATCCTTCTTGGGGAAACACCGCGCCATTATGAAACGGCAAGCAACATCTCACCAGCGTTGCCTGAGTGCATATCAGTAGGTGTTCCGTTGCAGCTCTTGTCTGAACGTCCTGATGTGCGCATGGCGCAACGCACGGTAGAAGCTGCATTCTATGGTGTAAACCAAGCGCGTTCGGCATTCTATCCTTCGTTGGTGCTGAGCGGAAGTGTGGGATGGACAAACAATTCGGGGGCACAGATAATAAATCCCGGAAGGCTTTTGGCATCGGCTCTTGGGTCGCTTACGGCTCCTATCTTCAGTAGAGGGCAAAATATGGCTCAACTAAAAATAGCCAAAGCTCAGCAGGAAGAGGCGAAACTCTCGTTCACACAGACGCTTCTCAATGCTGGTAAGGAGGTAAACGATGCGCTGACGGCATGCCAAACGGCAAAAGACAAAGCCGTCTCGATAACTTCGCAGGTGACCGCACTAGAGAGTGCTCTTCGGAATACCACGCTACTTATGGAACACGGCAGCACCACTTATTTGGAAATACTGACGGCACGCCAGTCGTTGTTGAGTGCACAACTTACGCAATCGGCAAACAATTTGTCGTTAGTGCAGAATCTCATATCTTTGTATCAAGCCTTAGGCGGTGGCTCTGAAGAACGAACTTTCTGATTATTCACCTTTTCAAGGATCGGTTACATTTGATTTTTCATACCTATTTGCGTAATCGATAGTCTCTGGGCTGTCTGTGAAGTGATTTCACGGGCAGCCTGTTTATATTGTTTGTCTGTGGAAATATTCAAAAGATCATGTTATCTTGTTTTTAATTTGCCCTGAATTCTTTTGGGGTCATGCCCGTATTTTTTTTGAAATATCGGCAGAAGAACGACTGGTCAGGGAAATTCATGCTGTAAGCGATGTTTTGAAGAGGTTCCGATGTTGTGCGCAACCTTATCTTTATCTCCTTTATGCAGCATTGATCAATGAAATCTTTGGCTGTCTTTCCCGTCTGATTGCGTACTATTGCAGAAAGATACCTATTGCTTATGCAAAGTTTGTCGGAGTAAAAAGACAATTCGCGTTCCTCTGCAGCGTATTGGTGTACGAGAGTGAGAAAGCGCATAAACAATTTTTCCTGATTGCTTATGCCAACAGTGCTCCTGCTTGTAATTTGTTTCTTGCAGAAATCGTATTGGTCAAGATAGAAACACTGTATCAGCAACTGGGCAATCTGAACGCTATGCTCCTGTTCCGACTTGTCAAGGATGTGGCCTACTCCAGCCATCATGTTGTTTATGTGGACGGCATCATCGGCTGGAATGTCACCGACAGGGTATTCTTGCATGAAGGCGAAGTAGGTTGGTTCAAAACGGCTTGTCAGTTCTTCGGTTATAGTCTGTGTGAACGTAATGTAAGATACAATGAAATCATCACTTTGTCTTATGCATTTGAAAAAACAGGAAGGGGGAAGCATGAGCATGTTGCCCGATTTTAGCGAATAAGACTTAAAGTCTATTTCAATGTGCGCTTTGCCTGATGTCACAAGCATTATCACGGTATTCTTATTCCTATGTGTGTTCCCGTCAATAAAGGGGCGTCTCTTATCAATGAATACAGTTATGCTTCTTTCTTCGTTGCCTTTAGTGTTTTCTTTTATATCCATAATTATGTATATGTCCGATGATTTCATACCGTTCTTTTGGCAAAATTAGCGACTTTAATTAAAACTAAGGTTTATCAATTGGCAATAAGTGCGATTTTTCTCCATTACTACGCAAAATCATTCGAAACGGATACGATCTTACATTTTATATGTACCTTTACATAAATGCCAAATTTTGTATTTGCGTGTCAAGAATATTGTTGTAGCAAGACTGCATTATGACAATGCAATACGTAATGGTGTGCAGTAGGCTTCTAAGGAAGCAAGTGTTTTATGTGGGTTCGATAAGAATAAAATTATGAAAGAAAAAATACAGAATGAAGATGATGTGCGCAGTATTGTTACATCAGATGCTCCGTATACCGGAAATGTGATGCACATACCGCAGGACATACAGCACAAGTCGCGCCAGCTTTGCTGGAAATATAACGTTACGGATCCTTCGGATACAGAAGCTCAGTCGGCAATACTAAAGGAGTTGCTTGGAACATGGAGCAAGAATGTGGTGATTATGCCGCATATACATTTTGACTATGGAATAAACACCCACTTCGCAGGAGGGCATTTTACGCTTGTAAACTTTGATAGTGTTTTTCTTGACACATCGCCAATCTTTATAGGTAAAGATGTTTTTATAGGGCCTAGGTGCGTGTTGGCGTGTCCAGGACATCCAATTAATTATGTACAGAGGCAGACGGAACCGCTTATGACGAGCAAGCCGATCCATATTGGCGATGGGGTGTGGCTCGGAGCAAGTGTGACGGTTATTGGTGGCGTAACCATTGGTAATGGCTCAGTTATAGCAGCCGGAGCTGTTGTTACTCACGACATTCCTGCAGGAGTTGTAGCTGGTGGTGTGCCTTGCAAAGTGATAAGACAAATAACAGATGCCGATAAGATAAAGACGGAAGACATGGTGTTTTGATAAAAATGAAAAGTTATAAATATTGTCATTATGGCGATTAAAAACAATGTCTATTATCGTTTTTTTATATGCAAATAGCAATGATCCTTCAAAAAAAAGCAGAATAAATTTGTATTTGCGAAAAAATATCATACCTTTGCAAAGCTTTTGCGGAAAGGCGGAAATAGCTCAGTTGGTAGAGCACAACCTTGCCAAGGTTGGGGTCGCGGGTCCGAGTCCCGTTTTCCGCTCTTCTTTGAATTATTGTAAAAGCCCAGGTGGCGGAATTGGTAGACGCGCACGTTTCAGGTGCGTGTGTTTCACAACGTGCAGGTTCGAGTCCTGTTCTGGGCACATTCCTTTTTAAGCTGGAGAGGTGGCGGAATTGGTAGACGCGCTACTTTGAGGGGGTAGTGACAATTGTGTCGTGGGAGTTCGAGTCTCCTCCTCTTCACTTTTTGCGGAAATAGCTCAGTTGGTAGAGCACAACCTTGCCAAGGTTGGGGTCGCGGGTCCGAGTCCCGTTTTCCGCTCACGGAACGCCGCAATGGTGGAATTGGTAGACACGAGGGACTTAAAATCCCTTGGCCAGTGATGGCCGTGCGGGTTCGAGTCCCGCTCGCGGCACTTTTAAAAGTAATCGTTCTATAACCGATTAATCATTTATTCGTGGAAGTTATAGATAGATATCCTTCCCCTTAAAACCTTTATTTAATATGCAAAAAAGTGTAGTTTTATTCCTGTCGGCAGCAACGTTGATGGCAGTGTCTTCGTGTTCTTCAAAATTAGGAGAATTGTCTGCAGACAACTTCAGTGTAGTTCCTAACCCACTTGAGACAGAAAGTGGAAAAGTTCCCACAACGATAAACGGCAAATTCCCTGAGAAATATATGCAGAAGAAAGCTGTTGTTACTGTTACTCCTGAGTTGCGGTATGGTAATGGTAAGACACAGACTGGAAGGTCTGAAACTTTCCAGGGAGAAAAAGTGGCTGGAAACAACACAACCGTTAATTATAAAATGGGCGGCAACTATACTATGAAGACAAACTTTGACTATACGTCCGAAATGCACAAGAGTGACCTGTATCTTACTTTTGATGCTTATGTTGGAAAGAAAAAGGTTAATGTGCCAGCAGTAAAGATTGCAGAAGGTATTATATCTACTAGTGAACTATATAAGAAGACTCTTTTCAGCGACGGAATATGCTTGGCTCCTGATACCTTCCAGCGTGTACAGCAGCAGAAGCAGGAAGCACAGATAAAGTTCCTTATCAATCAGGCAAATCTCAGAAAGAGCGAGATGAAAAACAGCTCTGTAAAGGACTTCGTAAGTATGCTTAAGAAGATTAACCGAGATAAGGAAGGACTGAATATTAAGAATGTGGAAGTGTCTGCATACGCTTCGCCAGATGGTGGAGTGGCATTCAATGACAAGCTGGCTAGCAAGCGTCAGGATGTTTCGGAGAACTATGTTAACAAGACTCTGAAAGAAACGAAAGTAAAGACAGACGTTGCTGCAAGCTATACAGCACAGGACTGGGATGGTTTCCAAAAACTTGTGGCTGCTTCAAACCTTCAGGACAAAGACGTTGTGCTCCGAGTTCTCTCTATGTATCAGGATCCTCAAGAGCGTGAGCAGCAGATACGTAACATGTCTGCTGGCTATCGTGAGCTAGCTGATGGCATTCTTCCAGAATTGCGCCGTTCTCGACTTATAATAAACTATGAAACTATAGGCCGTAGCGATGAGCAGATAAAGGAACAGTACGCAGAGGATGCTTCAAAGCTCAGCGTAGATGAACTTCTTTATGCCGCAACACTCGAAAGCAGCGATGCAAAGAAAGAGGAAATATACAAGACTGCAGCGAAAGAATATCCTAATGATGGACGTGCTTTTAACAATATTGCTGTAATGGAAGCAGCAAAAGGCAATGCGGCTGAGGCACAGACTTATCTTGATTTAGCACTATCTAAGGGAGGACAAACTGCCGAAGCTAATG
The DNA here is from genome assembly GCA_963586715.1 of Barnesiella intestinihominis. Taxonomy (GTDB): domain Bacteria; phylum Bacteroidota; class Bacteroidia; order Bacteroidales; family Bacteroidaceae; genus Prevotella. The sequence goes on from CAVAAS010000001.1 coordinate 97,706, forward strand.
CTAACAAGGGACTTATTGCTCTGCAACAAGGTAATACGGAGGAAGCTCGCAACTTGATAGCTAAGGCAACAGGTGCAAATGATCTCAACAAAGCTCTCGGTGCGCTGAACATTGCTCAGGGCAACTATGATCAAGCAGAAAAGAATTTCGAAGGTATAAACACCAATACGTCAGCTTTGGCGCAGATCTTGAACAAGAACTACCGTGGTGCAAAGGAAACACTCAGCAAGGTTGTTAACAAGAATGCAATGACTGATTATCTTTATGCCATAGTAAACGCTCGTCAAGGAAACAAATCAGAAGCAGCGTCATACCTAAAGAGCGCATTGGCAAAGGACCCAAGTCTAAAGGACTATGCTGACAATGATTTGGAACTGAAGAATATAAAGTAAATATATCAGAATGAAGCGCATCCTTTTGTTTCTGGCTTTAGCTGCAATCCTCGCTTCGTGTAGTTCAAAAAAAGGATATTTTACAATTGAGGGAAGATTCCTTAATATGAACCAAGGCGAATTGTATGTATACAGTAGCGATGGGTTGACGAATGGTGTTGATACGATAAAAGTTAATGGCGGGCGGTTTGCTATGCAAATACCGTGTGCTAGGAGTGGACAACTGACCATTGTCTTCCCTAACTTTTCCGAACAACCTATTTTTGCAGAGGCAGGTAAAAGTGTGGATATAAAGGCTGACGCTTCACATCTGAAGGAAATGGAGATTAAAGGCACCGACGATAACGAACTGATGACAACATTTCGGAAGTCGGTGGCCTCTATGTCGCCTCCAGAAACAGTAAAACAAGCAGAAAACTTTATCCGTGACAATGCCAAATCACCTGTAGCAATATATCTGTTGCGAAAGTATTTTATAGGTAGTGGTAATGTAGAATACATAAAAAAAGGTAAGGAACTATTGGCTATAGTTGCGCTTAAGCAACCTAAGGCTACGGGCTTGAAGGAAATGCAAGACGCAGTGAAGATGCTTCTTGCCACATCTGTAGGCGGAAAAATGCCGCACTTCAAAGCCATATCAACAGATGGAAATGTAGTGACTAATGCCACTTTTTATGGAAAAAAACTACTTGTATGTACATGGGCTTCATGGAGCTACGACAGTGAGAACTTCTTACGTACAGCGATGATCCTTGCTAAGGATGGTGGTGGAAATACAGACATTCTTGGCTTGAACCTTGATGCTTGTGTGAAAGACTGCAAGGCAGCAATAGTACGCGACAGATTCGACTTTACCAACGTGTGCGATGGAGAACTATTCAATAGCAGGCTTCTTGCCACGTTGGGCTTTCATGCTGTACCAGAGAACTTTATCGTTAGTGCAGACGGAAGGATTCTTGCTAAGAACGTGACCATTGATGAGCTTGAAAAATATATGAAGTAAGAGAAAGGCAGAGGATATGATAGTCAAGACATATAGTGCAGCGGTAAACGGACTCGAGGTGACAACCGTTACTATAGAGATCTGTATGTCGCGAGGTGTTATGTTCCATCTGTCCGGCCTTGGCGACACCGCAGTAAAGGAGAGCCACGATAGAATTGTCGCCGCACTTCAGAACAATGGCTATAAATTCCCTGTTGCCGATATTACTGTTAATATGGCTCCGGCTAACTTGCGTAAAGAAGGCAGTGGCTACGACCTTCCCCTTGCCATAGGCATACTTGCAGCAATGGGAAAGGTTAATTCCGATATCCTTGACAAATACATGCTTGTTGGCGAGCTTGGCCTTGATGGACATCTGCAGCCTGTTTGCGGTGCTTTGCCCATTTCAATAAGGGCACGGAAAGAGAAATTCAAGGGTCTCATCGTTCCCCAAAAAAACATTAGGGAAGCTGCAGTGGTGAACAACCTTGATGTGTATGGAATGGAGAACCTTTATGATGTAGTGTCATTTTTGAATGGTTCAACAGAATATGAGCCTACACGTATTGACACGCGCAAGGAATTTTATGAACATCAGGAAATGTTTGAGCTTGATTTCTCTGATGTGCGCGGACAAGAAAATGTTAAAAGGGCAATGGAAGTGGCCGCGGCAGGAGGCCACAACATTATAATGATAGGCCCGCCAGGCAGTGGAAAATCAATGATGGCCAAGCGTTTGCCGACAATCCTTCCGCCATTGTCTTTGTCTGAAAGTCTGGAAACGACACAAATACACTCCGTTGCAGGAAAACTAGGCAAAGATATGTCGCTTATATCTCAGCGTCCGTATCGTTCACCCCACCATACTATTTCACAGGTAGCTCTTGTTGGAGGCGGTCTGAACCCGCAACCTGGTGAAATATCACTTGCTCACAATGGAGTACTCTTTGCCGATGAACTTCCGGAGTTCAACAAGTCAACACTTGAAGTGTTGCGTCAACCTATAGAAGACCGTAAAATCACCATTTCACGGGCGAAGTACACCGTAGAATATCCTTGTTCTTTTATGTTTGTGGCAAGTATGAACCCTTGTCCGTGTGGCTATTTTAATGACCCAACCCACCATTGTGTTTGCACTCCTGGCCAGATACAACGTTATATGAACAAGATTAGCGGTCCTCTTCTTGACAGAATAGATTTACAGTGCGAGATAACGCCAGTGCCATTTAAAGACATCTCCAAGTCGCAACCCGGTGAGCCGAGCACAGCTATACGGGAGCGTGTTGTCAAAGCAAGAAATATACAAACGGAAAGATACAAAGACTATAAAGGAATCCATTGCAATGCTCAGATGACAGAGCGCATGATACATGAATTTGCTGAACCTGATGAGTCGGGAATGGACATGCTTCGCCTGGCGATGGAGCGCCTTTCGCTTTCTGCCCGCGCTTATAGCCGCATTCTTAAAGTTGCTCGCACTATAGCCGACTTGGATGGATGTGATCATGTGGAAAGGCAACATCTTGCAGAAGCAATAGGGTATAGGACGCTCGACCGCAGCGACTGGGCTGAGAGGTCAATGTGAGTTCCTTCTAGGGAAAGGCGAGCAATTGACCGTTTGAAAGGGTTTATAGTATAGCGGAAAGGCATTATCTTTCCGAAATCACAGGATACATCATTTTGCAGGTTATTCTTTTTATAATTAGTTATTAAGAAATGACAGGAATATACACAATTTTATTACTCGTATTGAGCAACATTTTCATGACACTGGCATGGTATGGGCACTTGAAACTACAGCAGACGGGGGCAAGCAGCAACTGGCCTCTTTTTGGTGTAATTGCCTTCTCTTGGGCTATCGCCTTTCTGGAGTATTGTTGTCAGGTGCCGGCAAACAGAATAGGCTTTACAGGCAATGGCGGACCATTCTCGCTTGTGCAATTGAAAGTTATACAGGAATGTCTCAGTCTGATAGTGTTTACGGTCATAATAAACCTAATGTTCGGCAATCAGGGCCTTCATTGGAATCATTATCTTGCTTTCTTACTTTTGGTGGGAGCGGTATTCCTTGTTTTTCTGAAATGATGTTATAACATAAACAGACAAAATTAACGATGCCAATACCTACAGAAGAATCAAAACTTGAGGCGCGTCTTATGCGCCGTTACCGTAAGGCGGTCAAGGAATTCCGCTTGATAGAAGACGGTGACAACATCCTTGTTGCCCTTTCCGGAGGAAAAGACTCTTTGTTCCTCGTGGAGTTGCTTGGCAGGCAGCAGAGGATAAGCACGCCACATATTACGGTGCATGCCATTCATGTGCGCATGGACAATATAAAATACGAGAGTGATACAGCATATCTAGAGGCGTTTGCCGCAACTCATGGTGTAAAGTTGCATGTTGTAACGACAGGATTCGATATGTCTACAGACACTCGCAAGTCGCCATGCTTCCTTTGTTCATGGAATCGCCGTAAGCAGATTTTCCTTAAGGCGCAGGAATTAGGATGCAACAAGATTGCTCTTGGTCATCACCAAGACGATATTATACACACAGCTCTTATGAACCAGATTTTTCAGGGGCATTTTTCCACTATGCCAGCAAGGTTGAAGATGAATAAAATGCCGATTACCATCATACGCCCGTTATGTATGGAGGAGGAGTCTGACATTTTGCGTTACGCCACTCTAAAAGGTTATGAGAAGCAAAAGAAACTGTGCCCTTATGAGACCGACTCTCATCGTTCGTCAGTGGCAGGTTTGTTCAGCGAGATTGAACGGATGGCTCCTGAGGCGCGCTATTCTATGTGGAACGCACTTTGCGCAGAAGGAAAACTTGTGGAGGAATAAACAAATAATGTAGGAAAGATGTCGATATACTTGAATACAGATAAGCGAAAAACACTTTCATTTGCTGTGGCAACAGCTTTCCTTGCAACTGCTGTTTGTGGCTGCACTGGAAATGGAGTAAGCAGCAGAGGAATGGTGGCATTGGGCGCTAATGACACAACGACCGCAGAGTTTACCAATGAAACGGTCTTGGCAATGACTCCAGTCAAAGACCAAGGCGCAAGTAGTCTTTGCTGGGCATACGCTATGCTGGCGACAATTGAAACGGAACATATTACGCGCGGTGACTCAGTAAACCTCTCTCCGGCTTATGTGGCACGTATGTTTATGAAAGAACAGGTTGACAAATGCTACATGTCTCGCGGTGTAAGACGTATAACCACTCGTGGAGTGATGCCCCAGCTCATAAGGATAATACAGACTTATGGCCTTATGCCATACGATTCCTATCATACCAATGCAAGCATAAACGTGGCAGCCCGCAAAGTTCAAACGACAATAAAAGCTTTGGCAGCTCATGGAAGAGGACTCTCTGCGGCAAGGAATGAGGCCGATAAGGTTCTTGATAGAGCGATAAACCCATTGCCAGGGCATGTTTATATGTTCAGCATGGAATATACTCCGCTGGAGTTTGCCCATAGTGTGTGTATGCCTGATGAATATGTGGCTTTCACAAGTTTGCAGAACGAGCCTTACGACCGGCAAGTTGTCTTGCCCTCCAACGATAATTTCAGCAATGAGCGTTTCCTAAATGTCCCTTTGAACAAGATGATGCAGATAATGGAAAAATCACTTCGCTCAGGGCATCCTGTTTGTTGGGAAGGCGATACAAGCGAAAAGGGCTTTTCCTTTGAGAAGGGGGTTGCCGATGTTCCAGAGCGTTGCTACATGGCAACACAACAACAGCGACAGCGTGAAATAGACAGTTTCCGCACTACCGATGACCACTGCATGGCAATCATAGGCATAGCCCACGACAAGGAAGGACGCAAGTTCTTCGTTTGTAAAAATTCGTGGGGCACAGACAATCCGTTTGGCGGTCTCGTTTATATGTCATTTGATTATGCCCGTCTTAAGACTCTCGCCATTATGGTAAATGCCATGGCTCTTGTCTAATAAAAAATCCTCGGCTTGCAAAATTGGCAAACCGAGGACTTTTTATAGTATAATGCGGAGATTATTCTTGTGGAAGCATAACTATGTTAACATAGTTCTTTCCGATTATATTGTCTTTTACGAACTTTGCAACCGTTTCCGGTGTTATAGCGTTGACAATTGACTTGTAATCTGTATCGGTGTCAATGCCGTATTCATCGTAAACGTCAATAGCGTTGAGCCAGTAGGAGTTGGTCTTCTGTTGGTCTTCATACTGCTTCAGCATCAAATCCTTTGTCTTCTTCAGCATGTCGGCATCAACAGTCGTTCCAAGTTTTTTGAGTTCGTCGCGCATGATTTTCAAGGCAACGTCTTTCTTTTCAGGCTTTACAGGGCAGAATCCCATTATCTGAGCAAAAGGAGTATCTCCGCCAATACGTACATTTCCACCGGCAGAAACTGTGTAGGCAGCGCTCTCTTCCTCGCGGATAGTCTTCAGATAAACCATTTCAAGAACCTGTCCTGCTGCATCAGCCTTCACCATGTTGTCAAGAGAATATGGGGTATTGGTGTTATACCACATAGTCACGATGTATGCTTTAGGCGTTTCCATTTTGCGTTTGAACGTATTGTCGATGTTGCCTTGTGCATAGGTGGAAATTTTCTTCCAGTCTTCGTGTACGTATTTCTTTCCTTTCTTTACGGATGGCAGCGAAGCTATATACTGTTCAATGTATTTGCGCACGAGAGCCTCGTCGAAGTTACCTACAATAGTGAAGGTAAAGTCAGCTGCATTTGCTGTGCGCTCTTTTGCAATCTGCAAGATACGGTCATAATTAACCTTGTCTATGTCTTCAGCAGAGAGCGAGATTTCGCGAGGGTTGTGGGCATTGAGAGTGTAAGAGACAGAGTCGCCTAGAGCAGCTTCAGGCGAAAGGTCCTTGTTCTTCAGTGCTTCACGGTATTGGTTAAGCAGCGTGTTTACAGCCTGCTCGTCTTTCTTTATTGCCGTGAAATAGAGATAGTTCATTTGGAACATTGTCTCAAGGTCTTTCGGAGTACAGTTTCCTGTTAGGTATTCGTGGAAATCGCCGAGTTTTAGGTCAACGTTGGCATTCTTTCCAGCAAGCTGCTTCATGAGCTCTGTTGTAGAGAAATTGCCAAGACCGCTTGAGCCGATTACATCGTTGAACATTTCCAAGTTTACTCTTTCCTTTGCGTCATAGAGAGACTTTCCGCCCTTGGAATTTGCGTTGAAGAGCACTTCGCCTTCCTTTAGGTTTGTCTTCTTAAGCAAGACGCGTGCGCCGTTGCTAAGGGTGAGTTCCTTATATCCGAACTTTGTGCTTTCTTTTTCTGAAACAATCTTTCCAGCCTTTGGAGCCTGTGCGATGAGTGGTTCCTGTTTTACGTTGTCTACGTATGCCTCCACCTTTTCAGCACGTGCACTTTCGTATGCCTTCTTAAGTCCTTCGGCTGTAGGATAGACAGCACCTTCCGCCTCTGTATTTGAGCTGAATATTACCACATTTGAGTCTGCCACGTTGATAAGCTCGCCGAGGGCAGAATTTATGAGGTCAACGGGTAACTGAGAAACCTGCTGCATGAGCTGGTATTTTTGCTCTATAGACATGAGTGGCTCTTTCTCAAGATAATTGCTTGCCATCTGACGGCCAAAGCGGTCGTTGTCTATTTTGTCGCGGTTGGTATATTGCTTCTCAAGCGAACTTATGTAGTTGGCTTTCGCACGGTCATATTCCGTTGCTGTAAAGCCATGTTCTTGTGCGCGTAAAGCTTCGCGTGTGAGTGCTGCGAGAGTTGCTTCTGTTTTTCCTTCCTTGGGAGTTGCCGAGAAGGTGAAAGCGTCCTTTGTCTTGGCGAAGATGTAGTTTCCTGCCATGCAGTATGCCGATGTGAACGGACAATCAGCCTTCTGTGCTGTTTCCTGAAGGCGCGAGTTGAGCATCTGGCTGACCATAGATGTTACGTATTGTTCCAACGCATAACCCAAAGTGTTCTTCTCTGATTCTGGCGTTGTGTCATATTTGAACATCAGGTCAATTGAGGGAGATTGACATTCTTTGTCTTTGTCAACCACGATGATTGGCTCCAAGTTTGTTGGCACAGGCTCGTCAACGATAGGAGCAGCGTTTGCAGGGTTCTTAATGCTAGAGAACATCTCCTTTATCTTTGCCTCGAAGCGGTCAACGTCGATGTCGCCGACAACGATAATGGCTTGGTTTGCGGGATGATACCACTTCTCATAGTAATCGCGCAGAGCCTTAGGCTTGAAGTTGTCGATTACGGACATCAGACCGATGGGGTAGCGCTTTCCGTATTTTGAACCGGGGTACAGTGTTTCAAGGTTGCGCTCAAACATACGGCTGTCTGCCGAAGTGCGAAGACGCCATTCCTCGTGTATAACACCGCGCTCTTTGTCGATTTCCGAAGGCTCAAGTGTCAAGTCGTGACTCCAGTCCTTAAGGATTAGCAAGCAGGAGTCGAGGGCAGCTGTGCCACGTGTTGTGGGCACATTGTTGATATTGTATACTGTTTGGTCGATGCTCGTGTAGGCGTTGAGGTCACCGCCGAACTGCACACCGAGTGAACGTGTATACTCGATGACATTGTTGCCCGGGAAGTTCTTTGTTCCGTTGAAACACATGTGCTCAAGGAAGTGTGCCAATCCTCGCTGGTTTTCCTCCTCTTGAAGAGAGCCCACGCGCTGGGCAATGTAGAAGTTCACGCGTTGCTCGGGGTAGCCGTTGTGACGCACATAATAAACAAGTCCGTTGTCGAGCTTTCCTGTTCTGACGGCAGGGTCAGTCGGCAGCGGCTGCGCCATGGGATTGAATTCCGCATCCTGGGCGTATGTGCCAAGCGAACAAGTCAATGCCACCACAGCAAACACAATAATTCTTTTAATCTGCATATTGATGTGATTTTAAATGAAAATATTTTGCATGTATTGTTGAATTTCTCTACAAAGTTATACCATTTGTTCTAACAAACCTATCTTATGCATAAGTTTTCTCTGTTTGAAGATGTTGATTTAACGTTCTTTGCAAAATAAACGCTGTTTGCTAGTCTTGCCTTGCATGCTTGTATTTGAGCGAAATAATCATGTAAGCTTGTGCTTTTACTTCCGTAAATGTAAAAGATAATCTTTGACTTAAGGAAAAATAAGCAAGGCAGAAAATTCAGACTTACGGTATTTTTTGCTATATTTGGCGGCAAACATTCAATGTCTTAACCCAAATGCTTTGGATTAAATGATAAAGGAGACATATCTATGATACAGAATTACGACAAATATGTGAGATTTGATTGGGCTATGAAACGTCTGCTCCGCAATAAAACAAACCATGTTGTTGTGGAAGGTCTTCTGTTTTCCCTTACGGGCAAGAAGATGTCTATTAAGACATTCTTGGAGAGTGAGGGCAATCAGGAAGACTTGCTTGACAAATACAACCGCGTTGACATGCTAGCGGAAGACGAAGACGGTGAGCTTATCATAATAGAAATACAGAATAGCCATGAAATAACATACTTTCACCGCATGCTTTATGGTGTATCAAAGGCGATAACTGAGTATATTGACAAAGGCGACACATACGATAAAGTGCGCAAAGTATACTCAATAAACATCGTTTATTTTGAGTTAGGTCAGGGTAAAGACTATGTATATCATGGGAAGACAGAGTTTAAGGGATTGCACAAACCACATGATTTACTGAAATTGTCAGCTCGACAGAGCGAGAAGTTTTTGGGACTTAAGGGCATAGGAGCTCAAAACACGCAAGATGCCAGTGAATTGTTCCCTGAGTATTATATTCTTCGTGTCAATGATTTTGACAAGGTGGCAACAACCCCGCTTGATGAATGGATAGAGTTCTTGAAAACAGGTAAGATAAGCGAGACGACAAAGGCTGCAGGCCTTGCGGAGGCACGTGAACAACTCCGCGTTGATTCTCTGCCGGACAAAGAGCGACGGGCTTACGATCGCTACATGGAATCCGTGAGACACATGCGTAGTCTCTTTGACACAAGCCGCGATGACGGATTTAGTGAAGGCCGCGCAGAAGGGCGGATTGAAGGTCTTGCGGAAGGTCGTGCAGAAGGTCGTGCGGAACGTTCTTTGGAAATTGCACGGCAATTAAAGTCAATGGGAATGACTGACGAGCAAATATCCAAGGCAACAGGATTATCTCTGTCTGATATTTCCAGTATATAGAGTTTCTTCCTACTATCTGTCTATTATGATGTTCGGCAACAGCGCACATTTGTGTTGTTTAAGGTGCGGTGATGTACAAATTATGCCGCATGCAAATTAAACATAGCCTGCGGCATAATTAACGTTGGCAAGGCGGCTTATTCTTATAAATATTGTGCTTTAGTCATCATTGCTCAAACGTTATAATATTAAACAAAAAGAAGGCAACCTGTATTGGGTTGCCTTCTTTAGTTTCTTTATATGGCTTATATGAAGTATTCGCTTACTTCACCATAACCTTCATTGTCAGTCCGTTGCTCATCTTAACGATGTTCAAGCCCTTCTGGGGGGCAGAAAGGAGTTGTCCGTCAATGGTATAACGAGCTACTTCAACTGCATTACCATCGTTAACGATACCGTTGATGCCTGTTGCGTCGTAAGGATAGTCGCATCCTATAGAGTTCTCTATGGCATTGTCTGTGTAGTCGCTTTCGTTATGCTTGTTGAGGAATGCTATCAGCTTAAGGTCTTTCTTAACCCATGCTGTGCTTAGTGTGATGCTGAAGTTTGCCTCGAAAGCGTTGTTGTTCCAAGTTACGGCTTCACCCCAAGGGCTGTTGGCATAGCGAATCACGTGCATGTGATAGTAAACGCCAGTAGCTCCGCTCTGGCTCTTTGCCTTAAGGCTATCCTGAGTCAGGTAGAGTGTAAGGAGTGCAGACTCCTGATCAAATCCCTCGTTGCACTCACCGGTTACCTTAACGTTCAATACTGTACCGTCTTCGTTAGGAGTTGCCTCAATGTTCAGTGCAGCGTTTGAAGTCTCCGCAAGCTGGCTGTTAATAAATGCAGCCATTGTTGTTGCACTGTAAGCGTTTATACTGAATACGTTGCCCATATTAGAGCCATTGCTAGGCACAATCTCGCTGTTACGGTTAAGCATTACACCAGGAGCAAATGTAGAACCTGTACCGCCATACATAAGGCTTGTGATTTGTGAATCCCAGTTCTTTGTAAGCCAGTCTGTGTAGTATGCAGAGTGGTGGCATGCAGCAAAGACGCGTGTTTCGTCAACCTTTGCCAGTGTGTTGTGGAGTATTTTTGCTCCTGTAGGGCATTGTGGGCATTGTTCTGTGGTAAATTCTTCCACAACGCAGTTGCGGTCGTATACTTTGTCAACCACAGCTATCGATCCACTGGCAACCTTGTCAGATGCCAGGTTCTCATGTCCGTTAACTTTTGTAACTTCTACTGTTATAGCCTTTGTGCCTTTTGTTGCTTGAGCGGGAACAGTTACATCAAAAGAACCGCTGTTGCTTATTGCTACAGCAGAAGCAAGATCAACATGCTGTTCTGCGCTAGCTACACCGTCAACAGTGAGGATATAGTCAAGACTACTTACTGCTTCTTTACTATTGTTGAAGAATTCAACGGAAATGGTCTTTTCTATGTTGAGACCCACAATGGCTTTCTTGAAATCGCTAGGAGTAACGTCATAATCGCTGAACTCTCCCTCCACGATAACCTGTATGCTCAGGTTTCCGTTGCTGTTACCAAAGTTATACCAACCTTCACCTGAACCCTGGTAAGCTGAGGAAATATTGGCATATATATACAAATACTGATTAGCCAATCCTTCGTTAACAATAGACAATGGGTAGCATTCATCAGTGTAATACTGTCCGCTTCTTGTTGCCTTTTGGTTGTAGTCAAAGCCAACGAAATAGCTCTTGTCTGCTTCTATCGTATATGGTGTTTCCAAAGTTACCGTGTTCCATCCCTTAACTGTTGAAGCAACGTCCTGTGAAACAGCATCGCTCAATATACTACCTTCGTTAGACAGTGGAGCGATGAACACGCGTGAAGTTCCTACAGCTGCGCAAAGACCGAAACGTATTCCTACAATCTTCTTGCCAACATAGGGGGATAGAATGTCAGATGTCAATTCAATTGCAGCCTTTGCACCAGAGAATGCTCCATAGTTAGGGATACCTACACCATTTTCTGCCAAATTATCAGATGTGTAGAGACCTACTATGCGCTGGTTTTCTTTGAGGTCTGCCTTTAAAGGTGCAGACTTAAGAGGCGCTACTACGGCATTGAGGTTCTTCTCAACAGAGAGACCTTTAACCTTGGCAGCGTCAACTTGTGCGAAAGCTGCCGAGGAAGCAACGAAAAGTGTTGCAAGCGAGAGTAAAAATTTTCTCATAATAAAAGTGTGTTTGTACGTTTTTACTTTTGTATCATCTTAATTGTCTTGCCATTGGTATATTTAACCAATGTTACTCCGTTGGCAAGAGGGGCGTTAATCTGCTGTCCGCTCATTGTATAGAATGCTTCAACTTTTGCTCCGTCGGTAGATACACCATTTATGCTTGCCGGGTCGGAATAGATAAAGTTTATCTTCACCTTCGGACCGAAAGCCTTGAATGTTTCATAGTCGGGCAATTCTATTTTTATGACGGGGTTGTAGACCATCTTTATTTCCTGGATGTAGAGCTGGAATGTAGCAGTGCTCACACCATAGGTGGCTGGTTTCCACTCTGTGAGGAAATCTCTTGTCTCTTCTGGATCAAGCACATTGGGAGTTGTTGATGTTTCGCCCACGCTTTTGGCTTCCTGGCATGTGGCTGGGAAGCAGCAGGAAAGAACGCCGTTGTCCATCTTCTCCACTTCTATGTGGCACAGTGTTGCTACCTCATCGGAAGTGTTGTTCTTCACGAAGAGTCCAGTTAAAATTTGGGGGTTGCCCTGATTGTCATTTTCAACCTCAGTGCATGTCAGTTCTGTGCCGTCGGAGATGGAGTTGCCTGCCTTGTCAACAAACGAAAGTGACGTAAGGTCAGTCTGTGCGTTAGCCTGCATGCAAAGCAAGCTCATCCCGAGCAGAATGAAACTTTTAATTGTTTTCATATCGTTTTATTTGTTTTACTGTTATTTTGTTCTCTTATTGTTTCTTGCAGTTGTAGCTTTGCTTTTCGTTGTTTTCTACTTAGCGATGAGGGGTGTTTTCTCAACTTGTTGCACACCGTCGGAATTGAAAACAAACGATACGACAGATAGATTTTCCGGCTTCCATGCATCGTCTATTGGGTATGTGACTGTATAGGTGGAGCCTTCCTCTTTATTTAGAATAACAATGTCACCGTCTTTGTCGTTTACTGAAGCACGGAAAACATGGTTATGCACGTATTCGTTGTTTATGCTGCCGTCAGGCATATATTGCATATCAACGATGTTGTCTTCAACCAACCATATCTGTCGCTTGCCGTTATAATCCTGAATTGCGGATATCGTAACGCTGATGTTGGCAGTTTTCTTAGCCGCGTCGTATGAAACTTTGTTGGAAATCATTACAGGTGGCTCGTTCTGAATCAACGAACCTACGTATGCTGCAAGATATGCTGTATTATAGAATGGTGCTCCTCCGGCGCGGTCAACCATACATGCAGGTTGTGCTCTCACGCCCCATGTGGTGTAGTATGAGTTACCCGTTTCAGTGGTCAGCGACCATGGCTTATGACCTTGTGCAACGGGAGAGTATCCGTAGTCGCCGCCATAGATTCCTACAGCAATGACGTTCTCTTCGCCATACTGTTCCTGTAGCTTGGCAATCTCCTGGGCGGCTCTCGGACAGTTGACACAGCTCTGTCCTGTGAAGTCCTCTACCAGCACATGTTTCTTTACTTCGGATGGTTCTACATATCTGATACGGTCGTTCTCGTCTATATTGGAGCAGGCTGCGAACTGCAATGCCACGGCAGCGGTAGCCAAGCCATAAATGTATTTTCTGATACTCATTGTTTGTTAGAAGTTATAGTTGTAAGACAGAGTGAAACCCTTGCTTGCCGGCACCATGCGGCATACACCTCCTGAGCAGTTGTAACCTGCACGTGTACGTCCATATCCCAGTTGCAAGCGGTGTGAACCGGTGTTGAAGGTTATGAGACCTTGGTAGTAATGAAGGTGGCTCACGTCGCAATTGTACATGTCGGAAACGGTGAACATCCAATGTGGAAGTACCGACAGCTCTAGAAGTCCGTAAACCCAGTCACCTTCGTCCTGCTTTGTTGACAGATACTGTGCTTCACCGCGAAGTGTAACCTTGTTGTTGAACTTGTATTTCGCGTCGGCTACAAAAATATCGGAGTGAATCATTCCGCCTTCGCCCTCAATGATAGTCTTGTTATAGTACTGGTTCATATACATGAGGTTGAGTGTGAAGGAACGAGTGAACTTCTTGTCAAAATGAATGTTCAGGTCTTGATAATATGTCTGTGAGCCCCATTTCCAAAAGGCTGAGCCATATCCGTCCGTTCCAATGAAATTATTGTCGTCAGTGTGTTCGTTACGGTTGATGGCGTGTATGTGAGAGAAATTAACCTTTACGTTTGCACCATATTTTCCACCGATCCATGTGTGCTTCTTGAACCTGTAGCCGAGCTCTGCTTGATAGGCCCATTCACCGTTTGGCTGTGTTGCGTATGGATAGAGGGCGGCAAGAGCATAGGTTTGCTCGGTGGTAAAGGCTGGAAGATTGTTGATGTTGGACGACAATCCCTGTACGCTACGTTCGCTGCGGAAGGTCATGTTGTCGGAACGCTTGGCCTGAAGTAACACGCTAAGTCCGTTTCTTGAATAAGATGTGGAGAGCATTGCTACAGTTCCCTTGCGGTAGATGTAAGGATAGAGGCGATCGTATGTCGGGTCTTCTGTCTTCCATGCGTATTCGGCAAGGATATTGAAGTTGCCTGCCTGTAGTGTTGTGCGTACGTCGAAAGCATTTACTGTGCTCGGAAGGTTAAGTACATGAGTTGGATCTACCCAAATTTCTTCATCGGCAGACTCGTATTTGTTTACCCATGATGCACCAACTGTAAGGTAAGTATTGTGCTCCTGCATGCTTTTCACCCACTGGTCTACGCTAAGTTCTAGGTCTGCACCGCTCACCCATGAGTTGTTCCATTTCCAATAGTGACGCTGTTTTCCTGACAAAGCTTTTATTTGCACTCCTTTAACTGGTCGCAATACAAGCTTTCCGCCGAGCAGAGAGTTGTCTATACCCAAGCTGCGCTCCTCATACGTACGCAAGATGAAACCCGAGCCGAACTGCTCATAGAATGTTCCGAGTGTTAGATCCCAATTGTCGAAATGTGCCTTTAGATAGAAATTTGGCACGCCCCATCCCTTGAAATTCTCTGTTGCAGTGGCATATCCCGGCAGGGGATGTTTTGTAAACTCAAAGCGCAGTCCTGCATCAAGATGGCTACTGCGTGCGGCAATGTCTGCATATGTATTGGTAAGTGCCCATTCGTTAGTTTTTTCCGTACCGATAGCTTCATCGTCTTGCGGAATAAGGATGTCGCTCTGTATACTTCCGCTGATGGTAAACTTGTCGTCTGACGTTTCCTGTGCCTGCATAGTGTTTGAGGCGGCGAGAAGTGCTGCTAGCGAAAAGAATAGTCTTGGTCTCATTTGACTTTTTCTGTTGTGTGATTTTGATTGACAAATGTTTGGCATGAAGGCAAATACCTTCAGCAAATGGCTCACCATTCATGCCTACATATTGCGAGAAAAGTCTTATGCCGCATGTGTTTATACGGCATAAGACTTTGGATTTTACGTTGATTTACTTGTTTGTCAGTTCTCTCACCTTTTCGATGAGTTCCTGTTCAGCTCCTTCGGTATAACCGTTGTGCTTGTAGACAATCTTGCCGTCACCGTCGCAGATGATAACGAAAGGTATCATCTCTCCGCCAAACGACTTGCGGAACTCACTGTTCTGGTCAAGGATAACTTCGTAAGGCCATCCGTGCTGATCAACGAGGGGCTTTACTTTGCTTGCGTTCTGTGCCTTGTCTATAGATACAGCAAAGACCTTTACTCCTGTCTCGTTCTGCCAATCTTCATAAACTTCGCCTATGGCAGAGAGCTCACGATTGCATGGTTTGCACCATGTTGCGAAGAAATCTATGATGAACGGCTTGCCATCGTTGCTTAATGTCGCCGTATCTACTGTCTTCCCGTCGATAGTCTTTAGTTTAAAGGACGGAAGTTGAGCACTGGCACTCCCCACGGCTACAAATAACAACATAGCCAATACGAGCATGTTCCTGCCCGTTTTGCCCAATTTGGTGAAACAATCTTTTCTCATGAGTTTATTGGAACTTTAATCGATTATTTAATAACATGCGTAATACTTCGGGCAAAAGTAGTGATAATCCAGTTTGTTACCAAGGAAAAAACAAAAAAAATGAATAAAACGGCTATTTTCATTAACAATTCATTCACATTTGTGGGCTTCATAATTGTTATGTGATATTTATACACTTCTTTTCATATCATTATGGAAAGCTAGGGAGAAAGGCTACAAAACGTTATTATTGTTTCGTTATTGCCTTGTTTTTATGTTATATTTGCAGTACTTAACCTATACATAATATGAGTGACAAACATACAAACGAAAAGGATTGCTCATTTGATGAACTTCTGGAAGCTATAGAAGCATCGGCGTGGAATCCTAATGAAACGGCTTGGTGCATCTACAATTACTTGAAGAAGAACTATGCCACCGATTCCTCAAAAATAGTGCGCACACTGCTTTCTGCATATATTAGGCTTGAGTTGGAGCGTCCTTCGCTCATACACTCATGTATACTGGGCATAGCAGTAAAAGTAAGCGAAACGTATGCAGACTTCAATTTCCCTGTGTTTCTTGAATATTGGGGATTTCCAAAACTTCTGCGTAGGGAGGACATGGAACGCCAGAAGGGAAAGGATGGAAGAACCTTCTTGTCTTTAAAAGAACGGGTCGAACGAAGGCGTGACTCTTGGCTTCTTCATCACGGTGATAACGGGAAAGCAAACAATATAAGAACAATGTTTGCCGTGAAAGTTTTTGAGAAAGAGAAGAATGGACGAAGCTTGCGTTTTGTAAAGTTGGTGGCTGGAGATGGATGGGAGACCGTTGCCGAAAGCCACATGTTCCCATGCAAGCCATGGGAAATACAGGGAACAATGTTCGATATTCTGATTAGAACTTCGGAGAAAGGAAATGAAAGGGTGGTGGAAGTCGCGGCAACGAAAAAGACTCCGGAAGAAATTTTTCCTCCTGTCGTAGGTTATGTTGATGGTATAGACGTGGGGCATGGTCATGTCCACATTTTCGACGCAACCTCGCGCCACTTTGTTGCGGAATGTCCAAAGATGAAATTAAGTGAGGGATGCTATGTCCTTTTCTCGCCAATTGTTCCAGCTATAGATAAGTTCAAGTCGGCTTATGTTATAAAGGTCTTTTCTCTTGGTGAGGGGCGGGAAAAATTCGGATGCCTTGAAGCGGAGATTATATATGTAGATAGGGAGAACAGATATTTTCGCTACAGGCTTGTTTCGCCAATTAGTGAGACGCCAGAGGGAAAAGTAGAAAAAGAAGGATTTGCTCCATTGGCATGTATAAACGACAGCCGGTTGGAACAATCCTTGCATATCGGGCAGCGCGTTTACATTACATTGTTTCTTAAGCGTGGCATCGACAAGACTAAGCGCAATCATGTGGCAGAAGCATTCTTGTTGGAGTGATATTATGGTGCAGATTATCCTTGTAAATGTATTCTGCCCCATTCCGATATTTATATAGTGAGAACTTTGACACACATAAAGTCATAAGGCATTCATTTTACTCCCATTTTATTTGTGGCTTAAAAACAGTGTCGTAAGAGTGTCTTATAGGTGTAATATTAACAAAACCCCGTTCTGCTTTAGGGTTTTCCCTAAAGAATAATATGGAATTACTATTTGCCGACATGAAAGGGAAATAGTAATTTTGCAACATGAAAAGTCAAAAAGCTGACGCAATGGCGGCAGCAATATAAGCATCAACCGATAAAACTTACAAGATTATGAAAAAGCTATACTCCTTACTGACAATTGTTTTCATGACCATTGCTGCGATGACAATGACAAGTTGCGACCCGGATGAAGAAATGGTACACAACTTGTGGGGTGTGTGGCAAGGCAATATGTATATGCAAAGTAGTTATAACGGGCGCGTATACCAGTCAAGCTACTCCGTCTTGGCATTCGACAAAGATCCTTATGCCTATGCGCAAGGCACTGGGTATTGGATTGACTACTATAGCAACGCTCCTTTTGACAACTATTCCAGCCGCATAGAATGGAGGGTAGTCAATGGGGAACTGCAGATATATTCCATCAAAGAACAACGTACATACTATATTTATAATTATACTTTGAACGGCAGGTATTTCAGTGGATATATTGATGACGGTGGCAGTAGCAACGGGGTGTATTTTGAATTGCAGAAGACATCATCGCCAAACTGGAGTGACTATGATTGGGATGGATATGACTACAACGACTATTACTATGGTTATAACTATGTTCCGGCACGCTCTGCAGCAAAAGGCGTGAAGGCAGAACCAGTGAGAAGTGTTCGCAAGAATTAAAAAACTAAATAAATTATTTATAAAATGAAGAAACTAGGATTATTGACAATGGTTATCGCCATGTTGTTTGCTACGGCTACAGCTATGGCAGGTGTGCAAAGCAAGAACACTATGCCCGACATAACTTATCCAAATGTTGGTACAAGCAACACAAATTACTGTAGAATTGCTTCCATAACATATGGCAGCACTATTACGATGGTTAAGCTGGTTTATAATACCGCCAAGGTAACATTTGAGGATACCAAAGGCATTAGCATTGTAGACCAAGCTAATAACAAGACCTATGATTTGAAGTTCATAAAAGGACTCAAGAGCGGTGAGGAAGTGGAACTTGAAGGAAAACGCTTCGTTACTCTTGTATTTCCAAAACTGAAAAAGAACCCACAAACGGTGAATATTGTATGGAATGGAGGCAATGACTTCCAGTTCTTGAACGTAGATCTTACTCAGAGCGGGCCTATCCAAAGCGTCTTTGACAAGGATGCACTTGAGACAGAGCTTAACAAGCAGTTTGAAAACGAAGGAATAAAGTTCAAACAGCTTGATGACTAAATGCCAAAAAATATTACCGCGCGCAAGAAGAGAAGGTAAATCCCAATCCAAAATGCGGTTTGGCATACTGCAAAAACGAAAATCCCGGTATACTGTGTGTATCAGTATGCCGGGATTTTTTTGTTATGTATTTATGTTCCTTATGTAGAACCGGTCATTACTTTGTTTTACTTAGGTAAAATTGCATTGTATTGTCCGTTTTTCTGTATTTGGAACGTTGCTGTGGTAAGCTTCAATAATTCGCCAAGTCCTGAAGAGAATGTCGTAATATCCTTTTGGTCTACTTCATATTCCAGGAATCTAGCGTCTTCGAAATTTTGGCTCATTTTAATAACTTCATTGTAGGCATTTTTCATCTTTATTTGGTAGTCGAATCCAAACCCGAAGTATGCTATTTCAGAGTCGAATGTAGGGATGTTAGACTTTGGCGTAGCTTTGATTTGCGTATTTATATTCTGAGGAATTTTTGTCTCTATTAACTTCTTGTAGTTGTAAACGTTGGTTGTCTTACCTACAAATTCAGTGCTTAGTTCTACTATTTTAGTAATTGTAGCCTTGCTCTTATCGAAAGCTTCGCTATGGAAGGCACCGTTAGAGTCTGTGTATTCAATTGCTACGTCATAAGCATTCAGAAAATCTTCTGTAAACTTGAAGTTCACTCCCACCTCAGCTTTTGCAATAGTCATTTTCGTGTCTGTTTGTGGAGGCGTAACGTTTGAGTAATCTG
This sequence comes from Barnesiella intestinihominis, assembly GCA_963586715.1. Lineage (GTDB taxonomy): Bacteria > Bacteroidota > Bacteroidia > Bacteroidales > Bacteroidaceae > Prevotella. Next base: position 116,984 of record CAVAAS010000001.1, read on the forward strand.
TGTCATCGTTGCTGCAAGATACAGCAGAGAAACCTAATGATAATGCAACTGCGACACCCATGATAAATTTAATAGCTTTCATAATCTTTGTTTTTTAGTTGTTAATGCTTTAGTTTTGTTTCAATTGGTTTTTAAGACTTTCCCTTGTCGACGTTGTTTTGTTCTTATCTGCTGCAAAGATAGTTCTTTATTCTTTTACACCAAACAAAAAGAACAAAAAAAACGCATTTTAAAGCAAAATAATTGCTTTTGCCATTCCGATGTTGCAAAATCCATGCGTAAAGGCGGTAGTTTTCCATATGTTTCATCAAATGTCTTAAAAGGGTTATGTTGTTGTGCCTTTTAAAACATTTTGAAGAAAAAGAAAAATGCGTTGGGGAGTAAAGCCCCAACGCATTGCATTTGTTTTGCCAACGTTCTGTAACGTTGTGTGCAGAATATCTTTTATTTGAAGTATCTCTTATACAATCCTTGGAAACCGGCGCAATGGCGTGCTTCGTCTTTTGCCATTTCATGTACTGTATCGTGAACGTCATCAAGTCCGGCAGCTTTTGCGTTGTGTGCGATACGGTCTTTGTCAGCGCATGCTCCGCGTTCTGCGGCAATGCGTGCCTCAAGGTTGCTCTTTGTGTCTTTAAGAACATCGCCGAGCAGTTCTGCAAACTTTGAAGCGTGCTCTGCCTCTTCAAAAGCGTAGCGCTTGAATGCTTCTGCTATTTCAGGATAGCCTTCGCGGTCGGCTTGACGACTCATGGCCAGATACATTCCAACTTCTCCGCATTCGCCGTTGAAATGAGTTTCCAGATCTTTTATAAGTTCGGCGTCAGCGCCCTTTGTGCGTGCGATGCCAAGTTCGTGAACTGTGGCAAACGGTTCGTCAGAATCGTCGGTCATTTCTTGGAACTTTGATGCAGGGGCCTTGCAAACGGGGCACTGCTCTGGAGCTGCATCACCTTCATAAACGTAACCACACACTGTGCAAATGAATTTCTTTTTCATAATGTTTTTGTATTTTATATTTTAAACATCACGGATATTTCTCTCTTCCCGAATCTCTTAAAGTATCTTTTAATTATATGTTTCCATATGTCGTTATATGGGAGCTTTCGGGATTGTTTTCCTCCGTCGTTGGCAAAGATAGTTATATTTCCGTGATACCTAATAATTGTTAGTGATTGAATTTATCTATTATATGATAAATTTAATGTATTTTGCTTATTTCAAAGCCAACTGACAGGGTCTTCAAATGTCATCAGTTGTCCTGTTGCTGGATGCTTGAAGGATATTTGTGCTGCGTGAAGGAACATTCTTTCAAATGTTGGGTGTCCGTATAGCTTATCACCTAAAATAGGTATGCCAAGTCCTTGTTTGTGGGCACAATGTATGCGGAGTTGGTGTGTTCGTCCCGTTAGTGGATATAGGTTTATGAGTGTTTTGTTTTCTTTAGTCTGTATTATTTTATAATGTGTCTCTGCGGGCTTTCCTGTTAGCGTTACGATTTGCCGTGGACTATCGTGGGGATCCGGTGCGATAGGCAGGTTTATGTTTCCTTTTGCAGCACATTTTGGTTGTCCGTCAAGGATGGCTATATACCGCTTCTTTATTTCATGATTTGCAAACTGCTTGTGAAGCGAACGCAATGCCTCTTTGTTTTTGGCAACTAGCAGCAGCCCGCTTGTTGCCATGTCAAGGCGATGCGCTGCAACGATGAATGTTTCGTTGCCTCTTTCTTTGCGTAGGATGTCTATGACTGACGGATTGTCAATGAGTCCCGGAACAGACAACATCCCTGCAGGCTTGCTTGTCACGATAATATCTTCATCTTCGAAAATGATGCGCAGACTGTCTTGGTTGTTTTTATCGGTTACAGAACTGTGCGGTACACTGTCAACGTTCAATCCCTTCAGCATAAAACCCAATATCGGCTTGCATTTGCTGCGGCATGCCGGATAATAATGCAGGTGATGGCGTATTTCAGCCTTGGGCGACTTTCCCCACCAAAACTCAGCCATGCATATTGGTTGGTATCCTTTAAGGAATGCGTATTGCAGAAGTTTGGGTGCGCAGCAGTCGCCAGCTCCTGATGGTGGAACTCCCTGTGGCGTATTGGCGAAGATCTGGCACAGATCGGTATGGTCACCCTCAGCATTAAGTATGTCATATTGTCTGAAAAGCCACTGCTGAAGTTTGTCAGACATGACTTTTCTTCTGTGTTTCAACTCCGCTAATTGCTTATCCAGTTTTTCTATTTCCGCTACTATGGGTTGCAACTTCTCAGAGGCGTGTTGCTTCATTCGCCTTAGTTCAGCTTTTTGGAATTGGCTTTCCGCAACTAATGCCGCGAGCTCTTCTTCGGAAGGCCGCGGGGTTGCAGAGCGTATCCCGTGGCGTCTTTTCTTAGACTCCGCCATATATGCTTTGAAGCGGCTGATATCTTCTTCGGCAGCTTCTTTCTCTTTGTTGTAAAGCTGGTGTAGGGTGGTGGCAGATGCGGAACTTTGTATCTCGTTGATGAGAATGTTTATTTTTGAAATCTCCCGTTCGTGTTGTTTAAAATAGCCGTTGTGTTGCAGACAATCATATATAGGCGGCACGAAATATTCCCAGTCATTCCGCCCGCCTAGCAGTCCGCTGTATGCCGTCAGGAAGCCAAGAGAGCCTTTGCCGTCCTTGACAACGAGCACTCCAAACATCTTCCCCTCGTTTATTTCTTCGCTTAGCGACACTTTTTCTTCTAGCCACTGCTGCACTTCTTTTGCAGCGAGAGTGCAAAGAGGGTGGGGGATGTAATCGAAGGGGTTGGTGAAATATATCGGTTCTGGAGTGTTGCTTTTTAAAGGGTGAAGGCGATTTACCATATTTGTGGACTATTTGTTGGAGAGGGCAGTGGGTATAAAAATCAAGCATGCACGACTTCCCTCAAGCCACGCATGCTTTTTCTACTCTGCTCAATTAATACTAACTAACAAATATTTCGTCATTATTTCCTTGTCGCATGAATATATGTACAAGGTCACATTGCATTTCTTCTATTGCAAAGATATTTACAAAGGCTCGGCCTTTACTTTACTTAGTGATAAAATGATATTGTTTTTTGACAAATGGCCTTTCCTCTTACTTTTCTCACGGTCTTTGCCTAGATATGTTGCAATGTTCGATTAGCAAAATCGGTCAGTTAAGGATATTTGCGCTTTTTGAAGGGAAATACTCTGCGCTTGTGCAAAGCTTTTATTCAAGCGTTATGTTTTCCACTTCAACGTCTTCGTGAAGGAAGAGCTTTGCCGATTCTCGGAACTTATCGGTGTTTTCTGTCGTCAGATAGTGACAATGTCCGCCTTTTGAACACTTGGCGTCCATTTCAGGATGCCGGCGGAGATAGTCTTTCAGACTGTTTGCCACGTATTCTCCTTGCGGAACGATCTGCACGCCCCGTGGCACGTATTTGAGAATTTTGTTGAGCAGTAGCGGATAATGCGTGCAGCCAAGGATAACAGAATCTATTAGAGGATCACGTCTGAGTAAGTTCCCTATGCGTTTTTCCACGAAGTAATCAGCCCCCGGACTGTCGTATTCATTGTTTTCTATAAGTGGAACCCACATCGGGCATGGCTCTCCTGTTACTGTTATGTCGGGGAAAAGCTTTTGTATTTCCAGCACATAGCTTTCGCTTTTTATTGTTCCAGCCGTAGCAAAGATGCCAACGTGGCGTGTTTGCGTTATGTTGCCGATGCACTCTGCCGTGGGGCGAATTACGCCAAGCACGCGACGTTCCGGGTCAATTTGTGGGAGGTCGTTTTGTTGGATGGTGCGCAATGCTTTTGCTGAAGCGGTGTTGCAGGCTAATATAACAAGGTGGCATCCCATGCTGAAAAGTTTCAGCACGGCTTCGCGTGTGAATTTATAGACGATGTCGAACGAACGCGTACCATATGGTGTGCGTGCGTTGTCTCCGAGGTATAGATAGTCATACTGTGGAAGCAGCTGCTTCATTTGGTGCAAGATAGTAAGTCCACCGTATCCAGAGTCGAACACGCCTATGGGGCCGCAATTTTCCTGTTTCATCATCGTATAATTTGTTTATTGTCCTTATGGCTTCTTGCAGTGAAATCTATTTCAGCTCGTCTGCAATCAGAACGTTTATGTCTTCTCCCTTGGTGCTGTCAACATACGGGCATGCGTCACCGTCTGTGTTTATTATGAAAGCATAGCCGTGTTCCTGTCCGATTTTCTTCAGAGCAGCGGCAAGTTTGGTTTTCAATGGCGCATAGGCATCATTTTCGGCTTGTTTGAGCAGTCGCATGGCCTCCTCTTTAAACTTCATGTTTTTCTGTAGGAGTTCCTGCAGTTCTGCCTGTCGCTTGTCAAGAATGGCGGGGGCAAGAGTACGCTGATTTTCAAGGAAGTCTTCGTATTTGTTGTTGAATTCCTTTTCTGCACGTTTCAGTTCGTTGTCATACTGTGTGCGCAATTTTTCTATGTTCGCCGTGGCTGTAGCATAGTCAGGCATTGATTTGAACGCAGCTTCGTAGCTGAAGTATCCGAACTTGAAGTCTTGTGCAGATACCGAGAGCGTGAGCATGGTTATGAAGAGTAATATGATGGCTTTTTTCATGTTCTTCTTTGTTATGGAGTATGTGTGAAAAGAAAATGTGCCAAAAGCGTGGAGTCGTTAGTCTTACAGTCCATCGCTTTTGACACACTCCGCTATACGTCTTTGAGTGCCGTATATGTAATGTTGCCCTTTGCGGGTTTCGTTTTTATTTCAGCTTGTTAAGTTCTGCTTTCACTTCGGCAGTTACATCCTTGCTCAGTGTTTCGCTGATGTATGGTATGCCGCTTGAAAGGTCCATGATATATACATATCCACCGGTCTTGCCTACGTTCTTGATTGCGTTCTGCAGTTTCGTTATGATAGGCTGCAGTTTTTCGCTCTGCAACTTCTGTATTGCCTGAGCGTTGTCCTGCTGTGCTTGCTGGAACTTGGTGTAGAGATCCTGAAGGTTTGCTTCGGTTTCTTTACGCTTAGTGTCATTCATGGTAGCCTGGGTCTTGTCGTATTCTTCAGCTTTCTTCTGAATTTCCGTCTGCATTTCCTTGAGCTGGTTGTCGTAGATCTTAGCTTGACCTTCAACTTCAGCGCGTGCCTTTACAAACTCGGGAAGACTTTCCATTACAGACTGTGCGTTGACATGTCCGAACTTCTGTGCGAATGTTGCTAAAGGCGCGAACAACATCAACATTAAAATCAATTTTTTCATCTTGTCGTTTATTTGTTTTTTTATTATTAATATTTCGTTTACGTTACATGTACTTGCTTGCTTTGCACATGTATGCAAATGTAATATGTTTTTTACTATCAGCCAAATTTAATTTGCCGAATAGCCAAGCTTGCTAAGCACTTCGTTGCTAATGTCTACTTTTGGCGATGCGAAGATTATTCCCGTGTCGGAGGCTCTGTCGAGCACGAGCGAGTAGCCTCGCAGTTCGCTTATTTCTTTCACCGCAGTGTATATTTCCTCTTGTATAGGTGTCATAAGACTGGTGCGCTTCTTGTATAGTTCTCCTTCAGGACCGAAATATTTCTTTTTCAGTTCGCTGGCGTCCTTTTCTTTTTGCAGTATGGCTTCTTGGCGGCTTTTCTTTTGTTCTTGCGAGAGGAACACCGACTCGTTTTGGTAATTCTTATAGAGTGTCTGTACCTCCGTGTTCATGGCATCAACTTCAGCCTGCCATTTTTTTGCCACTTGCGAGAGTTGTTCGTTTGCGCGCTCGTAGGCTGGGATATTCTTAAGTATATACTCCATGTCAACAAGGGCGAACTTCTGTGCGCTCATGCCTAGTGCAGACACAAGCATCACTGCAATCATTATTAGCTTTTTCATTGTCTTGGCATTTATTTTATTAGACATGTTCTTTTTTTCTTTCCATGACAGACTTAGAATTCCTGTCCGAGGATGAAGTGGAATTGCGAGCCACCGCGTGTCATCGTTGAGCCGCTTGCCACTTTGTCGAAGCCATAAGCCCAGTCGATACCCATTAAGCCAACCATAGGCAAGTAGATACGCACGCCAATTCCGGCAGAACGTTTCATGTCGAATGGGTTGAAATATTTGGTGTCGCTCCATGCATTTCCAGCTTCCACGAAGCCAAGGCCGTAAATGGTTGTGTTGCCAAGCAGGAATGGGTAGCGCAGCTCCATTGTGAAGCGGTCGTAGGCATAGCTGTTGTAGCCAACAGTTCCATTTTCATAACCTCTCAGTCCGATAGTCTCTTCGGCATAACCTGAAGAATAGCCGCTCATTCCGTCGCCTCCCACATAATATGTCTCAAAAGGAGATTTCTTATGTTTGTTATAGGAGCCGAGTAATCCGAATTCAGCCCTTGTCATCAACACAAGACATTTCTGTCCGTTTGTGAGAGCCGTAAACATACGGCCTTTAAACTTCCATTTGTGGTATTCAACCCAGCGGTATTTCTCCTGCATCTCGTCTTTGTATGTAGCCGAATTCGCATCGGTGGCAAGATTAGCATAGTCTTTCTTCTGGAATTTTGACCATGGTGGAGTTATTGTTACGCTTGCTATAAATTCTGAACCGCGGCGTGGGAACAGCTGATTGTCTGTTGACGTTCTTGAAAGCGAAAGGCTCAAGTTGAGGTTGTTGCAGTTTCCGTCAGTAACAATAAAGTATTGCCAGTTCTTCAGCATGTAACGCTGGAATGACAGCTCGGCTGACAGCTGGAAGTAGTCATCCGGCCAGCGCAAACGCTTTCCCCATCCGAGCGAAACTCCGAAGAGTTCCACGTATTTGTCTGGGTCAAGGTAGTTCTCATAGTTATAGTTATAAGAACTTCCGGTGCCGTAATAGCTATAATTGTAGCTGTTCATAAGCGCCGTGTTGTAGTAGTTGCTGTTTACGTCTGTCTGCTTTGAGAAGTATGCACCCACGGTGAACTGAATAGGACGTTTCCCTCCGAACCATGAAGTTGAGTAGGATGCGTTATACGACTGGTAGTATGAACCGTTTGTCTGTGCGCCGATTGAAAGCACTTCGCCGTCTCCTACCGGTAGTATTCCGCGATGTTCACGATTCTTGTTGAACAAGTTGCGCATTGAGAAGTTGTTGAGTTTCAGTCCAACGCGGCCAATGACCCCCGTCTGTCCCCATCCCAGTGAAAATTCAACTTTGTCATTTGACTTTTGGACGAGGTTGTAATCAATGTCTACAGTACCTGTTTCATAGTTTGGTTTCACGTCCGGGTTAATCTGTTCCGGGTCAAAATGCCCCATTGAGGCAAGTTCTCGACCAGAACGTTGCAAGGCATCCTTCGAGAAAAGGTCTCCCGGCTTTGTGCGGAGCTCGCGGCGAACAACATTTTCGTAAAGGCGTGTGTTACCATTAATTCGCACTTTGCTGATATGTGCCTGTTGGCCTTCATATATTCGCATCTCAAGGTCAATGGAGTCTCCCACGATGTTTACCTCAGTTGGCTGAAGGTTATAGAACAGGTATCCGTCGTTCCAGTAGTTGTTGCCCACAGCATCTTCGTCTTCGCTAAGTCGTTTGCTTAGAAGTTTCTGGTTGTAGACATCACCTTTCTTCATGCCTAGCACGCGGCTCAGGTAGTCTGTCGTGAAGACCGTGTTTCCAACCCACGTGATATTGCGTATGTAGTATTTCTTTCCTTCGTCAATCTTGAGATAGACGTTCACGTGCTTAGGATCGTTGCTCCATACACTATCTTCCACGATTTCAGCATCGCGGTATCCTAACTCGTTGTATTTTTCTATAAGGTTCTGCTTTCCTTCCTTATATCTTTCCGGGGTGTATTTCGTAGACTTCAGGAAGCTGGAAAGTTTTCCCGCTTCGCGTATTTTTCCCAAGGCACCTTTGGTGAATATTCCTCCTTTGATTTTTTTAGAAGATACTTCTTTGTTGCCTACGAGGAATATGTTTCTTACTTTTATCTTCTCTTTCTTGTCTACGTCAACGTACAGTATGACTTGATTCTTATTGGATACGTCGTCAATTTGCCGTATGTTTATTTCGGCATTGTTAAAGCCCTTGTCGTTAAAGTATTTTTCCGCAAGTGTCTTTGCACGGTCAAGCATGTTTGGGGTAATTTGGCTTCCTTTCAGCAGTCCGAGCTTTGCCTCAAGATCTTCCCTTTCCGACTTCTTAACACCGGAGTAATTTATTACCGACACACGTGGACGTGTTGCCAAATAGAAATGCAGATAAATCTTGTCGCCGATAATGGAGTCGGCAGCAACGGTGACTTTAGAGAAGAGGCCGTGTCTCCAGTATCGTTTCACGGCATCCGTTATTTCTTGTCCAGGCACAGAAATTTCCTGTCCGATGGTAAGGCCGGAAATACCAGTGAGCATATAGTCTTCATATCCTTCCACTCCCGATACAGCAATCCCGTCGATGATGCAGGTTCGGGCAGAACCGGCATACGTAATGTCAGGGTTGACGATCTTCTCTTGCGCCTTTACGCCCGTCGCAGTCAGTGCGGCGAACATGCAAATAAGCACTTTATCTATTTTTTTGTCCATCGTTGTCTTTTTCTTATGCATTTATCTTTTTTTCCTCTTCCACTTGAGCTTCTGTCTTTCCGTAGCGCCTTTGCCTTGTCTGATAGCTCTCTATCGCCTTGTGGAGGTCGGCTTCGTTGAAGTCTGGCCAGTAGGTATCGCAAAAGTATAGTTCCGAATATGCTATTTGCCAAAGCAGGAAGTTGGAAATTCTCAGCTCTCCGCCTGTGCGTATTAGCAAGTCAGGATCAGGAATCATACCTGTAGACAGGTTTTGCGCTATGGTCTCTTCTGTTATCTCTTCAGATTTGCGCTTTCCGTCTTCTACCTGTTGCGCAATGAGTTTCGTGGCTTTAGTTATCTCCCAACGTGCGGAATAGCTCAAGGCTACAACCATTGTCATTGCTTTGTTGCCGGCAGTGTGTGCCATTGTTTCCTGTAATTTTTCTTTCACAGCTTCAGGCAGACGGTCTATGTCGCCGATTACCAAAAAGCGCACGTTGTGTTTCATGAATATCTCGTCTTCAAGAGCAGTGAGAACAAGTCCCATCAGAGCTGCGATCTCGTCAGATGGCCTGTTCCAGTTCTCGGTGGAGAATGTGTAAAGCGTTAAGTATTTTACTCCAAGCCTTACGCATTCGGATGTAATTCTTCTCACTGTTTCCACTCCGGCTTGGTGACCATAGCTCCGTTCCTTTCCGCGTTCGATAGCCCATCGCCCGTTGCCGTCCATGATTACGGCAATATGCTGAGGTATGTGTCCTGTTTTTATACTATTGTTGCTACTGTTGTCAGTCATATTTGTCGCTGTTGCAAGTTCTACATTTCTGCATGAAGCTGTATGTAAGCGTCAGTTGCAGTGCTGAATAGCAGTCGGTGTTTTTGAATAGTCCACTGCTTTTTATTCTATACGGGTCTTTAACCCCGTCAAGTTCATCGCTTAAAGAAAAATGCATTGCCCATTCAATGGCAAGATTTAGGCGTTTCCCAATTTTGTACTTTGCTCCAAGTCCGATAGGCACGTTTCCTGTAAATACGCTTTTGCTGTCTGTCTTGGCATAAGTTGCCCCGATGCCAAGGAATATAAACGGTGTGAGACGTTGTGCCCCGCGGTAGTCGCGCCCTGTTCCGTAAGGCCAAAAGTTATACTCGTATGTAAGAGACAGGTCTATAGCGGGATTGCTAAAATGGTATTCGGTGTCTTGATAGTCAGGATAGTAAGTCTTGACATCCTTGGAACTGCCTTTCAGTGTTCCGTAAAGAAGGTTCAGTTTCAGTCCCATGTAGGGGTTGAATATACGTCTCAATACTATTGATGCGCAAGGTTGTGCTTCTTTCGCTATATTGCCGTTAAAGTCACCCTCATACGTGAGCATTCCGACTCCTGCTCCTATCTCCATTTTGTACATATCGTCTTCCTGCGCTTTTGAAGCCGTTGTCGCAAATAGAAACAACGTCATCGCAAGAACAAGACGTAAACCTGTCGCATGGCAGGCTGACTTTTGGAGTTTTTTGTGGAATGTCACGGCCATCTAAACTTATGCTACCTTATTTAATATATATACTGTCCGATTGCGTTTCTTTCTGTGAGATGCGCATTAAGGCATGGCAGTGTTGCTATTTTGTTGTCTTCCAACCAAGACGGTTTATTCGCGTCTTCCAAACTTGGCGTGTCGCGGCTGAAACGATCCAGATATTATTAGATGTATCCACAGTCATGTCTATAGCGTCAGCTTGGGCCGATGTGTCAAATTCTGAAGGCAGCGTGAGCGACGTAGATGTCTGCCAGGACAACCCCTTATCGTTACTGCAATAAATCTTATTGTAAGCACTTGCCGTATTGCCGTTAAGCCCAGCACCGCCTATAGCCAGAAGACTTCCGTCGTATACTACGGTAGAAAGTCCTTGCATATCTGGTAACATTTGGGAGTTTTCTCCCTCGTATAGCGACCATTGATAACTGTTGTCGCTACCGTCGGAACTCTCCAACTTGCCCCAAACGGTTGCGTATTTTGAACCAGTTGATGAGTTCCCTGTCATTATGACGCGATAGAAACCGCTATTTGTAGTGAGAGGAAGCGCATTTATCGCAATGTTGTTTGAAGGTAATTGTGCAATAGGAGCATCAAGTGTCTCGCTATTCCATGTAATACCATCTGTAGAGGAAGCTATGCCCGTATCTGTCAGAGCGTAAAGCTTCTTCTTGCTTGCGCCAACAAGACGTTTCGTGCCGGAGGGGGCCGCATCGCAGTCCGTCCAGTTCTCGCCGTCTTTAGTCTTGATTATTTTGTTTCCGTCAAGCAAGTATAGCCATTCGCCAAGCACTGCGGTGTTTTTATAGGCATCAGCCCCTAATTTCGTGCTTGTAGAAATATTGACTTGTGTCCAAGAACTTGAAGAATTGTTATTGTCTGAAGCCAATATGTATGTATTGGTTCCGTCGCTTTCAAAAGTTAGTATACGGTTGTTCAACGCATATATGCGGGCTCCTGTTATTTGTTTGCCGTTTTCTACAGCAGGCAATGACTGGCAATGCCATACGAAAGAGTCGGGTTGTTCGCGGTGTACGTTGAGTTTCACTTTGTATTCTCGGCGTGCAGTGCCGTCAGTGGAGAATACGTAGAAAAGTCTTGTAGAGTCTGTTGTGGCAAAGTTCAACGAATCAGAACTTGAATAGTAGTCAAGCGTGTCGCTACTTTCGCGCTTTACTGTAATTACGCCAGAATTTTTGCTTGATACGCTGCATACCACTTTGCTTATGTCCACTCCTGCTGGCAGAGAGTCCGTATTGTATATCTCGCCTTTTTTGTGGTCTATAGTCATGGCGTAGGAGCTACAGTCAACTGTTGTCGTGCTGTCAGCTCCGTCAGTGGTTTGCTTTATTGTGTCGCCGTTGTTGTAAAGGTACGTTTGGTTGAGGGTTCCTAATGAAAACGCCGTTATGGCAGCATCGCCATAGTATGTGATATCCGAAGAGCCGTCATCGTCGCTAAGACACGATGCCAGTGTTATAACGCCTGCAAGCAGGATGGTGACGGGAAGGAATTTTCTATTCATGTTTCGTCTATTTGCGTAAATTTAGCTGCAAATGTAGTCAGAATATTCGGAAAACCGTTCTTTACAAATGCTTTATTATATTAAATAAGCCTATTATTGAGTTTTTTTAGAAAAACAGAAGATGCTTTTTCAGTGTTTTTCTTGATAAAACAGAAAAAGCTCTCGCTTTCAGAGCCTTTTATATATGCCAAATCCTCTGCAGAGTGCGTAATTCTATGCCTATACGCCTATGCAGAGGATTGTATATTTCTGTATTTTTAAGTCGGAATTCTATATCTTGTTATGTTGGAATCTTATAGCTTGTCGCCGTAACACAGGTCGCCGCAATCGCCGAATCCCGGTACGATATATTTGTGTTCGTTAAGTTCTGGGTCAATGGCAGCGCACCAAACTGAAGTTTTGTCTTCGGGAAGGTGGTTTTTTACGTATTCAATCCCCTCCGGTGTAGCTATAACACAAGCAACATAGATGCGTTTCGGTTGTCCTTTTGAAACGAGGGCTTCGTAACCAAGCTCCATGGATCCGCCAGTGGCAAGCATCGGGTCGGCAATGATTAGTGTCTTTCCTGTCAAGTCTGGCGTGGCGAGATATTCCACATGTATGTCAACTTTTGTGTGCTCTTCGTCGGTGTATTTGCGGTATGCGCTGACGAAAGCGTTGTTGGCGTGGTCGAAAACATCAAGAAACCCGTTGTGGAATGGCAGTCCGGCGCGGAATATAGTGGCAATCACTATGTTGTCTGTGGGTTTGTTTACTGTAGTTTCAGCAAGTGGTGTGCTTACTGTTTGTGGTTCATAATCAAAAGTTTTGCTCATTTCGTAAGCCATCATCATTCCTATACGGCTGATGTTGTTGCGGAACAGCAGTCGGTTTTTCTGATATTCCTTGTCGCGTAGCTCTGCGAGATATTGGTTAATTACTGTGTTCTGCTCGCTAAAATTCGTTATTTTCATGTGAGGATAATAGATATTTTGTTCTTTTGCAAATGCTTTATTTAGGGTTGCACGTTCTTTGTGAGAAACAAATCATAACGTTGTTACTCAGTATGCACTGGTAAACCTCTGTGCAAAAGTAAGAAAAACGGAAACATAATTGTAACTTGCAATTTGCAAAAAAATGTCGGCTGCCGCGCATTTAAACAACTTTAACCTAAAAAAAAAGGACACTGTGTAATTTAGACAACTCAGACTTTGCCGAAAAATACTTTTTTGTTACCTTTGCCCCGATTTAAGGGCAATAACTTATTGCCGATGCAGCAGGTATTATGCAGATAAAAAGAGAAATATTCACACTTACTTAATACATAAATAAACAATGGCAAAGTTTGATAAGTCAGTTTTAGAGAAGTATGGAATCACAGGCACGACTGAGGTTCTTTACAACCCCTCTTATGAAGTATTGTTCAACGAAGAGACAAAAGAAGGTCTTGAAGGTTTTGAGGTAGGTCAGGAGACCGAACTCGGTGCCGTTAACGTGATGACAGGTATCTATACCGGTCGTTCACCTAAGGATAAGTTCATCGTTGATGATGAGAACTCTCACGATACCGTATGGTGGACTTCAGAGGAATACAAAAACGACAACCACCGCGCCACCAAGGAAGCTTGGGCAGCAGTGAAGGAAATCGCCAAGAAGGAACTTTCAAACAAGAAGCTTTATGTTGTAGACGGCTTCTGCGGAACTCATAAGGACACTCGCATGAAGGTTCGCTTCATCGTTGAAGTGGCATGGCAGGCACACTTCGTTACAAACATGTTCATACGTCCTCAGAACGAGGCAGAGTTCGATCAGGAACCAGACTTCATCGTATACAACGCTTCAAAGGCAAAGGTTGAGAACTACAAGGAACTTGGTCTGAATTCAGAAACAGCCGTAGTATTCAACGTAACAAGCAAGGAGCAGGTTATCATCAACACATGGTATGGTGGTGAGATGAAGAAGGGTATGTTCTCAATGATGAACTACTTCCTTCCTCTCAAGGGCATGGCTTCAATGCACTGCTCTGCCAACACCGACATGAACGGTGAGAACACAGCTATTTTCTTCGGTCTTTCAGGTACAGGAAAGACAACTCTTTCTACAGACCCGAAGCGTAAGCTCATCGGCGATGACGAACACGGATGGGACGACGAGGGCGTATTCAACTTTGAAGGTGGTTGCTATGCAAAAGTTATCAACCTCGACAAGGAGTCTGAGCCTGATATCTACAACGCAATCCGCCGCGACGCACTTCTTGAGAACGTTACTGTTGACAAGGATGGCAAGATTGATTTCGCAGACAAGAGCGTAACCGAGAACACTCGTGTTTCATATCCTATCTATCACATCAAGAACATACAGCGTCCCTATTCTCAGGGTCCTGCAGCAAAGCAGGTAATCTTCCTTTCTGCTGATGCATTTGGAGTACTTCCTCCAGTGTCCATCCTGAACGCAGAGCAGACAAAATACTACTTCCTCTCAGGATTCACAGCTAAGCTCGCAGGAACAGAGCGCGGTATCACCGAGCCAACTCCAACATTCTCTGCTTGCTTCGGCCAGGCCTTCTTGGAATTGCATCCAACTAAGTATGCTGAGGAACTTGTAAAGAAGATGGAGAAGAGCGGTGCTAAGGCATATCTCGTTAATACAGGTTGGAACGGAACAGGTAAGCGTATCTCTATCCGTGATACACGTGGTATTATCGATGCAATCCTCGACCACTCTATCGACGCAGCTCCTACAAAGGAGATTCCTTTCTTCAACTTTGTTGTTCCAACACAGCTTGAAGGCGTTGATCCTAACATTCTTGATCCTCGCGATACTTACGCTGACGCTTCAGAATGGGAAGCAAAGGCAAAGGATCTTGCAGAGCGTTTCATCAAGAACTTCAAGAAGTACGAGACAAACGAGGCTGGTAAGGCTCTTGTAGCTGCTGGTCCTCAGCTCTAATCTTCGTTCTGGAAACAATAAAAGGTGTTGGCATACCTCGCGTGTGCCCACCTGATTGAAATAAAAATCCGCCCACGCAATTATTTTTGTGTGGGCGGATTTTTTGATGTTTAGCTGCTGCTTTATTTCTTATTGAACTTTTTCAGTATCTTTTCTAATTGTTTTGCCGAGACTTTCACGATAGTGCCGTGCTTATGTTTCATAGGAATAGAAATTTCGTCCTTCATCGATGTGAACGTCTTGAAGTCGCTAGTCTTTACGGCAGTGTACTCTTGCGGATGATACTGGTCGAAATATATCGCCCAATCCTTGTCGTTGAGCTTTACTGCACAGGGGCCTTCAGAAAAAGTGCGCGAGAACTTCTCCGTAGGGCTGTGGAAAGGACCGTATGGCGAGTCGGAGAACACGCAGAAGAGATTGCTGAAACCAGGTTTACGATTGTCTTTCACAACGAGAACATAGTCTTTAGGAGCACGTTTCAGCAAATAAGCGTCAATACTGTTAAAGCCTGGGTCATAATATCTCTTGGCGGGAGAGAATGTTTTGAAGTCGCGCGTAGTTGTATACCATAGGCGATGGCAATTGTTTTTGCCCAGTTTGTCAGCTTCAGTGTATTCTTTTGGCGAAATCATAGATGAGTATATGATAAGGAACTGTCCTTCAACGTCATCGTAGAATAGCTCAGGTGCCCATACGTTATTGGTGGGAATGTCTTTCATAACAGGTATTTCCCGTTGCTTTGACCAATGGATGAGGTCTTTAGAACTGGCGTATCCGAATCCCCTGCTGCCCGACCATTGCGTTGTCCACACTAGGTGGAATGTACCATCAGGTCCCTGCACGATGGAAGGGTCGCGCAAGCATTTTTGTTCGGGCGCAAATTTGGGCCACCGTTCCTCTCCTGTGAAGGCGTCAGTATATTTGCTTGTGTTTCCAACCTCGGGAGCCATTATTATTCCCGGTATGGTATCCCAGTGCATAGCATCGTAGCTATAGAGATATTCCATGCCTTTGACAGATGGTTCGCTGAATGATGTGAATATGTATGCGCTATCATTTTTGCAATTTTCTGCATTAGTATGTTTGCTTGGAAGTGCTGCATGTGAGGCAGAGCAGATGGCTGCTAGTGCCAATGATGCCAGAATGTGTTTCTTTTTCATGTTTTCTTGCGGTTTTGTTCGTTATTCATAATGACGCAATGCACAGGAAAACGTAACCTACGCCGCACGGTGTTGAAATAGAGCCCGCGGGCAAAAGAGGAAGTCCCCGCGGTGATGTTTCCATCTTCTGCGGGCAACGTATGGAAGTCATTGTGGGAGTAAAGAAAACTCAAGCCACGTATAGACCTGTTCTTGTCAAATACGTGGCTTGAGGATTGCGATAATGCGCTATTGAGTAAGCGCAGTTTTATAGTTTATCCGTCGTTTGGACAGTAAGCATTTGGCTTACTTCTTTTCTTCTTTCACTTTTGTAGCCCAAACGAAATACAGAATCAGCAGGATATAGGCAATGAGAGACAGTATTTCTGACCATGCGTTAGACCACCATTGTTCGTAGTCGAACTGTACGCCAGCAAAGCGCAACAATGCGCTGACAACGCCCATCAGTGCACCACCGGCAATGAAACCGCTTGCAATGAGAGTGCCTTTTTCTCCACGAGCCTTGTTTACAGCTTCATCCTTTGAGCGTGAGGTAACGAACCAGTTAATGAATCCTCCTACGAGAAGCGGAGTATTAAGCTCGATCGGTATGAACATTCCTAGTGCGAATGCCAGCGCCGGCACCTTCATCCATGTCAGGATGATGGCTATTACGGCTCCGATGGCATATAGTAGCCATGGAGCTCCCACACCGTTCATGAGCGGGTCAATTACTGCAGCCATGGCGTTAGCTTGCGGAGCGGCAAGCTGCCCGCTGGCAAAGCCGTAAGTATGGTTCAGCAACATCATGACTCCGCCAACCGTAGCGGCAGAAACAAGTGTGCCGAGGAATTTCCATGTTTCCTGTTTCTTCGGTGTTGTCCCCAGCCAATAGCCGATTTTCAAGTCAGTGATGAACGCTCCTGCCATAGAGAGAGCCGTGCATACTACGCCGCCCATGATAAGTGCAGCCAACATGCCGCCCGTACCTTTCAAACCCACGGCAACCATAACGACAGAAGCCAGGATAAGCGTCATAAGCGTCATGCCCGACACAGGGTTGCTGCCCACTATTGCAATGGCATTGGCAGCCACAGTGGTAAAAAGAAATGCGATAACGGCAACAAGCAGTATTCCTACGACTGCAAAGAGTAGGTTGCCCTCCATAACACCGAAGAGAAAGAATCCGAATGTCAAGAGAATTGTAACCACGGAGCCGATAGCAATAATTCTGAACGAAATGTCTTTCTGTGTGCGCGGCAGATTCTCTGTAGAAGAACCCTTGCCTTTCATTTCTTTTGCGGCAAGCGATACAGCGCTTTTAATAATCCCCCAACTCTTGATTATACCGATTATGCCAGCCATAGCAATGCCGCCAATACCAATACTCTTTCCGTAGTATTTGAAAATAAGCTCAGGGCTCATGCTTCCCACGGTCTGGCTAATTTCCGGATTCCAGGTGTTGAGCACCTGATCGTGGAAAAGTAATGACATTCCCGGAACGAGCAGCCACCATACCGCCAGCGAACCGAGTGTGATGATGAACGCATATTTTAGTCCAACGATATATCCGAGACCAAAAACCGCGGCACCAGTGTTCACTTTGAACACCAACTTTGCCTTATCCGCCAGCATCTCGCCGAAACCTATTACGCGTGTTGTGAAATTCTCGTTCCACCATCCGAATGTGGCAACGACAAAATCATATAGTCCGCCTACAATTCCAGCCAACAGCAACGGCTTCGCCTGACTTCCGCCTTTAGCTCCGGAAACAAGCACCTGCGTAGTGGCAGTAGCTTCAGGGAAAGGATATTTGCCATGCATGTCGCTGACGAAGTATTTTCGGAACGGTATAAGGAAAAGAATGCCAATGATTCCGCCGAGCAGCGAGCTGAGGAAAATCTTGAAGAAAGAAACACTCATTTCAGGATACTTGGCTTGCAGGATGTATATCGCAGGCAGTGTGAATATAGCCCCTGCAACAACGGCTCCCGAACAAGCTCCGATACTCTGTATTATGACGTTCTCACCGAGGGCTTTGTTGCGCTTCGTAGCAGTGGAAACTCCCACGGCGATGATTGCGATGGGGATGGCAGCTTCGAACACTTGTCCTACTTTCAGCCCTAGGTATGCGGCGGCGGCAGAAAAAAGCATTGTCATGATGATGCCCCATGACACGGACCAAAGATTAACTTCGGGATAAACCTTACCCGGATTCATTACCGGTTCATAGCTTTCCCCTTCTTTTAGTTCCCGAAAGGCGTTTTCAGGCAACTGGAGATTTTCTTTTGTTTCTTCCATATTTTAGAGAGTTATTGATTTACGTTGTTCAGAAGCTCAGACAATTCCTCCATTCCTGCAGATGCACCCTTCACGATTTGATGGACGCTGCGGCGTGAACTGCTTATTGAAGGCTTGGGGTCGATAAGGTAGACAGGCGTGCCGGGCTTGACATATTCAATGAGTCCGGCTGCAGGATATACCGCGAGCGAAGTGCCGATGATAATGAAAATGTCAGCTTCCCTAACCTTTTCGATTGCAGGCTCAATCATTGGCACGCTTTCGCCGAAGAATACGATGAACGGGCGCAGCAGAGAACCGTCGCCAGCCTTCTCGCCATGGGCTACAGTAAGGTTGTCTTTGTCCAGTTCCTTTATGAAAAAGGGGTTATAAGCATCGCGTGAGGAACAAACTTTCATAAGTTCGCCATGTAGATGTATCACATTTGTGGAACCAGCCTTTTCGTGCAAGTTGTCAACGTTCTGCGTAACGACACATACTTCGAAGTGCTTTTCCAACTCCGCCACAAGCTCATGCCCACGATTTGGCTTTGCTGCAAGAAGTTTTGCGCGAAGCATATTGTAGAAATCGTTAACATAGTCCGGGTCTTCCTCCCATGCTTCATGGGTGGCGACGCGACTCACTGGATAATTTTCCCACAGTCCGTCGGCATCGCGGAACGTGCTTAGTCCACTCTCCGCCGACATTCCGGCTCCCGTAAGTACAACAATCTTCTTCATAATCTTTCCTGTTTTAAGGTTTGTTGCGTGAAATACGCTCGGCTTTGTTGCTTAGCTTACTGTTATAAGTTATAAAATGATTAAAAGAATGTTTTAAGAAAGCACAAAATTAGCGTTTTTTCTTCAATCGGGTACACTTAGTCAGATAAAAATAGTACCTTTGTGCGCTTTTGATACCCTACACGCTAACAAATATGCATGGAGGAAAAGGCAAAGGATATAAACGAACGCATTAAAAGACAGAAATGGACAAAGTAAGCTACGCCCTAGGTTTGGGCATTGGTCAGCAATTGGCTCAGATGGGCGCGACAGAACTTAACATCGATGATTTCGCAGCAGCGATAAAAGATGTAATCAACGGCAACGAACTAAAGGTATCCCACAAGGATGCGCAAGGTATAGTTCAGGACTATTTCCGCCAGCAGGAAGAACGCATCAATGCCATACGCGCTGAGCAAGGCAAGGCGGCAAAGGCTGAAGGAGAGAAATATCTGGCAGAAAATGCCAAGAAGGAAGGTGTGGTGACACTGCCTAGCGGTTTGCAGTACACCGTGTTGAAAGAAGGCAACGGCAAGAAGCCAAAGGCAACAGACAAGGTAAAATGCCACTACGAAGGTTTCCTTATCAACGGACAGGTGTTCGATAGCAGTGTGCAGCGCGGAGAACCGGCTGTATTCCCACTTAATCAAGTTATAGCAGGATGGACAGAAGGCTTGCAACTGATGCAGGAAGGAGCAAAATATCGCTTCTTTATACCTTATATTTTGGCTTATGGTGAGAGTGGTGCAGGAGGCTCCATACCGCCATTTGCAACTCTTATCTTTGACGTAGAGCTTATAGAGGTACTCTAAGCGCGTAGCCAAAAACTATCAACAGAAAAGAAAACAACAACAAAATAACAGATGAAAAAGATTACAATGCTTGCTGCGGCAGCCATAATGGCCGCAGGTTTCGCATCATGCGGCAAGTCGACTCCAAAGGCCGACTTGAAGAACGACGTTGACTCCTTGAGTTATGCCATCGGTGTGGCACAGTCAAATGGCATAAAGGACTATCTCGCTGGCAATCTCGGTGTAGATACAGCTTACATTGACGAGTTCATAAAAGGACTTAACGAAGGTGCCAATGCCGGAGATGACAAGAAAAAGGCTGCTTATTATGCAGGTATCCAGATAGGACAGCAGATATCAAACCAGATGGTGCGCGGTATCAACAACGAACTCTTTGGTAATGACTCAACACAGAGCATATCACTGAAGAACTTTATGGCTGGTTTTATCAGCGGAACAACCGGCAAGAAGGGTCTTATGACCATGGAAAAGGCACAGGAAGTGGCTCAGCGTAAGATGCAGGAAATAAAGGCTGCATCAATGGAAAAGGAGTATGGAGCCTATAAGAAGCAGAACGAAGCGTTCATCAAGAAGTATGCAGCGGGCGCAGACGTGAAGAAGCTAGCTAAAGGCGTATGCTATAAAGTTATAAAGGCAGGAACGGGTACTGTTCCTACTGAAAATTCCAAGGTAAAGCTCAACTATGAGGGTAAGACAATAGACGGTAAGGTGTTCGACAGCAGCTACGAGCGTAAGGAACCAACTACATTTAACGTAAATCAGGTAATACCAGGTTTCACAGAAGCCCTTACACACATGCCTGTTGGCAGCGTATGGGAAGTGGTTATACCACAGGAGCAAGCTTATGGCGCACGCGAAACAGGCGGAACAATACAGCCTTTCTCTACGCTTATCTTTAAGATAGAACTTCTTGGAATAGAGGCTGAAGAAAAAGAGGCGAACCCTGCACAGCAGCTTACGCCCGAACAGCAGGCTAAGCTTGAGGCAGCAGTGAAAGCAGCTCAGGCAAAGGGACAGAAATAAAAAACATACATAGAGCAACAACACAAGGGGATTGGGGAAAACTTCATGGGTATTTCTCCAATCCTGTTTATAAAAGCTATAACACAATGATGAAAAAGACAATGATCGTTGCACTCGCTGTTATGGCGAGCAGCGTCTTCACAACGGCTACAGCCGCAAAGAAGGACAAAAAAGACAAGAAGCAACAGGTAACAGAAGTACTTGCGCTTGAGAGCCCGGCAGATTCAATTAGCTATGCAGCGGGTATGACACGCACCGAAGGACTTATGCCATATCTGCAGCAGAGCTTTGGTGTGACTGAGAAAGATATGCCAGAGTTTATCCGCGGTTATGAAGAAATGATGAAGCGTAACTTTGACCAGGATTCTAAAGCTTATGCTGCAGGACAGCAGATAGCTTTGATGGTTGGCACACGTATGCTTCCATTTATAAAGAACGATCTCAAGAGTGAAAACGACACGATAAACGACAACCTCTTCCATAAAGGTTTCCTTGCATCACTTAAAAAAGACGCAACGGTAATGACCGATTCTCTTGCAAAGGTTAAGTTCTCTGAGGCAGAGAAGGCTGCCACCGATCGAAAGAACCTGGAGACAAAGAAGAAAGGCGAAGACTTCCTTGGCGAGAATGCCAAGAAAGAAGGCGTAGTGACACTTCCCAGCGGACTGCAATACAAGGTTATTACCGAAGGAAAGGGCGACAAACCGAAAGAGACAGATCGCGTGGAAGTGAAATACGAGGGCAAGACAATAGATGGCAAGGTGTTCGACAGCAGCTATAAGCGCAAGCCTGACACCACGACATTCGGCGTTACACAGGTGATAAAGGGATGGACAGAAGCTTTGCTGCTTATGCCTGTAGGAAGCAAGTGGGAACTTTATATCCCATATAATCTGGCATACGGAGAGCGCGGCGCAGGACGTGACATCAAACCTTATGATGCTCTCATCTTTACCGTTGAGTTGGTAAACATAGTTAATCCGGAAGCAAAGGCTGAGGACAAGGCTACAGCCAAGACACCTGCTGCAACAAAAGCAGTGGCTAAGAAGGCTGCCGTAAAGAAAGTGGCAAAAAAGAAATAATCCAAAGCCTGTATCAAAAATAAAATATCTTCTAGACGATGTCGTCGTGGCGGGATAAGCATAATACATAGCCTAGATGCGAAAGTGTCTGGGCTATTTTGCATATGATAACCTTGGAAATGCCAATTTGTTCGCGTATATCCATTTTTTAACATCAAATTGTTGTGTGTGTAATAAAAAACAACTAATTTTGCTTACTCTTTTAATACACAACGACTTGCCGCCGTTCTTTTTGTCAGTATGGGGCAAAGTCGTGTGGATGTGCAGTGTTAGAGTTATAGAAAGCAGAAAAAGTGTGCAACAAAAAGGTAAAGAGAAAACGTTAGGCAAAAAGAACAGGAAAAACGATAAAACAAGATATGGAAAAAATAGACAGACTTGACAAGAAGATACTTAGCATCTTGTCGAAGAACGCACGAATGCCATTCAAAGACGTGGCAGCAGAATGTAACGTTTCGCGCGCGGCTATTCACCAGCGTGTGCAACACTTGACGGAAGACGGGGTGATTACTGGTAGTAAATTTGACGTAAACCCCAAAAGTCTCGGCTTTTCAACGTGTACATACGTAGGCATAACACTCGAGAAGGGCAGTATGTATAAGCAAGTCGTGGAGCAATTGGAACACATACCTGAAATAGTGGAATGCCATTTCACAACAGGACCATATACGATGCTGGTAAAATTGTATGCAAAGGACAATGGTCAGTTGATGGATCTTCTGAACAATCAATTGCAGGAAATACCTGGAGTGGTGGCTACAGAAACGCTTATCTCGCTTGAACAGAGTATAAAGAGAGAGATTCCTATAGCTGCAAAAGATATAGAAGGTGCAGCTCCGAGAAGAAGATCAAGACAGGAAGAGGAAGATATAGACTGATTCTCTTCTATCGTTTACCGATAAAAATATAAACCGCCCCATCGTTAACACGGTGGGGCGGAAAGGAATAGACCAACCAATGTTTGGCTCTGCACTGAAAAGTGGGGCAGAGAACAGAAAATATCATTAAATTAGGAGACAAGACGTGGAACCATTTGATTTCCAGTCGCGCCTGAACGGCATATATACAAAGTATCCCGAGGCGAAGAGTAAACCGGTTATCGGTATAACCGGAAACTTCGCTGATGGCAATGCGGCTCTTGCCGAACCATATTATATGGCGGTAGTAAAAGCAGGCGGAGTGCCTGTTATTATGCCACCTGTAAACGATACCGATGTTATCATTAACACTCTTGACACGATTGACGGCTTACTGCTCTCTGGTGGAGGCGACTTCAACCCGTTGTGGTGCGGTGAAGAACCAGTACAGGCATTGCATGGCATAAATTCACACCGCGACCTTCCTGAATTGCTCACCGTACAATTGGCATATAACAGGCAGATACCAATGCTTGGCATCTGTCGTGGAATACAAACTCTTGCCATGGCATTGGGCGGAAAGGTAAGACAGGATATCGGAACGTGTGGCATAGACGACAATGACCATAAAAAGGTTGAACGCATAAAGCACAGTCAGGACGCGGAAAGGCGTGGTGAGCCAACACACTCCGTAGAACTGGAGACGGGTTCATTATTACGCAAGATATATGCTAAGGAGCGCCTCTATGTTAACTCCTTTCATCATCAAGCGGTAGGCAACTGCGGACGACGTTTCAATCCTTCAGCATTCGCAGCCGACGGGGTGATAGAAGCTATGGAAAGCAGCGAGTATAAGTCTATACTTGGAGTGCAGTGGCATCCGGAATGGTTGGATGACGGTTTGCCGTTGTTCAAATGGCTTGTGGAAAGTGCAGCGGAATTCCGTGAAGCAAAGGAAATACATAAAAGCACCATAACGCTAGACTCTCACTGCGACACACCGATGTTCTTTCCAGAAGGCATACATTTTGAATGGAGAGACAGCCGCATACTTGTAGATCTCCACAAAATGGGGGACGGAAGGCAGGATGCCGTAACGATGGTGGCTTATCTTCCGCAGCCGAAATCTGGCCAATCATTCAAGGAAATAGCCCCGTTCCCAGTAGACACCCCCACAGAATACGCAAATCTTATATTTGACAAGATTGAAGAGATCGTTGATAGAAACAGTAAAGTAGTGTCAATAGCACGCACACCGCTTGATGTGTTCAACGATAAACGCGCTGGGCGTAAGTCGATAATGCTCGGCATAGAAAATGGACTAGCCTTGGGCGATGATATCCTTAATGTGGAGCATTTTGCGAAAAGGGGAGTTGTATACATAACTTTATGTCATAACGGCGACAATGCCATTTGTGATAGTGCCCGTCGTAGCGAGGGTACCAACGGTGGAGTGAGCGTCTGGGGGCAAAAGGTTATCCAAGAGATGAACAGACTCGGCATTATGGTAGACCTAAGCCATGCTGGAGAAAAGAGTTTCTATGATGCTCTTGAAATAAGCGAAACACCAATAGTGTGTAGTCACAGCAACTGCAAAGCACTGTGTGACGTGCCACGTAATTTGACGGACGAACAGTTGGCAGCATTGGCACGTAAGGGTGGTGTGGCGCAGATAACTCTTTATAACGGATTCCTGAGAAACGATGACCAGGAGGCTTCCATTATTGATGCAATGAACCATTTGGACCATGCCGTAGACATTATGGGTATCGACTGCGTGGGGCTGGGGACTGATTTTGATGGTGACGGTGGCGTATGTGGAATAGCAGATTCATCAGAACTTATAAACTTCACGGTTCAATTGTTGCGACGCAGATATTCGCGCAGCGATATAGGGAAATTGTGGGGAGGAAATTGGCTGAGAGTAATGAAAAGCGTTCAGGAACATAAATATTAGACAATCGTATGCAAAAAAAAGTAACGGCAATATTTTGGGCTATAGTAGTATTATTATCTTTGGCCTCATGTAAAAGTACGAAAAAAGCAGACATGGAACAGGTTATGCCTGTAGGACCGGAATTCTGTGCAGATTCTGCTTATGCCTTTTGCGAAAAGCAATGTGAATTCGGACCGCGTACGATGAATAGTGATGCACACGAGAAATGTGCACGCTGGATTATAGACAAGTTCAAGCAATACGGATGCTCCGTAACGGAACAGGATGCGGATTTGAAAGGATACGACGGTACGATACTCAAGTCAAAGAACATAATTGCAAGCTATAAGCCAGAGATTACTACACGTATATTGCTTTGTGCTCATTACGATTGCCGGCCATGGGCAGACAACGACCCAGACAGCATGAACTGGAAAAAACCGGTGTTGGCTGCAAATGACGGCGCAAGTGGAGTAGGAGTTCTGCTTGAGATTGCCAGACTGCTTCAAAAAGCTGATTCGTTGAAGGTGGGGGTTGATTTCGTATGCTTTGACGCTGAAGACTGGGGAACCCCTAATTGGAGTGACGTTGAGGACAATGGGGACTCGTTTGCGCTAGGTGCCCAATATTGGGCTGCAAATCCCCACAAGCCAGGCTATGAGGCACGTTTCGGAATCCTACTGGATATGGTAGGAGGGGCAGGAGCACGATTTTATCAGGAAGGTATGTCGAAACAATATGCCCAACCGATAGTGGATAAGGTGTGGAAAGCTGCGCGTGTAGCTGGCTTTGAATCCTTCTTTCCAAACGAGCAGGGAGGGTTTATTACAGACGACCATATCCCTGTAAACCAAAAGGCGCACATCCCGACAGTAGATATAATTGCTTACTATCCCGACTGCCAGCAAAGTAGCTTCGGGCCGACTTGGCATACAGTGAACGACACTATGGACAACATTGACCGCAATACGCTAAAAGCAGTAGGGCAGACTGTTGTGCAAGTTCTCTTCTCAGAAAAATAATATCATCAATAAACAAAAAATATCATCATGGACTCACAGAAAAAAGTATTTGCTTCAAAACTCCTCAAGGTAAAGGCTATAAAATTGCAGCCGGATAATCCTTTTACATGGGCTTCAGGGTGGAAATCACCATTTTACTGCGACAACCGCAAGACTCTTTCCTACCCAGAACTAAGAAACTATGTAAAGTTAGAACTCGTGCATGCCGTACTGGAACATTTCCCAGAGGCTGAGGCTGTAGCTGGTGTAGCAACCGGAGCAATAGCCCAAGGGGCACTCGTGGCAGATGAACTTAATTTGCCTTTTGTTTACGTGCGCAGTAAACCAAAAGACCATGGACTTGAAAATCTTATTGAAGGTGAACTGAATCCAGGAATGAAGGTCGTAGTGATTGAAGACCTTATATCTACAGGCGGATCATCGCTTAAGGCTGTTGAGGCTATACGCAAGAACTGTTGTGAGGTTATAGGCATGGTGGCTTCATATACTTACGGTTTTGATGTTGCAAAGAAAGCTTTCGATGAGGCGGGAGTGGAACTTGTTACACTGACTGACTATGAACATGTTGTGGAAGAAGCCAAAGAAACAGGATATATAAAGTCTGAACATGTGGAATTGCTACACGAGTGGCGCAAGGACCCAGCTAACTGGAACAAGTAATGAGTAAGTTTGAAAGCGGAATCAAGCATATCCCCTATTCACAAGAGGCGGTTTATGCTACGCTCAGCGACCTGAGCAACATAGAAAAAGTTCGTGATAGATTGCCGGAAGACAAGGTGAAAGACCTTGCTTTCGACAGAGACAGCATAAGCATCAGCGCACCTATGGGAAGTGTTTCCATGAGAATCGTGGAGCGCGAAGAACCGAAATGCATAAAGTTTGCAACAGAGAACTCTCCCGTAGCCGCTAACCTCTGGATTCAAATCGTGCCCGAAGGTGACAACGCATGTAAGATGCGTTTGACGATAAAGGCAGACATTAATCCATTCATAAAGGCAATGGTATCAAAGCCATTGCAAGACGGTATAGAGAAAATGGCAGATGTGCTGTCTATGATTCCTTACGGACAGATTGCAGAATGATGAATTGATACACGCATGTCCGTAAGACGGACTTTTGTAAAAACGCATAAGATGAACAAACTTTGGGAAAAGAACTTTGAAATTAACAAGGAGATAGAACGTTTTACTGTTGGTCGTGATCGTGAGATGGACCTCTTTCTTGCTAAATACGATGTGCTGGGATCTATGGCACATATAACTATGCTGGAAAGTATCGGGCTTTTGGAAAAAGAAGAGCTGACGGCATTACTGGCAGAACTGCGTAATATCTATCACACTTGCGAGGAAGGAAAATTTGTGATAGAGGAAGGTGTTGAAGATGTCCACTCGCAAGTGGAACTGATGCTAACTCGCAAGCTCGGCAATATGGGTAAGAAAATCCATAGTGGGCGCTCGCGCAATGATCAAGTGCTTGTTGACTTGAAATTGCGTTGCCGGCATGATATCCGACGTATAGTAGAAGGTGTGAAGGTTCTTTTCGATGAATTGCTGCAGAAGAGTGAACAGTATAAAGATGTGCTTATGCCAGGATATACTCATCTTCAAGTGGCAATGCCAAGTTCTTTCGGGCTTTGGTTCGGTGCTTATGCCGAAAGTTTGACTGACGACATCCTTATGCTTCAAGCCGCTTATCGACAGGCAAATCGCAATCCGCTCGGGTCGGCTGCAGGCTATGGCAGTTCGTTCCCGCTTGACCGTGAGATGACTACGCGTCTGTTGGGCTTCGAATCAATGGCTTACAATGTAGTTTATGCCCAAATGGGACGTGGTAAGATGGAACGTAACGTGGCTTTTGCACTAGCGTCAGTTGCGGGGACACTGGCAAAGATGGCCTTCGATGCATGCATGTTCAATAGTCAGAATTTCTCTTTCGTTAAGCTTCCTAAAGCGTGTACTACGGGCAGCAGTATAATGCCGCATAAGAAAAATCCCGACGTGTTTGAGCTTATACGTGCAAAATGCAACAAGATACAGGGACTTCCGCAACAGATAACGTTGATAATGAATAACCTTCCTTGTGGCTATTTCCGTGACTTGCAGATTATCAAAGAGATATTCTTGCCGGCATTCGACGAACTTGCTGATTGTCTTTCTATGGCGGCATATATTATAAATAAGATAGAGGTGAACGATAAAATACTCGATAATCCGATGTACGACCCAATATTCTCGGTAGAAGAGGTTAATAAACTCGCGGCAAGTGGTATGCCTTTCCGTGATGCCTACAAGAAAGTTGGATTGGAAATAGAAGAGGGAAAGTTCGTCCCATGCAAGGAAATCCACCATACCCACGCCGGAAGCATAGGAAACCTTTGCAACGATCGTATTGGGGCCATGATGGAGAAACTTGTTTCTGACTTTAATTTTATGCAGGCAGAGCAGGCCGAGCGTGCTCTCGTGGAAGGAAAGTGATGTTTTTTTTCATGTGTGTGTTTTCAAACAACTAAAAATGTATAAAGAACAGGCATTCAATAAACCTAAAACTTGCGCCATTGCCATTGCAGCGTCATTATGCTGCATGGTATTGGCGTTGCTTTTTTCTTGCGCAGACTCAGAATACAGTCGTTATGCATGCCATCTTTCTATAAATAATGCTACGATGCAGAATATGACCTTGGGCAGTGCTATGACAGAAGACTCTCCAGGAATATTCGTGAGAATCTCCAGAGAAGGTACAACCCGGTTTAAGTTTGAATCAAATCAAGGCACAACAACATATGGTGCAATAACGGCAATTGACCAAAAGGCGCAATGGACCATTGGAATATATAATGGTGTTATTGTTGGTTTCGGGGCTATAGATCGAAAATTCATGGCATATGACAATCAATGTCCTAATTGCTACGAGAGCTCCGGGCTTACGCGTTATGCTTTGACCATGAATACTGATGCTACTGCAACATGCCGTTATTGTCAACGAGTTTATGACTTAAATAATGGCGGAATACTTGTTAAAGGTGACAAGGGGCGTGGACTCATAAAATATCGTGCCTATACGACAGGGGCGTTCGGGCTTTTGCAGATAAATAATTGACTTTTGATTTAAGGAAATAAATTATTTCAGAACAAAAAGGCATAAAAAAAGGGGCTCCGCTGAGTCCCAATCTTTGTTAACCTTAAATCTAATACTATGAAAAACACGTTGCAAAGTTATTGCTTTTCCGTTTAAATGCAATGTTTTGCGTTGTTTTTGTGAGTTTTTCTTTACTTTTATTGATGTACGTCAATACTTCCGTGTACGGAAACACATATATTTTGCTATAAAGTACAATCGTCGTATCTTTGTCGCACAATAAACCAAACCAAAAGTTAGAGTATGGAGAAGGCAAATCTTGTAAGAAGCAAAAGAAGAATAAGACACATTCTTTTTATATGTCTCGGTAATATATGTCGTTCTCCTGCGGCAGAGGGCGTGATGAAGCAATTTATTTACGATACCCCAGAGCTTCGGGGTAACATATTTGTCGACTCTGCTGGCATAGGGGCGTGGCATACAGGGCAATTGCCGGATAGAAGAATGAGAGAGGCAGGGGAGAAGCGCGGCTATTCTTTCAATAGCAGAGCTCGTCAAGTGTGTGCTGATGATTTTCGCCATTTTGATTATGTTTTTGCAATGGACAACGAAAACATTTCAGACCTAAAGAATGTTGCCCCAGATGCTGAAAGTCTTGAAAAGATACGCTGCTTGGCCGACTTCATGACACGTCATCCTCAATATACGACAGTGCCTGACCCCTATTACGGCACAATGGGTGATTTTCAGATAGCTCTTGACCTTATAGAAGATGCTTGCGAAAATGTCTTAGAAAAACTTAAAGTTGGTGAGCTGTAACCTTTGTTGTCTGATAATTTCTGCAAACTGAATATTACAGACTGTAAGACTTGCTTTGTGATAATGCCGCAAAAGCATATTAAAAATGATTAAAGACGCAAATTTACACGTAAACGAAACGTTTCTTTTAAGCAAATAACATTATCTTTGCATGGTGTTATATTAAAGATGTATAACAGGGATAATTTATAGGAACTATATAAAATAGGTGTCTAGTCTTGCATTTGCACTACAGACATAACTTAAAAATAAAAACAAACAATATGAAAATCGAAAAGATTCACGCAAGAGAAATCCTCGATTCAAGAGGTAACCCTACTGTAGAGGTTGAAGTAACACTCGAAAATGGCGTTATGGGACGTGCTGCTGTTCCTTCAGGCGCATCAACAGGCGAGAATGAAGCTCTCGAACTCCGTGACGGTGACAAAAAACGTTATGGTGGCAAGGGTGTTGAGAAGGCTGTTGCAAACGTAAACGATGTTATCGCACCTGCATTGAAGGGTGACTGCGTGTTCAACCAGCGCGCTCTTGACTATAAGATGCTTGCCCTTGATGGAACTCCAACAAAGAGCAAACTCGGCGCAAATGCTGTTCTTGGTGTATCTTTGGCTGCGGCTCAGGCTGCTGCAAAGGCTCTTGGTATGCCTCTATATCGTTACATTGGCGGTTGCAACGCATATACTATGCCTGTTCCGATGATGAATATTATCAACGGTGGCGCTCACTCTGATGCTCCTATCGCATTCCAGGAATTCATGATTCGTCCTGTTGGTGCTCCTTCTGAGAAGGAAGCTATCCGTATGGGTGCTGAAGTGTTCCACGCTCTTGCAAAGTTGCTTAAGAAACGTGGCCTTTCTACAGCAGTAGGCGACGAAGGTGGTTTCGCTCCTGCACTTGATGGCATTGAAGATGCTCTTGAGAGCATTTGCCAGGCAATTAAGGATGCTGGTTATGAGCCAGGCAAGGACGTTAAGATCGCTATGGACTGTGCTGCTTCTGAGTTCGCAACATGCGAGAATGGCGAGTGGTACTATGATTATCGTCAGTTGAAGAGCGGAATGCCTAAGGATCCTAACGGAAAGAAACTTACCGCTGCTGAGCAGATTAAGTATTTGGAAGAGCTTATCACCAAATATCCTATTGACTCAATCGAGGATGGTCTTGATGAGAACGACTGGGATAACTGGGTAAAACTTACTGAGGCTATCGGCGACCGTTGCCAGCTCGTTGGTGACGACCTGTTCGTAACTAATGTTAAGTTCCTTCAGAAGGGTATCACAATGGGTGCAGGTAACTCTATCCTCATCAAGGTAAACCAGATTGGTTCACTGACAGAAACACTTGATGCTATTGAGATGGCTCACCGTCATGGTTACACAACAGTAACTTCTCACCGTTCTGGCGAGACAGAAGATACAACAATTGCCGACATCGCAGTTGCAACAAACTCTGGTCAGATAAAGACTGGTTCACTCAGCCGCACAGACCGTATGGCCAAGTACAACCAACTTATCCGTATCGAGGAGGAACTTGGTGAAGTTGCAAAATACGGTTATACAAAATTGAAATAACAATTTGTAGGTATATACCTTTAAAATGTAACTTTTCTATATATTCATCGGGAGGTATCTCTAACAGAGATGCCTCCTTTTGTTTTTTTTCTTTACATAAGAGAAAGGGCCGAAGGATATAAAACTCGGTTTCTTGGCATAATTTTTTTCTGCTTTATATTGATGTAAGTCAATTAAATCAGAATGAAGAATAAAAAAAATACGAAGTTGTTGTGTACGGACACAAAAAGATATACCTTTGCAATGTGTTCGAGAGAATACATTTTTCATAGGTTAGTAGTTTGATAGATTTAAGGTAAAGATTATGTTATTAGATTTTAAAACAATGACAACGTTGACGATCGTAGCCTTCCTAACAGCAATTAGCTTTATAGGTTACTTTCACAACAGAGTACATTAAAGAATTGTTTTCAGGAGGCCGGTTTGAGTGATTCAAGTCGTCCTCTATTTTTTTGAGATATTTGGTAGACTTACTAAACAGGATAAATATAGTTTGCCGATGATATATAAGATGAGTTCTTTGGACTCATCTTTTTTTTGTTGCATTGCCAAAAGCTGAAGTACACGAGCAAATTTAGCTTACTTGGCATTTTCGTGTTCAGATTTACGGATTAGCAATGATTTTTCCTATGATTTATCATTTATTGATGTGCTGTTGTGATGAATTTACTCTCAAGTGGAATAAAAAGTCATTAAATTTTGCTTTTCTTTGCAATAATTATTACTTTTGCCCTTGAAATGTCAAAAAGCAAGGAACGACCAATAATCAAAATCTTTTTGTGGTAATATATACAATATAACTAGAAAAGAGAAAGATAAATATAAGTTTACATTATACCAACGTTAAAAGCAAGAAGCGTATGAGAAGATTTACTTTACTAAGCCTGGCAATGGCAACAGCTATTACCGCTAGTGCACAATGGAACACAAATAGTAACCCTGTACTTCTGTCCGGTGATGTACAAGGAACCCACTCTCCAAAGGTGGTGCTTTCCAGTGATGGAAAAATGTATATAGCTT
This sequence comes from Barnesiella intestinihominis, assembly GCA_963586715.1. GTDB lineage: Bacteria > Bacteroidota > Bacteroidia > Bacteroidales > Bacteroidaceae > Prevotella. The sequence goes on from CAVAAS010000001.1 coordinate 148,920, forward strand.
GGCGTACAGCTGCAAAGGTTGGCGGAGCACTCTGTTATGCTTTTCCACATTTGCAACTTCTAGACACCGACGGCAATGCAATGTTCGGGAAAGACGGTCTTGCTGTGTCAACTCATGTATCGCCTTCATGGACAAGTGACTATTCACTTGCAGCGACACCTGATGGATGTGCTATCATCAGCACTTCAGACTCGCGGTCAGAGGAGAGCGATTCCCTTGACAGATACAGTACTTTTACTCCTGTATGGTATAAGATCAGCCAAGAGCAGGATTATGTATGGGGGCTTGACGGATTGGCATTGACCGACAGAATCAGTTCTCCGCTTACCAATACATATGTTGTTGGCGATGATATATGGATACAAGATAACGTGAATTCATATTCGGATGTAAATTATTTCAATCGTGTCTCTGCAGACGGCACTCTTGGTTTCAGTGAGTCACAGAGCATATTCGGGCAGGTAATTCCAAGTGTCGGCACAGATTTTATTGTCGTAAACAGTGGTTCCTATGGTCCAGAGGCCATGCGTTACACACGCGACTGCGCTAAAGTTTGGTCAGAGCCAGTAACTTTCGCTTCAAGCAGCTATGGTGGACACAGTCTTCATCCATATTCACTTGAGTCCGACGGCAAGGGCGGTTTCTATGCAACGTGGGTAAGGAACATGGGAAGTTTCTCTCACATGATCTGCACGCAGCATGTGGATGCAGACGGCGACCCAACCTTTGGTCTTGATGCAATGGACGTTTATTCGACAGAAGAACTAGACCACAACTATGCTACGCAGGCAGTTGACACGAAGAACAACAAGGCTTTCGTTGTTTGGGCGATGCAAGTTGGCGGCGGAAGGTATGATTTGCGTGCCCAGCTCTTTAATCAGGAAGGCGACCGCCTTTTTGGTGATGAAGGTAAGATTATTGCAACAAAAGATGGCGACTATGCAGGATGGGCTTTCAACAACTACGGTCTTCTTCACGTTGGTGACGGTGAATGGCTAGCATGCTATGCCGATGTGCGCGGTTGGCAGAAGGAATATCTCTATGTAGAACGTTTCGACAAAGACGGCAATAGTGTATGGAAGCAGCAGATTGGTGAGTACGGTCGATTTGATGATGTGAATTTCCTTAAGGGCGATGATTGCTCATACGTGGTATTCTTGACAGAAAACGAAGACGGTTACGATATATTGAAAGGTGCGCGAATCTATGATGATGGTTCGTTCGAAAAGACTAGCGACGGAATAAAAGCTTTGGATGAAGCAGCACCAGCATCATCTTTGGCAACGATATATAGCATAGACGGTAAACTCGTGAAGACAGTCAAGGGTGAAAGTCTTGACAATGTTTCGCTTGACCACGGAATGTACATCGTAACAATGAAAGATGCCAATGGCAAGGTAAAGAGCGTTAAACTCAGCAAGTAAAAAACAATACTTTATGGAAAGAATCATAAAAGCAAGAAAATTGATAGGCAGTGTAGCCATTGCTGCTTTCATGGGATTACTTCCTTCTGATGCAGTGGCTCAAAGATATCTTACCGAAGACTTTGACTATGAGGTTGGTGATCTTTATCTGCAAGGGCCATGGCTGAAGTATGGTGCTGGAACGAAGACAAATACCGTCAATGTGGGTGAAGGTAGTCTTACATATGAAGGCTATTCCGACAAGACCAGTGGCAACTGCGTAGCTCTTGCCAATACAACGAGCAGTTATTCACTGCAGGCAGCCATTAAGGAAACTCCGTTGACAGAAGGCTGCGTCTATATGAGTGCGCTCATCAACGTGCAGAGTGCAGGCGACAGCAAGGATTTCCTTCAGTTTGTAAGGTCTGCCAGTGGTGGAATCGTCGACAAGGGATATGGAATGGCAGGAGGAAGAATTGTTATAAAGGCAGGCGATACAGAAGGTTCATTTAAAATAGGTATCTGCCGCACGCGTTTGACCGAGGCTTCATTCTCTTCCGAGGAGTATGAACTCAACAAGACTTACCTCATAGTATTGAAGTATCAATTTGTAGACGGTGACAATAATGATGCCATCTCCCTTTGGGTAAATCCTACAGACTTTGAGACAGAACCGGAAGCCCTTGTTGGCTCTTCATCATTCTCGTCGCAAGATATCCCCGATGTTGCAGGAATCGCTTTGACGCAGAACTCAATGAAAAATGGAACGTGGCATGACATGAAGGTTGATGCCATCCATGTTGCAGGAACTTGGAGTGACCTTTTCAAGGAACCCTCTTCTGGAGACGAGCCAGAGGTCATGCAGCAGTTGCCAAATCGTAACATTGTCGTGATAGAGAATTTCACAAATACAGGTTGTGGACCATGTGCAACATTTGCTCCCGTTCTCGATCAGGTTATCAACGAACGTCTTGGCGATGCAATATGTATAAAGTGTCATGGCGACTATCCTGACAGATCAGATCCATTCTACATTGCAGAAAAAGCCAATCTCGACGATAGAATAGACTTCTACAGCATAAACTCTTATCCAAGCCTTATAGTTAACGGTTCGCAGACGCGTTATACGCTCAGCACTTCATTGCTGAACGCAATGATAGACGGTGCCGGTGAAACGGATCAGGACTATGACATAAGCATGACCGGCAGTGTTTCCGACCATGTGCTTACTGTTTCCGGTGACGTTACTGCAAGGAAAGATGTCGCTGACGCTTCAGCTCTCAAGCTTACCGCAGTTGCAATAGAAGAATATTACTACTCATCTACAGGATATTCCAACGGCGAACACGAGATGCAGTTTGTGGCAAAGAGATATATGCCCGACGGAAAAGGTGCGGCTATTGCCGACAGCATGGAGAAAGAAAAGCCTTATCCATTCACTTTCTCATGTGATCTTGGCTCATTCTATGATGAAAGTCAACTTGGCGTTGTGGCTTATGTGCAAGACACCGTGTCAAAACTCATCGTTGCCTCGGCATATATCCCGAAAAAGGCCAAGAGTGCCGACTATGTAAACCTGTTGCGTGTTGACGATACGCCAGACTTTATATGTACGCCAGACTTTTACGGAAACATCGTGTTCCGCAATGATGGAGAGAACGAGCTAAAGAGTGCAACGGTAAACGTAGACGTAAATGGTACAGTGCATACTTACTCATGGACAGGCAGCGTGTCGCGTCTTGAAAAGGTAACGTTCCCCACTGGCAACATAACCGATTTCTCTTTGTCTTCAGATGGAAGCAAGAATGTTGCGAAGGTATGGATATCTGATATTAACGGGACAGAGAATGAAAGTAATGCCGTTTATGTTAACTTCAGCAACTCAATGCAGGTAACAGGAGCGGTAAGAATGAAACTTTACACCGACAAGAAGCCAGAAGAAACCACTTGGAAGGTCTTTAATTCGGCAGGCGATGTTGTTGTTGAGGGCGGTCCATACACAGAGGCTCGCCACAAGTATACAGAAGACTTCAACCTTACTAGCGATGATTGCTACTCTCTAGTAATCTATGATGCAGGTGGTGACGGAATCAGCAGCACAGCTTATGGAAATGGTTACTACCAGCTTTACGAATTGGGCCGCGACGAATTGGGCAGTGAAACAATGACTAAGCTCACGCAAGGCACATTCACCAATGCGGAATGTGACATTGCCTTCAACCTTAAGGACGCAGACACAACGCTTGGCATAACTGATGTGAAGAAGATGACCGACGCAAATACAACAATCACCGTTGTTGACGAGTCAGGAAAGACCCTTCTTAGCACCACTGTTGGCAAGCTCACAGAGAGCGACTTGCAGTCTTTAGGCAAGGGACCACGCATCGTAAAGTTTGACGATGGCAAGCATACCTATGTAAACAAATACGTCTTCAACAGATAAACATAGGTCTATATGATAAAAAATCCGCAATGCCCGTTTGTTTTGGACATTGCGGATTTTTAGTTTTCTCACTTGTCAAGTGTTATAAACCAGTGCCGTTATTCCTCTTCTGAAGTCTCGGCTGGAGCATCCGTAAGCACCAAACGCTGGTATTCAGATGGCGTCATGCCGTAAACCTTCTTGAATGCTCGTATAAAGCTAGCGGCATTTTTATATCCCACCTCCAGGTATATAGCCTGCATGGTGTAGTTTGCATAGTGGTCGCGGTCAGCCAGTTTATGGCATGCTTCGCGGATGCGCAGCTCATTCAGCAGCGTCTTGAAGTTTTTGTTGTAGTTCGCGTTAATAACATGCGAGACATAGGTTGTGTTCGACTCCACTATTTCTGCCAAAGTCTGCAGATTCATGTCCGGATTGGATATTACATCCTTGTTATCCAGTGCCTCATTGATACGGTTCAGTAGCTTTCGCTCGTTGTCGTCGCTTATTGTTGCTTGCGTCTTTATTTCTTGTTTCAGAATCTCTCTGTTTTGTTTCTCGCTTTCCTCCATGGCTTTAGTCTTTTCTATAAGAAGCCGTTGTGCGAGAACGAGCCTTCTGTTTTTTCTCACTATAATCAGTGTGAGAATGGAAACGAGGATAAGGAAAAGTGCTACTCCCGTGATAATATATATCTGCCATTTTATCCGTTCGTTCAGCAACTCCACTTCGTTCATGTGCACTCTGTTCTCATATTCGTTGAGAGTATATCGTGCCTTATAGAATTTCTTGATGTTGTATACAGAGTCGTTGAGACTAAAATACAAGTTTCGGTAGTGTTGTGCCGAATCATAGTTGTTGGTCTGTGCATAGGCATCTGCCAGCATTTTGTAGGCGTTCACCAGTAGTTCACCGCTTTTTACCTTGCTTGCCATTGCCACGCAGCTGTCGCCAAGGGCGAGTGCTTCGCGGTTACGCCCGCATCTTACATAGATGTTGCCAATCTCGCTCATTTGGAACAAGATGTATAGCGAGTCCATGTTGTGGTTTATGGCATAATGCATGGCACGCCGGTGTTCCTTTATGGCATCCTCATGGCGTTGCTCGGTGTTCAATACTCGCGCACGGCAGTAAAGGGCATAGTATTTATGCCTTACCAAGTTAGATGTAATCTTAAGATTTTCGTATTCCTTAAGGTATTTTCTTGCCATTGCGGCATTGTTCATTCTAGTATGGCAGAATATCAGGTTACAGATAAACGACGACAGCAACAGATTGTTGCCAAGTTTATGCGCAGCGTTGTAGCCTTTGGTATAATAGTAGAGGCTTGAATTGTTATCGCCGAAGGTATCATACACGTTGGCAATGTATCCCGTGCAGGCAATGTAGTTCTTTTGGTTGTTTTCCTTCTCTGCCATTGCCATAGCCTTTATGTAAAGTTCAAGAGCCTCTGGATACTGTTCGCTGTAGTATTTCTTGTCGGCCATATCTCTCATCGTAACGGAGTTCATCTCTCCCTTTCCAAAGGCAAAAGACGCATTGACGAACATTAAAACAAAAGAAATGGCAAATATATATACGTATTTCATCTTGTGCTTCTTTCTTCTGCAAAGATAATATTATTCAACTGAAACAGCCCTTGAATGTAGAAAAATGAAAGGAAAACGTTCATATTTTATAAAATGTAAACGCATTGCGGCGTATATATAGCGTCCTTTGCCTACGTTTGGCTTACCTTTGCAATAGTTCGAAAGTGAACGTCAATTCAATATTATAAAATTTTCTGCTTATGAAAAAGATTTCTACTCTCTTTGCAGCATTAGCCTTTATGGCAATTCCGGCTTCAGCTCAGTGGCAACCTAGCGACACAGATTATAAAATAGTAGCCCAAGATAGCCTTTATGGTCAAGGCAGCCTGAAGACCCTGCGTACATCCGATGGTAAAACCGTGTTGACATGGACCAAACACTCCGTAGGTTTGAAGAGTACCAACCCAGCCAGCGGCTACCATCTTTACATGCAGACATATGATGCCGCAGGCAATGCCCTTTTTGGAAACGAAGGAAAGGAAATTTCCGCTCACCGCACACGCTCATGGATTACAGACTATAGCACGAAGCTTTCAGATGATGGCAAGATCTATATCACCTATTCTGATGCGAGAAACGACTCCCTTAAGGAAAATGTAGAGAACTTCATTTATTGCTATACTCCAGACGGCACACCATTATGGAGCGCAGACGGAGTGAAAATCAGAAGCGTAACGAAAAACGCCCAAAGTGCTGTTGAAGATGTGCAACCACTTCTCTGTCTCAGTGGCTCCAATATATACTCAAAGTTGGCTCATTCAGAAACATATAACGTAAAGGCCGACTCTACAAACTGGACACCTAGTCCTTGGTTCCCTGATGATGAAATGCCGGACTCTGTGAGTGTAACCGACGAAAGCTATCAGATTATGCGCTACAACGCCGACGGAACAGAAGCATGGGCAGAGCCTCTTGTTGTAGATTACTCGACAACATGGTTCTATCCCGCACCAAATGGTAATTTCTACCTTCTTTATGTGAATAGCGGCTCTGGCTTCAGCGCACGTCTCATTGACGCTGACGGCAAGGACGTATGGGAAAACCCCGTAGTTGTTGAGAAAAACTGCATAAGCGGCGGCATGTATACAAGTGACCCAACTGTGGTAAGCGATGGCAACGGCGGGCTTTATTTGGCATACCGCACGTTGCTCAGTTGGACAGGCTATTGCTCTGTAAACCGTCTCACACCCGACGGCAAGGTTTATTCAGAGGGATTCCTTCCTAACGGAACGCAGGACGGCAACACAGACTCTTCTGCAGAGGTGGCTGTAAATGGCGACAAGACCTTTGTTGCGTGGGGATACGTTGACACAACCAGTGCACACACACTTTGGATCAACCAACTTGACATAAACGGCGACTACACTTGGGAGGGTGACAGCTTGCTTGGCTACGCATACGACCAGAATGAGATGTGGGGATGTACGGCAGTAAAGGTTATTCCTCAGTCTGACGGATGGGTTCTGCTTTATGCAAACTCTCAAAGCTACAGCGCTGCAAACTTCTACGCATGTAAAATAGGTACTGACGGAAAGACTATTTGGAAGCGTCAGATAGGTCAAGACGGATTTAAGCTGGATTCATACACTGTTAACTACGACGACAAATACGCATACTTCTTCTATACTTGTTCAAAAGACAAGGACGAGGACTATAACGAAATACCTGGACCTGGCGGTCTGCGCGTGATGTGCATCGATATCACAGGCGGTGATGCAGCAGGCATCAACAAGTCTAATATCGTTGACAATAGCGCAACCAAGGAAATATTCAACGCTCAGGGTATGCGTGTGACAGACATGAATGCAAGCGGTCTATACATTATCAAAGAGAACGGCAAGACACATAAAGTTTTCTCAAAATAATCAATTCGTTATTGCGAAGCGTATGGAACGTAGCGACGTTCCGTGCGCTTCTTTTCATTACTAGCTTAAATAATCATGAAAAGACTATTCCTTGACATACTCATGCTGTTTGCGGTATGCTCCGTAGCGTCTGCACACACCATCGGAGTAGGTAACGTGAACAGACAACCTGGCGAGTCGACAGAACTCCAAGCTACGGGAAAGACAAACTGCAGTGCTGCCGTAAGGTTTGATGCATCTAAATTTGTGCGTTATGCAGGAAACAGCATTAAGACGGTGCGCGTCTCGTTGCCCGCAACAAAGCTTTTTGTTGATTCGGTAGTGGTGTGGGTGCGCTCGTCTCTCGATGGCAATAATCTGTCGCAGGGAAAAATTACTCGCTTTGCTGACGATTATCCAAATCTTTCTGAGGGCTGGAACGAAGTGACGCTAGCAAATCCTATAGAGCTGACCGAAGCAACCGGAGAACTCTATGTGGGCTACACTTATTATCAGCGCACGAAAGTTTGTGCAACCCGCTGGGCTAAGCGTGAAGACGCCACGGGCTCTTATGTAAAACTAGGCGGCGATGCAGAGTGGCAGGAGAAGAAAGGCTATGACATAGCCATTGAAGCCGGCATTGACGGCAATGCCATGCCAGCCAACGACGTGTGGCTCATGGGAGCGCGTGGGCTTATTTCGGATGACGGAACACGCCGCATAGAGGCACGCCTTTATAACCGTGGACAGCAGCAAGCCACAAGTTTGCATTTCAAGATGGAAGGATCGCAGTACAATAACTCCACACTTCAATATACAGAAATTGCTCCCGACTGTCTTGACACCATAGTTTTTGATATTAAGGGTGCAGAGGCATTGGCAGCAAACTCAAAGTTGAGCTTGGAACTGGATGAAGTGAACGGCAAAGCCGATGCCTATCCTGACGACAACAAGGCAAATTGCCTGTTCAACTACTTGCGTATCGTGCTCGTCGAGGAGTTTACCACGGAGCAATGCCCCAATTGTCCGCGTGCCGCCGAGTATTTGCATGACCTTCTTGAAAGCTCTGATGTGATGATGAACATGGCTGTGGTATGCCATCATTCGGGCTATCATACCGATTCCTTTACTACACAAGCCGATTTGGACTACGAATGGTTTTATAATGCCGATGGCGCTACATACGCTCCCGCGCTGATGTATAACCGTATGCCGTTGGGCAAATCTCCTGTTGTAGGAGCTTACAGCAAAGATGTCGTAGAACAGTATATAAAGTCTATTGCAAATAAAGAGTCTTCTCTTGCTTTGGTTGCTGAGGCTGCTGTTTCTGACGACAACGCCACGATGACTGTTACCGTAACGGGCAAGCGTCTGCAGGAATACGGAAACACGGAACAGCGGATAACCGTGTTCTTGACTGAAGACAATGTGCTTTCTGTCGACGGGCAGGCAGGCAGCGGCACCGAAACCTACTATCATCAGCATATTATGCGCCGTGTAAACTCCACTTGGGGCGAGCCTATAACATGGAATGGCGATGATTTCCAGTACACATGTACCTTCAGCGTTGATCCTGCATGGAAGCCATCTGACTTGAAGGTCGTGGCGTCTGTAGGCGATTATGACAGCACCTCGCCAAATAACTGCCAGATAGAGAATAATGCAATTGCCATTCCCGAGGGTTGGACTGACGGCATTTACAAAACTTCTGCAGACAAAGGTGTGGCAAAGCCAGTGGCTTACTTCACAATGGACGGACAAATGCTGAAACAACCCGCCCATGGTGTAACGCTTGTGAAGATGAGTGACGGAACTGTAAGGAAGGTGAAGATGTAGGGAGTAAGAAGAAATAACAGTATTATTGAATAAAAAAAGCTTCAGCTATTGCGGTAACTTGCGGCAAAGGCTGAAGCTTTTTTGTGCTTGTGCCATCAGACATCAAGTGTCTCAATGGCATTTTTTATGGCAAACGAAGCATAATGTCCGGCTTGCAGTCGGCGGCTCTCGCGCAAGACGTTTGCTTTCATGCGTGAAAACTCCTCGATAGTCATGTTTTTCATTATGTCATCAAGTTCTTCAAGACTATTGATGCAAATGCCAATGCCGTGGGAAGAGACGAAGTGGGCCAAGGCAGCCTGCTTCCATATAATGACGGGCAGTCCGCTACGCAGATAGAATGAAGTCTTGTGGGGGTTGTTTAGCTTAAGATATTCCCCGAAATTACCCTCGCATGAGGAAACGGAACAGCCGTCCCACACCAGTCCGAAATCGCCTTTCACGTTGCTGATGAAGTCATCGCTTTGGGCAAAGCCGTAATAATGGAATTGTTCTTTTCCCTTAACAGCGTTCATGTAAAAGTTTCTGCCATAAAGAGCCACGTTATACGACTTGATATATGTGCCCCATTCATATAGAAACGCATTCTTTCGCTGTGTCAGAGCTCCGGCATACACCACGGTGAACTTTCTTTCTCTTCCCGTTGTTGAGGCTTCCCCATCGGGCAGCGGTGCGGAAGAGAGGTAGTCAAAGATGCCAAGTTCTGAGAGAATTGCTTTGCAACCATGGGCATGCAACCATTCCCTCATCTTTTCGTTGTGGGCAATCACTATGTCCGAGTGGTTCAGACGGTCTATCTCTTGCTCAATTGTGAGGGCCTTGCGCCGAAAGCTGCCCAGGTCATGGATTATGGTTATTATTTTCGCACCGCGGAGGTGCGCCATATTGCACGTAAATGTGTAGTATTTCTTCAGCGGATACTGGAGTATTAAGACATCTCCTTTATGTAATGCAAATGGAGCCTTTAACACTCCGGCAAGGTTGCGCAGGAAATGTACAACCGTGTTGCGGCTGGTGGAAAAAGACAAGCCGATGTTCTTACAGTGAACCTCTTTTTCGGCAATTTTCTCAATGTCGCTCTTAGCCTTGTTGCCGGCGCTGTCTAGCCCTTTGTAATTGCGTGAGATGTAGTAATACATGGTGGATTTGTTTGGAACTTTCTGTTTATGGGATGTTCTTGTTGTCGCGGTATGGGCAGTTAAGGTCAAGGAAATGGAAGTTATGCTGCCGTTGTTGCGAATGCTTCGGTATGGTCATATAGTCGCCGTATTTCCTTGTAAGATAGGTGTCGTAGTTTTCCACTCCGAGCAATGTTGTGCCTTCGAAATCATACGGCGTGGGCTTGCCCAATATTTCCTTTCCCATTGTGCCGCGCGAGCCGTCGTCATAGTCTGCCACAAGCTGGCAAGAGTCAAAGTCGTAGTTGGTCAGCAGTTCGCGAATTCTGCGTTGCACGCCTTGCATGGTATAGAGTCTGCGGCAAAGCAGCGGAATCCATGAACTAGGCCCGTGGCCATGCTTGAAGGGGTCGCGGTGTATGAGATACAATAGGCGCTTATAGTATTCGTATAAGGCGAAATGCAGCTTGCGCATGACCAAGTTGTTTGGCACGCCATCAATGGGGAAAACATCTATATATATGCCTCCCACGTATTTCAGGTGCATTCTTTCAACAAGGGTCGTCGAGGCATCCTGTATCTTGCCGAACGGCAACGGATATGTGTTGTCATCTTCTGCGCATACGAATTCGAACTGTTTGGGCAGCCATTCGCGGGCATGTGCTACGAGAGCATTATAGTCTGCGCGGGGCATGGCTATGTCTAGATCATCATCCCAGGGGATGAACCCTTTGTGGCGTACTGCGCCAATCATTGTTCCCGCCCAGATGAAGTATCTGAGTCCATGTTCTGCGCATGCCGTGTCTACAGCTTTTACTATGCGCAGTATGCGCTTGTGCAGTTCGTCGATATCATAGCTTGCCATAATTCAGAGGGATAATGCTTTCGTTGTTAGAATATATTTTCCGGTATGAGCCGCTTTGCCTGGTTGAAGTCCTCCACCGTGTCGAGCTCAATGGAAAAGATGTCGGTCGTGTCAACCACCTTGAACGTATGTCCTTGTGGGATAAGGCGTTCAAAGGCGCGCTCGTAGAATATGTCCACCAGCTTTTCTTTCTCTATCATCAGTTCCAGTTCCTTGAAGAGTGCGGCACTGTATGGTGCAAGCATCTTTTCAATGCCAACAGACTCGCCGATGGCATGTTCTATGCTGCACACTTTGCTTATTTCAATCACGCGGTTTTCGTCGTCAGTTATAACCTTTATCTCCTCTTCCCCAAGTTTGTGGCGGTTTACGGCAAGGCATGTTCCGTCAGCGTCAAGCAGGCGGCGAATTATTGCCCCGTCGAAGAGAATGTCGCTGTCAAGCAGCAGGAAGTCGCGTCCTGCCACTTCGTGGCGTGCAAGCCAAAGGGAGTAGATGTTGTTCGTGGTCTGATAATCTTCATTGTCTATGAAGGTTACCTTCATGTCAGCGTAGTTCTCGTTGACAAAGTCGCGTATCATGTTGCCACGGTAGCCAGTAACGACAACAAGCTCGTTGATACCGGCAGCCTTGATGCTGTCGATAGTACGCTGAAGCAGGCAGCGTGTACCTACTGTAAGCAGACATTTGGGTCGGCTGTCGGTGAGTGGGCGCAGGCGTGAGGCCATACCGGCGGCAAGAATCAGTGCTATCATAGGTCGAACTGTTTTGCCGTGTTGAGGATGACGTCGCAAACGAGACGGTTTTGCTCGCGTCTGCCAAGTGTTATGCGCATGTGAGTGTTGATATCCGGCTCGTTCATAAACTTAACCTTGTAGCTTTGTTCCGCAAACTCCTTTTGCAGGGCTTCCTTCATCTTGATAGGATATTTGATAAGTATGAAGTTTGCGATGGATTTGTAAACCTTGAAGCCTGGAAGAGCACCGATTTCTGCTGTGTACATCTGTCGTGCCTCTTCCATAACGTCGGCAATTTGACGATAGTGAGCGTCAGACTTTATTGCGGCAATGGCAACTTCTTCCGACAGACGGTCGTAGCCCAGATATTTGTTGGCGTAGCGGCTGAAACGCTGCATCGTGTCGTTGTTTCCTATATAGCCAAATCCCCAGCGCAATCCTGGCAGGCCGTAGAACTTTGACAGCGTGCGGCAGAAAATGATGTTGGGGTATTTGCTTATCATCTCCTTTATATACGAAATGTCTGATGTGACGTAAGAGGCATAAGCCTCGTCTACGAGCATCACGGATGTCTCGGGAATCATCTTCACGAGGCGTTCAAGCTCATCGGGTGTAAGCCCGTTGCCTGTTGGGTTGTTGGGCGAAGCAACGAGAAGAATCTTTGGGTTTTCTTTCTCAATCATCTCCTTCAGCCCGTCGAAATCATAGGCAAAGGAGTCTTCCGTTTCGTAGACAGGGTATTGAAGTGTTCTTCCGTTAACTTCATCGGCGATAGATTTGTAGTACCACCATGAGAATTTTGGTATAAACATCGTCTTGTTTCCATCTTCCTGTGTAAGGAAGAAGTGTACAGCCATCTTGAGAAGATCCTCTGCACCGTAGCCCAATATAATCTGTTTCTCGTCGATGCCGTACTTTTCTGCCATGAATTCGGAAAAGATGCTTTTCTTTCCTTGGTCGTATATGCGGGTATAGAAAGCCAGTTTCTTCGCATCGAAGTTCTTTAAGGCATCCATAACCTCTTGTGAAGGACTGAAATTGAATTCATTCCTGTCAAGATAATTTAAGTTTGTTTGCATTTCTTTTGTTGTATTTTAGTTGCAAAGTTAATATAAAAAACTGAGTAAGGCAGTGAGTGCCAATGTATATTGTTGTTGTTATGCCGTGAATTGCGTTTTGCATAGGCTGCGGGGCTTATTTCTTCAGCTTTTTTACTAGTCGGCTGAAGGCAGAGCGGCGATATTCTTTCCTTACCTTTGGCAGCAGTTCGCGGTAGGAATGGTTGGTGTCAAAGATAAGAGTTCCGTGGTAGTTCTTTGCTTTTACAGGCGTCATGTAGTTGTCGCCATATTGAGTTCTCAGGAATAAAGCGTATTCTTTAGGCACGGGCACCTTGATGTTCTCAAAGTCAATCCATACGGTGTGCTCGAAGATATGTTTCGGAAACATAATGTCATCGCCGCTGAACGATAGCTCTGCCCAACATTCGGCTTCTTCGTCTTTTGTGCTTCTTAGCAGTTCTTCGCTCTTTCTGTATATGTCAGCCCACCCTTTTCTCCACACTTCATATTTGCAATGGTATTTGCGGAAAATCAGTCCAAGTCTTCCCGATGCCAGAATGGCAGTGTTTTTTGCCTTCAGGAAGCGTTGGGTGTGGCGCGTGCGGCGGATGATGTCACGTCGTCGCTGCGGGTCGGTCGGTGCGTTGTCAAGGACGAAGATGTCGATGAAGATGCCTTGGTTGAATGGTTGGAAAGAGTCGGAGGGACGTATTGCCGCGGTGTCGCTGCGCCGTAGCTGTGCATGTCCGCGGAAATAGTCTTTGTCGTTGTATGCGGTCTGCATGAAATACGGCTCACGGAAATGCGCGGGTGCGAGCTGAAGCATACGGTCGTAGTCAGCGCGGGGCATCATAACATCCACGTCATCGTCCCACGGAATGAATCCTTTATGGCGCACTGCTCCGAGCATAGTGCCGCCGTCAACCCAGCAACGCAGCTTGTTTTCAATGCAGAAGTCGATGAAACGCGACAGGAGGTCTATTTCTATAGCCCATACTTGTTTCAGCTTGTGCGTAACGATAGTGCCGTCTCTTTCTTCTTCTCTTGTGTCAAATGTTTTGTTGCCATTGCCTATTGGCGTATGCAATTCATCTGAAGGTACTCCTTTAGTCATTTCGTAAGCATTGGTTTTTTAACGTGCCATATACATGAATGCACGCAGGTTGTAGTAAATTCTCTTGACTTTATGTCTCGGTATGTTCCTTTTGTTCCTTTGTTGTCTGTTGGTTCCACTGTAGTCTTTGTGGTTATCGGGTGGTATCGTTCCTTTTGGTTTATTTTTCGTCTTTGCCTTTTTGTGTGGTTCGTGCTACTGCTGTTTCTTCAGGACGAACTGTGCCGTTTGTATCATTGAGAAGGCGTAGGTTTTCAGCGGTGCGAAACGTTTTGCCATGCGAGCTTCCCGTTGTGTTCCGTCGGGGCGTATGTCATAGCAGAACTCCTTGCCTGTTTTCGGATTGAACACATACATCTTTTCCTTGTCCCGCGCTATTATCTGATTGTCAGCGGAATAAAATGTCGTTTGCCTTTCATGGGAGAGCAAATCCTGTCCGAAACCTTCGTAATCGTAGTTCATGTTGAGCAATGCCAGCAGGGTTGGCATGAGGTCTACTTGCGTTGCAAGCGAATCGTAGCGCATTACTGGTATGCCAGGCCCGAATATAAGCATCGGAATATGGTTGTATGATTCGGGAACTTCAGTGGTTGGGGTGCCAATCAGCTTGCCGTGGTCGGCAAGAATAACGAAGACAGTGTTTTCGAACCAGGGTTCTTTCTTCGCTTTCTTCAGGAAATTGCCTATCGCCCAGTCAGCATATTCAACAATCTGCGTTTCTGGCTCAGTTGTCTTTGGCTTGAAATATGGAGGTATGACGTAGGGCGGGTGGTTGCTTATGGTGAGTAGCGTGGCAAAAAACGGTTTCTTGTCAACGGCACGCCGTGAAATGGTATTTAAAGCGTAGTCGAAAAGAAAATGGTCTGACACGCCGAAGCTGTTGACAACTTCCGAAGCGGGATAGTTTTCTTGAGAGAAAATCTCGTCGTACCCGTTTGTCGTGAAGAATGCTTTCATGTTGTCGTATTGTGCCTCGTGGGTCATGAAGAACATGTTGCGGTATCCCTGTTGCTTAAGTACGGTCGGTATTCCCGTGCGGTGCGGTGTTACCGTACCTTTCATTAGGTTGCGGAACATTAGTGCGGGGAAGGAGTAAAGCGATGCCGTCATTCCATGGTTGGTATGTATGCCGGCACTATAGCAATGGGTGAAGGCTAGCGAATGGTTATAAAGCGAATCAAGCGTTGGAGTCAGGCCTTCTTTGTTTCCGAAGGTGGAGAGAAGGTTTGCTGACATGGATTCCATAAGTATGACAACCACGTTGCGCTTGACTGCTTCTCCCTGTGCAGTGATATGGCGCAGAAGCACATGACAACTGTCTGCCGCTACATTGCCAGTGATGTTGAGGTTGCGGCGTGATATGGTTATTGCCTCGTTGTCGGGCATAAGGTGGAGGTCACGGTTCTCCTTGCGCATGTCGTCAAGAGCGCTAGTGAGCAGGTTGAATGCAGGACTAATGCCGAGCTGGTTGAGAAACGGGTCGTTGCAATAATAAGCTTGGCTGATTTTTATGGGATTATACCCCCTGCGTCCGCGAATGCCGAAGAGACAGAGGCCTACAAGGATTGCGGTAAATGCACCTCTCAACGTGTATCTGCCCACAACGGAGTGCCAGGTAGAAGGTCTCCCTGATGCTTTTCCCTCTTTTTCAATGCGCTTGTCTATATATTGCGTGAACTTAATTGTGCAGAATATATAGATGGCAGTGAATATGAAGTAGATTGCAATGTAGAGCAGGTATGACTTTTCTTGAAACACCATGCCTGCCGTTGTGGTGGCATAGCCGAACCATTCGAAAATGGAAGAGTTTATGTTCTTGAAGAAGTACTGAAAATATGGGGTGTTTGCTGCAGACACCATAAAAACTATGGAATAAAATATGCAGAACCACCATTTTGCTGCAGTTCGCAGCCAGCGGCAAGTATAGCCGGCCACGGCAGAAAGAAGCAAAATTGCAAGCGGAACTATCATGATGTAGCACGCAACGACATTGTCAAACCATACTCCTATGGTAAAAGCCTTCAGAATGCTTGCGGCATGGTCTGTGATCATGCTGTGAAGGCTGGCAAATTCTGTTAAGCGAAATAGTGACATTACTGTCAGCGACATGGCGTGTATGCCTAGTAACCATCCTGTTGTGAGGAGGAAACGCTTGTCTGATTTCATCTCTAAGGGGCAGTAAAAAATGTATTGTCGTTAAATATGATATGGCACAAAGCAACGTATGGCTTGCAATGTGTGTGTCATGGATGTCTTAATTATTGCAAAGATAGTACAAATTATAGAGAAAGAATGTATATTTCTCCGATTTTAACCCTGTTAAATAAAAAGACTGCATATCTTTGCACAATGTAAACCTCATCTAGGGGTGCGACGAGACCATTGATTTATGTCTTGACTAAAATGAAACAGTATTTCCTTTATATATTTTCCCTATTCATACTATTTTCCGTTTCCTCTTATAGAGCAGATGCTCAGAACGCAGTCTTTGGCAATGGAACGAAGCCAGAGGAACGTGAGGTCGATATGGACAACCCTACTTTCGTGCCGATGGTGAAGGTGGGGAAGGTGCTTCACGGTAGCGATAGCATACAGTATGTCATGCTGAACAACGTGTATGTCTATCCGCCGCAAAACTTCAAAAGTGCAAAGCAGCGGCAGAGTTACAACAGGCTTGTTTATAACGTAAAGAAAGTCTTGCCCATTGCCAAGGAGGTTAACCAGATTATAATTGAAACTTACGAATATCTGCAGACTTTGCCCAATAAGAAGGCGAAAGATCGCCACATGAAACTGGTTGAAGAGTCTATTAAACGTGAATATACTCCGCGCATGAAGAAGCTTACGTTCACACAGGGTAAGTTGCTGATAAAGCTTGTCTATCGTGAGTGCAGCTCGTCGTCTTATCAGTTGATAAAGGCTTTCCTCGGACCAATACGAGCTGGCTTCTATCAGGCTTTTGCATGGACTTTTGGGGCTAGCCTTACGAAAAAGTATGACCCTGAAGGTGATGATAAGGAGACGGAGCGCATTGTACGTTTGGTGGAAAGCGGTCAACTTTAAGCCCAAATCCGGTAAAAGATTTGGGCTTAGGCTAAACGAATGATATGAATGTGTGAGGTCTTTAGTCTGCCAGCGAGAAGTCAAGTTGTTTCTTCTCCATGTTTGCGCGTGCAACTTTAATGCGGATTGGGTCGCCGAGTTGGTATTTATTATGATTTCGGCGGCCTACAAGACAATAGTTTCGCTCGTCAAAATCATAATAGTCGCCGCTGAGGTCGCGTAGCGGCACCATGCCCTCACAGTGGTTTTCGTCAATTTCGCAGTATATCCCGTAGGAGGTAAGGCCACTTATGTGCGCATCGTATACGTTGCCAATCTTGTCGGACATAAATTCAACCATCTTGTATTTTATGCTGTCGCGCTCTGCACTTTGAGCAATCTGCTCCATTTGGCTTGAATGTTCGCACAGTTCCTCGTAGTGTTCCTTGTTGGCACTGCGCCCGCCGTTCTGGTATCTTGTAAGCAGACGGTGCACCATTGTGTCGGGATAGCGGCGGATTGGACTAGTAAAATGTGTGTAGTATTCGAATGCCAGTCCGTAGTGTCCGATGTTATGGATGCTGTATTTTGCCTTCATCATTGCGCGTAGTGCAACGGTTTCGATAACTTTCTGCTCCTTCTTGCCCGAGCAATCGTCAAGCAGGGTGTTGAGGCTGCGGGAGATGGCTCCCTTTGTTCCCTCCGTTTTCACTTTATAGCCGAATTTTACAACAAACTGACGTAGTGTTTCCAGCTTTGTCGGGTCTGGCTGGTCGTGGATACGATAAGGCAAAGTCTTCGGCTGTTTGCCTTTGGGGACTTTGGCTACGCTTTCTGCCACTGTGCGGTTTGCCAGAAGCATGAACTCTTCTACGAGTTTGTTTGCATCCTTTGATTTCTTGAAGTAACAGCGCACAGGCTTGCCTTTCTCGTCAATGTCAAAGCGAAGTTCCTCGCGGTCAAATTTTACGGAGCCGTGGCTGAAGCGTGCGGCACGGAGTTTTTTTGCCAAGCGGTCAAGCATGACAAGTTCTGTGGCATATTCTCCAACGTATTCCTTTCCTTTTGTTGGGGCAGGGGCTGGTTCGCCTGTTCCGTCAATCACACCATTCTTTTCCAGTATCTCCTGCACTTCTTCATAAACGAACCGTCTGTTGCTCTTTATTACGCAGTGTCTTAGTCTCCATCGCAACACTTCTCCATCCTCATTCATGTCGAAAATAACACTGTATGTCAGCTTTTCTTCATTGGGGCGGAGCGAACAGATAAAGTTGCAAAGGCGTTCCGGCAGCATAGGTATTGTGCGGTCTACGAGATAGATGCTTGTGGCGCGTTTCACGGCTTCCTTATCTATTATGGAACCCTCTGTCACGTAGTGTGATACGTCAGCGATGTGCACACCAACTTCCCATAACCCCTTAGAAAGTTGGCGTATGGACAGTGCATCGTCAAAGTCTTTTGCATCATGAGGGTCTATTGTGAAGGTCGTAATGTCGCGGAAATCTTCGCGTTCCTTCAAGTCTTCTTCCGTAATCTCTGCAGAAATCTTTTCTGCCGCCTCTTCAACGTTTTTAGGATACTTGTATGGCAGTCCGTATTGTACAAGGATAGTATTCATTTCCGCATCGTTGTCGCCAGTCTGTCCCAGCACGTCTACGACCTCTCCAATCATGCTCTTGTTGTCTTTCGACGGCCATTGTGTTATGCGCACCACGGCCTTGTCGCCGGTTTTTCCGCCTTTCAGCTTACGTTTAGGGATGATTACGTCTTGCGCAAATATGCTTCCGTCGGAAACGAGGAAGGCAAAATCTTTGTCTACGCGCAGCTTTCCAACGAAGGTGTCTTTTGCTCGCTCAAGGATATTGGTAACCATAGCTTCGCGTATGTGGTTCTTTCGGCGTGCCATGAACGTGAATTGAACGTGGTCGCCGGTTAGGGCGAACATGGAATTGCGTTCTGCCACGAATATCGGTGCGGCTCCGTCGTCGGGAACCACGGTGTTTTTCCCGTTTGGCTTACGCTGGAAGATGCCTTGCTGTACTTGTCCGTTCATATTCAGCTGATATGCGCTTTCACCCTTGCGGACAAGGAAATCGTCCCATGCCATTTCTTCCATCACATCCACAGCCAGCATCTTTGCAGGATGGGTGTCGAGGTGAAGAGCCCGGAATATTTCCTTGAAACTATGTTGCTTGTCGGGGTTCCCAACGAAGAAGTCTTGCAGCTTTTCTGCCATTTGCTTCTTGTTTATCCGTCTGTTCTTTTTTCCGCCTTTTGCCATAATAATATTCTTTTATAGCATTCCGTTGACTTTCGCATTTTTGTTATTCTGTTTACTGGGGGGAATAATTATTTTTTCCTTTAATTTTGTCGGTATACTTATTTGTATATTCTCCCCAAATATATAGATTTTTCAGGTTCTTTTTTGAATTAAAGAAAATCGTTGGAATGCAGTTCTTGTTCTTTTCTTTGCGAAATAATTTTTTTCGTCTAAGGGAAATGTGTTTTTTTTCTTCGTGCGAAGATACGAAAAAAAACGTTTATATCTCCAGCCTTGTTCGCTTTATTAAAACTTTGTGGAAAAAATAACTATAACGTGAAGCGTTCTGTTTGTTATTTAATAACGTTTAGTTTGTTGTTTAATAGCGTTCTGTTTGTTATTTGATAGTGTTCTACTTGTTATTTAATACAAAAGCGGCGAACGAATCTTGCTTCGCTCGCCGCTTCCGTTGTCCCAGGCGGATTCGAACCACCACTGACAGAACCAAAAACTGTAGTGCTACCGTTACACCATAGGACAATCATGTATTATTTGCAAGAGTCATCGCTCTTGTTACATAATTCGTCTGCAAAGGTAATGCTTTTTTATTCCATATCCAAATTTTCCTTTTCCTTTTTTGAAATTATGGGATGAAACTGCATTTCTTTAGCGTTTTAAGTTGTTGTGCCAGCAATTTGGCGTTATTTTACTGTGAGTAGGAAATAGTTTTTCTTTCCGCGTTGCACAAGAAGATATTTTCCGTCGATAAGATCTTCTGAGTTTATCGTACGGTCGAACTCTGCGAGTTTTTCCTTGTTGAGGGAAACGCCGCCACCTTGAACCAATTTGCGCATCTCTCCCTTGCTGGCGAAAACGGGAGCGGCTTGCGTAAGGATTTCAACCGCTGGTTGACCTAATGCGTCTTTGCTGATTTCAAATTGGGGTACGCCTTCGAAAATGTCGAGGAATGTCTGCTCGTCTAGCTTAAGCAACGAGTCTTTCGTTGATTTGCCAAAGAGTATGCTTGAAGCCTCTATTGCTGCGTCAAGAGCCTCGCGTGAATGTACCATTATGGTTGTTTCCTCAGCCAAACGTTTTTGCAGTATACGTCGTCCTGGATCTTGCTTGTGTTCCTCTACTAGGGCGTCTATCGTCTGCTTGTCGAGACTGGTAAATATCTTGATATAGCGTTCAGCGTCATCATCGCTTACGTTGAGCCAGAATTGGTAGAACTTGTATGGTGACGTGCGCTTAGGGTCAAGCCATATATTTCCGCTTTCCGTCTTGCCGAATTTCTTTCCGTCGGCTTTTGTTATAAGTGGGCATGTCAGTGCATACGTCTCTACGTCGTTGCCTAATGTGCGGCGTATAAGTTCCGTTCCGGTTGTCATGTTTCCCCATTGGTCGTTTCCGCCAAGCTGCATCTTGCAGTTGTAATGCTGATACAGGTAGAGAAAATCGTAGCCTTGCAGCAATTGGTATGTGAATTCTGTGAACGAGAGACCGTCGCGTGCCGTTCCGTTTAGACGTTGCTGCACGCTCTCTTTCGCCATCATGTAGTTTACGGTTATGTGCTTGCCAACTTCTCGTGCGAAATCAAGGAAGGTGAAACCTTTCATCCAGTCGTAATTGTTCACCATTTCTGCCTTGTTCGGTTCGTTGCCGTCAAAGTCAAGGAATTTACTTACCTGTTTTTTAATAGCTTCCTGGTTGTGGTATAGAGTTTTGTCGTCGAGCAGGTTGCGTTCTTGGCTTTTTCCTGATGGGTCGCCAATCATTCCTGTTGCACCGCCCACAAGAATAATAGGTTTGTGGCCGCAGCGTTGAAGATGTCGGAGCATCATTATTCCGCAAAGGTGCCCGATGTGTAGGGAGTCGGCCGTTGGGTCCGTGCCCAAATATGCGGTAACCATTTCCTTCTGCAGCAGTTCCTCGGCGCCAGGCATTATCTGTGCCAGCATTCCGCGCCATTTCAGTTCTTCAACAAAGTTCTGTTTCATATCTTTTATTCTGTATTTTGTTCGGTCTGTCTTTTGAATTGTCTCAGATATTCTCTATAGGAAATGTACTATGGTTAGTAATGTCCGTTGGGATTTTAAAGTTTTCTTATTCCTTCTGAATGTGGTTATGGTACGGGATCATATCCGCTTCCTCCCCAAGGGTGGCATCGTAGCAATCGTTTTACGGCAAGATATAAACCTTTCAGGGGCCCGTGTTTCATTATGGCTTGTTTGGCGTATTCCGAACATGTCGGCGTAAACCGGCATGAGGGTGGGGTGAATGGGGATATGCAACGCTGGTAGAATATTATAGGTATGCATAGCAACCATACGAAAAGATGCCGTACCGTTTTCATGCCAACGGAGTTATGGATTTCCTTTTTATCTTTTCTGCCAGCCGCTGGAGCAGTTTTTCCATCCTGTCTTCTACTGTTGAGGTTGGTTGCAGCTCGTCGGCGAGCCAAATGAACGCCGCAGATAACGTTTTGCCGTCAATACGTGTCACGACTTCTTCCAGTTCGTGTTTGCGTGTGCGGTAGGCTTCGCGTATTTGCCGCTTCACGCGGTTGCGTTTCACGGCACGTTTGAAGTGCTTCTTTGACACGCTCACGAGAATTCTTACTGGAGTATTTTGTTCTGTGCTTTCCTCTTTTTCTGTCAGAACATATACAACCCTAAGCGGATATGCCACAAGTGAGCGGCTGTCCGTGTTTCCAAAGAGTCTTTCTATTGCATCTCGGCCATAGATACGCTCTTCTTTTGGGAGGTTGTTTCTTTGCTCTGAAGGCATGGGGAAACGATGTGGTTAGTCTTCTTCTTGGTCAATGATGTATCGGCGCAGTGCGCTTGTCATTGACGGGTACTTTTCTGTCGGTGCTGCAACCTGTACGTCAAGGCCAGCTTCGCGTGCAGCTTTTTCTGTAGCCGGGCCGAAAGTGGCAACTTTTATTGCTGTTTCGCCTTCTGTAGGGAATGCTTTCTTGTATGCAGCAACGCCTGAAGGACTGAAGAATACGCACATGTCGTAGTCGAAATCTTTTATTTCTTCTTCGCTGAGGTCGTTGCATACGGTGCGGTACATTACACACTCAGAGTGCTGAAGCCCCTTGGCGTCGAGCATTTTCTTTATACTGTCGTCATGTACGTCGCTAAGTGGAACGAGGTATTTTTCTGACTTGTGCTTAGTCATCAGCGGCACAAGGTCGTCAATCTTTCCTGTATTCCCAAAGAAAACCTTGCGTTTGCGGTATTGTACATACTTTTGTATATAGAGCGAAATTGTTTCGGTAACGCAGAAATACTTCATCGTATCAGGTATTTCGAAGCGCATTTCCTTTGCAATTTTGAAGAAATTATCTATTGCATGACGCGATGTGAACACAACAGCCGTGAAGCTTGTTATGCTAATCTTCTGCTGGCGGAATTCTTTTGAGGACAATCCTTCTACCTTAATAAAAGGTCTGAACACGAATTCCACCCCAAAGTCTTCTGCAATAGTGTAGTAAGGTGATTTGTCGCTTGTGGGTTTGGGCTGTGAAACTAATATCTTCTTAATCATTGAGGACTTAAAAATTTACGTTCAAATAATTTATCAGTATAGACAAAACACCGCACAATGCTAACAGCGGCATTATTTCAAGGGCGCAAAAGTACAAAATAATTTGCAGATAAACGCCCTTCTGCCGGAAAAAGATTAAAAAGCACTTGTATAATGACAGTAAACGCGACAAGATGATGACTGTTGCGACGTAAATTATTGTGTTTTTGAGCGATAACCCAAAATAAGCCTGTGATACGACCACGGGGAACATTACGACTCCTTCTACCGATGATGTGAAAAGAAACGATTTCATCCATTGGGAATTCTGCCTGCTGCTGAAGAATATCCAGTTTACGATGGTGTATAGCAGAGTCTTGAGTAGTAAGTATCCGACAAAGACACCGAAAAACATGGCGATTAGCTGATACTGCGACGAGACGAGGAATGTATCAGAGTTGTATTCTTGTGCAAAGAAGAAAGTAACAAGTGAGAGCAAGAGGCATGTCTGTGCTGTAAGAAAGAACTGAAATCTGAATTCATTGGTTGTCTCCGTCATTTCTGTTGTTCCGCTTCTCTGTACGCGGAAGAATAGCTTGGCTTGCCGCAGGATAAAATTTTTAGACTTCGAGAATGCTACCAGTGCGAGGATGAAACAACTAAGAAGCAGTGCGGTGATGGTGCTGTCGCCAGATATGGTGTATGGTACAGGGTCTCCGGCAACACCATATCGTCCCCCGTTTAATTCGGGATGCCACATGGAATCTGCCGAGAAGAAATTCTGCTTGTAATACTGTGGAAGCTCCACTTTCTCAAGTGTACTTACTGCCTTTTTGCGGTTAAGTACGCTTGCTGTGTCAAGCGGAGTGCCTGGCTGCTTGTCGGCAGAGCTGCTGTAGACAGCCTGTAAAACGGAGTCTTGTTGCGCTGGAGTGGCGTCCCGTGGCAGTTCTTTGAGAGCCTGATACGGATGGCGCGGCAGCTCGTCGTGCTGTTCGTCTATTATCGGAATGTTATGTTGCTGCTGGTGTCTTACTTCTGTCGAGTCGGTCTGTAACATGGCTTCTTCCTGTTCTCTTTTGTTTTTCTGCGGGGATATTCCGTTTTCCCCGCGGCGTTTTATGGCTTTGCCCGTTGAAAATTGCCGGAGACCCCGCAGGGTTCTCCGGCAATCATGGCGTATGCACTTTCCCAACCTTGGAGCGTATGGCTAGGAGAGTGTGTCTTTAGAGGTTGAATTCTTTCTTTATGTTGTCCACAAGATCAAGTTTTTCCCAAGTGAACAACTCTACATCGATGACTTTTGTCTCGTGGTAGCGGCTGGTGAAAGTCTTTTTCACTGTTTCAGCCTTGCGCCCCATGTGTCCGTAGGCTGCTGTTTCAAGATACATAGGCTGGCGGAGTTTCAGATTTTCTTCTATCGCTTTGGGGCGTAGGTCAAACATCTGCTTAACTTTCATGGCTATTTCGCCGTCAGTCATGCAGACATTGCTACGTCCGTAGGTGTTTACGTATACGCTTACCGGCTGTGCCACTCCAATGGCATAGCTTATTTGAAGCAACATCTCGTCGGCCACTCCTGCTGCCACCATGTTTTTTGCTATGTGGCGGGCGGCATAGGCTGCAGAACGGTCCACTTTAGAGGGGTCTTTGCCAGAGAAGGCTCCGCCTCCGTGCGCCCCCTTTCCTCCGTATGTGTCAACGATAATCTTTCGGCCGGTCAGACCAGTATCACCATGCGGGCCGCCGATGACGAATTTCCCTGTAGGATTAACGAAATATTTGATGTCGTCGCTGAAAAGTGCCAGGACTTTCTCGCCCAACTGTGCCTTAACGCGTGGGATAAGTATTTTTATCACGTCCTCGCGTATCTGCTTTAGCATTGCGTCGTCGTCGTCAGAGCCATCGGCTTTCTTTGCGAAATTGTCGTGTTGCGTTGAAACGACAATTGTGTCAATGCGCTGTGGGATGTTGTCATCAGAATATTCTACAGTGACTTGGCTCTTGGAGTCAGGGCGCAGATACGTCATTTGCTTTCCTTCCTTGCGGATGTCTGCGAGTGTATGCATGATAAGTTGCGCCAAGTCGAGTGATACAGGCATGTAGTTGTCCGTTTCGTTCGTGGCATATCCGAACATCATTCCTTGGTCTCCGGCTCCTTGGTCGATGTCCTGTTCGCGGCTTACGCCTCTGTCGATGTCGTCGCTCTGCTCATGTATGGCCGTGAGCACTCCGCAGGAATCTCCGTCGAACTGGTATTCCGACTTGGTGTATCCAATCTTTTTTATTGTCTTGCGGGCTATTGTTTGCAGGTCAACGTATTCTTTTGAACTGACTTCGCCCATGATAACCACTTGTCCAGTGGTACAGAATGTCTCTATCGCGCAATGCGCTTTGGGGTCGTATGCGAGGAACTGGTCGAGAAGTGCGTCTGAAATCTGGTCAGACACTTTGTCAGGATGCCCCTCAGAAACTGATTCGGATGTGAATAGATATGACATAATGGTTTGTTTGGATAAAATATGTATGTTCTGTCGCCGTCAATAGGCTGCCGGCGTGTTTAAGCGTGCAAAGTTAATACTTATCTGAGTAAGGTGCAATGTTTTGCGGAAAAATCCGTTTTCCCCCTATTCGAAATATTGTTTCATCTGTGCAGCCTGTGCTGCTAGCTCGCCAATATCACCATTTCCGTATCGCCGCCACACTTGCTGGCAGGGCTTCAGCAGCGGCGTTATCATTAGTTCGTCGCGTTTAAGATAGGGGTCAAGAATTTGGTAAACGTCCATTACTTTTACGATATCGGTAGCTTTCGTCTTCATTGTTCGTGCCAGTTCCTGAATTTCAGGCGTATTCTCGTTCATTGTTGCTGGCACAAGGTGGAAATAAAGATCAAGAATAAGTATCAGCATTACAGGCGTAATGTTTCCGCATTTTGGTATCGGGCGGAAATCTTTCTCGAATGTCTCAATAATGGTAACTCCTTCATAGAAAGTGTCTCCTTTTGAGAAGCCCGCCATGCTTCTCACCAATGCGGCATCGCGCTTGAGTCTGGTGGGCTTATCGCCGTAACGTTCCCATAGTCTCTTAAGTCGTGCGGAGGCGGCATTGCGTAGCTCGAACATCTTTCCGTAGACGAACTGCGGAGTAAGATGCAGCTCAATGCACAGTTCCACCATCTGCCGACTATATAGCGGCTTCAATCCCATTGGCCTGCGCATGTATAGCTGCATGAGCAGAATCCAATAGTCTTCCTGCCATAATGAATTGTTTGCCATAGCGTAGACTTTCGTTTCTGCAAACTTACATGTTTTTCCGCAAACCTCAAAGCCAAGTGTTTACTTATTTCAACAGTTCTCCCCAAGCCGTTAGTCAAAAAACGTTTCAGAATGGAAACTTTCAACTGCGGGGCAACGCTTGAAAATCTCCCTGTTGGAAATAAAAACGGGAGAAGACGGGATTTAAAGTGGAATATTTTATGTAACTTTGTGCCCAAGAGCTCAAAGCTCCTACTACTTGAACAAGTTAATTAAAATCTTATAAAAAGCTGATATGGATACATTTTCTAAGAAATTCTCCCTTGAAGGCAAGGTAGCCCTCGTTACGGGAGCAGCCTATGGCATAGGCTTTGCCATTGCTGAGGCATACGCTCAGGCTGGTGCTAAAATAGCTTTCAACTGCCGTTCGCAGCACCACATGGATCAGGCCTTGGCTGACTACAAGGCAAAGGGTATAGATGCCAAAGGCTATATTTGTGATGTCACTAAGGAAGACGAGGTGAAAAAAATGGTTGCCGGCATAGAAAGCGAACTTGGCACAATAGACATTCTTGTTAACAATGCCGGAATTATCAAGCGTATTCCTATGACAGAAATGTCTGTTGAGGATTTCCGTCAGGTCGTTGACATAGACTTGAACGCTCCTTTTATCGTATCGAAAGCAGTGTTGCCGGGAATGATTAAAAAGGGTCACGGAAAGATTATCAACGTATGCTCGATGATGAGCGAACTGGGTCGTGAGACTGTTTCTGCCTATGCTGCGGCAAAAGGTGGCTTGAAGATGCTCACTCGTAACATTTGTTCAGAGTTTGGCGAACACAATATTCAGTGTAACGGTATAGGTCCTGGCTATATAGCAACACCGCAGACAGCGCCATTGCGTGAACGCCAGGCAGACGGCAGTCGTCATCCTTTCGACAGCTTCATTGTTAGCAAGACTCCGGCAGCTCGTTGGGGTACGCCAGAAGACCTCATGGGGCCTGCTGTATTCTTGGCTTCCGATGCGAGTGATTTCGTAAACGGACATGTGCTTTATGTCGATGGCGGTATTCTTGCTTATATTGGCAAGCAGCCTTGATGGAAAGAATAATGTAGAAAAGGAAAATGAAATAACAAGAAAAGGAAAGTTCCAACAGGTTACTTTCCTTTTCTTGTTTTATGTTTATAATTTGCGTATCAGCGTCAGACCGTCGCGTAAGGGCAAGATAACACGTTCCACGCGGGCATCAGTAGCCACGAAATCGTTGAAGTGGCATATACCTTGCGTTTGGCGATCGTGAGAATAGTTCCCGTCAATGACGTGCCCGTCCCACAGCGTGTTGTCGGCAAGGATGAACCCTCCGGGTCGCAGAACCGACAGTGCAGTTTCGTAAGCCTCAATGTACGTGCGCTTGTCACCGTCGATGAATACCATGTCAAACACCACGCCAAGTTTCGGAGCCTCCTTCACGGCATCTCCTATCATGAAGCGAATCTTGTCAGCCACGGGCGAGTTTTCAATCCATGGACGGGTGAAGTCTTCCTGCTCGTCGTTGATCTCGTAAGTATAGAGCATGCCGCCCTCGTCAAGTCCTTCGGCAAGGCATATTGCACTGTAGCCGCTGAATGTTCCAATCTCCAGAATGTTTTTCGGACAAACCATTCTTACAAGCATTTTCAGCACACGCCCCTGCAGGTGCCCGCTTGCCATGCGGCCGTGAAGCAAGTGGATATTCGTTGCGCGATAGAGGCGATAGAGATAGTCGCCCTCAGCGTCAATATGCGAGAGAACGTATTTTTCGAGTTCTTCTGTCATCGTTGCGGTGTGTTAGGCATTTCACTTATCTTCGCTCCGTACAATCGCTTCCACGGCAAGACGGTATGAGTCGAGACCGAATCCGCAGATGACGCCCTTGCAGGCAGCAGAAATAAACGAGTGGTGACGGAATTCTTCGCGTTGATGGACATTGGATATGTGAACCTCAATAACGGGGCTTTTAATTGCACGAATGCAGTCGTGGAGCGCAATGCTAGTATGCGTGTATGCTCCCGCATTGAGAACAATGCCGTCGGCAGAGAATCCGACCTCTTGAATCTTGTTGATAAGTTCTCCTTCCACGTTGCTTTGGTAATATTCTATTTCCATGTCGGGATACAGAGCCTTCAGCTTTGGCAGGTAACTCTCAAAGGAATCGCTGCCGTATATGCCTGGCTCACGTATGCCAAGCAGATTCAGATTCGGACCGTTTACTATTTGTATCTTCATAAATTCTTTTCTTTGATGGTTTCTTCGTAATTTTGCGATAGTCTTCCGTGCGGTAAAAAGTTTGTTTCGCATGGGCAAAATTACTAATTTATGGGCAATAAACCAATTTTTGATGTGCAAACGGAATCTGTTGGCAGTCAGACTGTGAATGTAGGACTGATAAAGAAATACATCCGTTATATGAAACTGGCTAAGAACTTCTCTGAAAACACACTGAAGGCGTATACTGATGATTTGCAAAAGCTTTCGGATTTTGCAGCTTCCGAGAATATCCCGCTTACGGAAGTGCACCTTGACAATCTGCAGCATTTCGCAGCACAACTGATAGACCTCGGCATCAGTCCGCGTTCTCTTGGGCGTATACTTAGTGGCGTAAGGGCGTTTTACAAGTTCCTGCTTGTAGACGGATATATTGCCGATGACCCGACAGAACTTCTCGAATGGCCAAAGATTGGAGAGCATCTGCCAGATGTCCTTTCTGTCAAGGAGGTAGATATGCTGGAGGATGCCATAGACCTTACGAAATGGGAGGGACAACGCAATAGGGCAATAATTGAAGTGCTCTTTTCCTGTGGGCTAAGAGTAAGCGAACTTGTGAATATGCAAATCTCAAACCTTTACAAAAATGAAAAGTTTATACGCATTACGGGAAAGGGCGACAAGGAAAGGCTCGTTCCCATATCCGATAGTGCGTTGAAAGAACTTGATTACTGGTTTGTTGACCGTAACCACATGAAGATAAAGCCAGGAGAAGAAGACTATGTCTTTCTTAACCGTCGTGGAGCACGCTTGACAAGAGCCATGATTTTTACTATAGTAAAGAGACTTGCTGCGGATGCTGGGATACGCAAGACCATAAGTCCGCATACCTTGCGCCATTCTTTTGCAACATCGCTGTTGGAGGGTGGTGCCAACCTGCGCGCTATACAGGAAATGCTTGGCCATGAGAGCATCGGCACGACACAGATATATACGCACATAGATATGCACACTTTGCGTGAGGAAATATTGGAACACCATCCTAGAAACATGGAAGCCCCGCAATAAATGCTGGGCTTCCGTAAAGATTTTGTGGAAAAAAATGATGACAAGGATGTTTGGTCCTCAGAAAATACTCAATACTTGAAAGAACTTCCGCCGAGAAATTCTCGTAAGAGAGAAGTGGGCGGCACTTGGCGATTAGGTATCGCCTTGATGTATTTCAGGAATTTCAGCAGGCGATAAGCCTCGCTGTATTCAGGAGCGTTCTCAGGTACTGTTTCAAGCAGAGGTTCGGCTTGTGATTTTATGACGGCAAGTTCAAATAGCATTGCGGTGTTGAACATTGCATCGGCATTCTCTTGATAAGGAAATATCCATTTGTTTTCTCCCGCTCTGACGGAGCCCCATCGTCTGATAGTCTCCTGTGCGCTTACCCCGCGATATTTGTAATCGCGAATGATACGGCGTAGTAGTCTGTTGTCTGTCGTGGGCACATAATTGTGACTATCAAGCAAAATTGTGGTGAAAGCTGAGGCATAGACGCGGAAAATCTGCTCTTCGGGAATCTGTGCCGTAAGCTCAGGGTTAAGAGCATGTATTCCTTCCACAACAAGAATGTCGTTGCTACCCATCTTCAGCCGTTTCCCGCTAAGTTCGCTGCGCCCAGTTTGGAAATTGTATTTGGGCAGCTGAACCTCTTTGCCGCAGAAAAGACTATTCATTTGCTCGTTCAGCAATGGAATGTTCAGAGCGTAAAGGCTCTCGTAGTCATAGTCTCCAGTCTCGTCTTTGGGCGTCTTTTCCCTGTCAACAAAATAGTCGTCAAGCGATATGGGTATAGGTTTGATACCATTTGTTAGCAATTGTATGGAGAGACGCTTGCAAGTTGTGGTCTTTCCGCTTGAGGACGGGCCAGCTATAAGCACCATTTTGACACCTTTTCTTGACGCAATCTCGTCGGCGATGCGCGAAATCTTCTTTTCCTGTAAGGCTTCCGAGAGGTTTATGAGGTCGGAGGCAAAGCCTTTGTCAACAGCATCGTTAAGGTCGCCTATTGTGCGGAGACCGAGTATTTCCTGCCACTTGTGATGTTCACGGAATATGTCAAACATCTTATCCTGGCGTATCAATTCGCCAAGCTTTGAAGGGTCTTTCAGTGAAGGGATGCGCAGAAGTAGACCGTCATAATACTTTTCCAAACCGAATAGCTGCATCTTGCCAGTGCTGGTCAGTAGGGAACCGTAGTAATAGTCAACATAGTCGTCAATGCTGTAATACGTGGTGTACAGCTTTCCCGTGCTGCGGAGCAACTTCACCTTGGAGGTCGTTCCGAGAGAGGCGAAGCGCTCAATAGCTTCCTCTGTGGTGCATTCGTGCCGGCGAATGGGAATGTCCTCACTAATGATTTCGTTCATGCGTTGCCGTATGTTGCTTGCTATTTCTTCAGTTATCGGTTCACCGATGTTCATGTCGCAATAGTAGCCGTTTGAAACAGGAATGTCTATTGTAACACTGCCTTGGGGATACAGATCATGCACAGCCTTGCACAACACTAAAAATAAACTTCTCGTGTAAGTTCTTTGTCCCGAAGGCGAAGTGAGATCCAGAAATTCTACATCTTTGTTGTGGTAGACACGATAATTTAAACCTTCCACTTTGTTGTTGACTTTAGCGCTCACAGGGCCATATTTCATGTCGATGCCAGCGGCTAAAAAAATATCAGAAAGTGAACTGCCAATGGCCATATTTATGACTTTTTTATTATTTTTGCAACGTATTTGTATTACTTGTTTCATTGGTCTTACGAATTTAGGGGTTCATAGCGTAAAGATACTCCCTTTCTCCGACATCCTTGCAAAATTGCATCATAAAATTCATTAAAATATGTCGATTGAATTCTTTTTCAAGATCATTGGGTCGTTGGCTCTGCTTATCTACGGAATGAAAGTGATGAGCGAGGCTCTTCAAAAAATGGCAGGCTCGCAACTGCGCCATGTGTTGGGAACAATGACCAAGAACCGTTTTACCGGATTGCTGACCGGTATGTTCGTAACAGCTTCAGTGCAGTCGTCAACGGCTACGACAGTCATGACGGTCTCGTTTGTCAATGCCGGACTGCTTTCACTGGCCCAAGCAATCTCCGTGATAATGGGAGCCAATATCGGTACAACTCTCACGGCGTGGATCATGAGCCTTGGAGTATCGATAAATCTAGAAACGGTGGTGTTCCCGGCTTTCATGGTTGCCATACTTCTTATCTATACGCGAAGGCATCGATATATTGGCGATTTCTTGTTTGGTATAGCCTTTATGTTCTTTTCGCTTACCATTTTGAGTAAGACAGGCAATGACATGCATCTCAACGAAAACCAAGATTTGATAGCCTTTTTCAAATCTTTTGATGTAAACAGTTATCTCACTATTCTCGTTTTCTTATTCATCGGCACGATACTTACGTGCATTCTGCAGTCGTCTGCTGCGCTGATGGCTATTACAATGCTTCTGTGTTCAAGTGGTGTGCTGCCAATATATCTTGGTATCGCTCTTGTCATGGGAGAAAATATTGGAACAACATTAACGGCAAACCTTGCAGCGCTGGGAGCTAATGTGCAGGCAAGAAGGGCGGCAATGGGGCATTTGGTATTCAATGTCTTCGGAGTTATATGGGTGCTTTTGTTGTTCTATCCATTTATAAATATGGTTTGCTCACTCGTTGGCTACGACCCTAACGCTTCAGGAATAAGCACAGCAAAACTGTCGGTGGTGCTAGCGGCTTTCCACACGGCATTCAACGTGTGCAATACGTTTATACTTATATGGTTTATCCCGCAGATGGAAAAAGTTGTCTGCTGGATTATCAAGCCGCGTGCTAACAACGAAGATGAGGAATTCCGCCTAAAATACATTGGAGGAAACTCTATTATGGCAACGCCAGAGTTGTCTGTGCTTGAGGCTAGAAAGGAGATTCAGTCTTTTGCAGACCGCATACAGCGTATGTTCTCCATGGTGCGCGAGTTGCTGGGTACGAAGAATGATACTGATTTCAACAAACTGTTCACAAGAATAGAAAAGTATGAGGGCATTTCTGATAGCATGGAAATAGAAATTGCCAAGTATCTTGATAAGGTAAGCGATGCTCATTTAAGTGATGAGACAAAGGCAAAAATACGTGCCATGCTTCGTGAAATATCTGAAATAGAAAGTATTGGTGACAGTTGCTATAACATCGCGCGCACAATTAACCGTAAGGTTAGAGGTAAGGAAGATTTTACAGAGCAACAATATGAGCATCTGCACCAAATGTTTGAGCTTACCGATGATAGTCTTACGCAGATGAATGTGATGCTCTCGGGCCGACGTGACGATCTTGATGTGAATCGTTCGTTTAATATAGAGAACGAGATAAACAATTACCGTACTCAGCTTAAGAGCCAAAACATTAACGATGTAAACAACCACGAATATACCTATGCCATTGGCACAATGTATATGGATATTGTCAGTGAATGCGAAAAACTTGGCGACTATGTGATTAACGTCGTAGAGGCGCGTATGGGAACGAAACAGCGCGAGGCTTAAGCAAGAACTTGCCAAAGTGAAAATAAACAAATCCCCAGTCAATTATTTGTTGGCTGGGGATTTTTTCAATATATACTAAGCAATATATTAAAGATTCTACGCAATATAATAATTATGTGTAGGGCGGAAATTTATTTCCACAGCTCATGTCGGTTCTCTTTAGAACACGGGAAGAGCAAGTAATTGGTAAACAAGTGTCTGTGCCATACGCTTATGCCCAATGTCATTGGGGTGTAAACGGTCAGTATCCTTGTTGTTGAAAAATTGTGCATGCTCGTCCATAAGTGGGAACAGACCACATAGCGCATTCAAGTCTATCACAGGTACACTCCAGATGTTAGCTGTTTCCTTCACAGCTTCAACATAGCTGAGGAAATACTCACCACATTTGTTCCGATAGTCTTCGCGAGGCTGCCAATTAGTTTCGCTGCGGTAGAATTCTGCACGGTGGATAGGCGTGAGAACTACAATCTGTTTGTCGGGAAACATGCGCTTTACCTTGTCTAGTGCAATGTTTATCCGACCGCGGAATGTAGAGTCTGTCATACACATGTATTTGTGCATGCGTTCAACAAGGTGCTTCTTTTCATGGATGCCAGCCATTACATTCTCTTTCTTCTCTGTGAACCATTTGCCAAGAGGTACACCAGCGTTGAAATCATTTGTGCCAATGAAAATTATTATGGCATCAAAGTCTTTCCCATGTTCTGCTTTTAAGGCTTCTGCTTGGC
The DNA here is from genome assembly GCA_963586715.1 of Barnesiella intestinihominis. Lineage (GTDB taxonomy): Bacteria > Bacteroidota > Bacteroidia > Bacteroidales > Bacteroidaceae > Prevotella. The sequence goes on from CAVAAS010000001.1 coordinate 182,559, forward strand.
GTGGAATGTCATTCCATTGCCGTCCACTGATGCCATAAACGTAGGGCTTAATGTCAAGCCATTGCTGCAACCATCCCCAATATTTCGTATTTGAAGCTTTGTTGTTGGGGTCTGTTATGGAGTCCCCAAAATAAGCTACGCGTTTTCCTGCCCATGGATGTATGGCTTTCAGCGTGTTGGAGCATACTTCATTTGCTTCATTTACAGAAACTAAAGGTGTTGTAGCGAAAGTCGCTGTCGAAATGGTCAACAACAAAGCGGCAATTATAGTAATTGGCTTTTTCATTTAGCTCAGAATTTTGTGAGATGCATGTCACCTTTTTCTGCAAGTGCTATATGCATAGCAAATGCTTTGCCCAGATTATGGCGCGTTTGTCCCATTTGGGCAGATTTGAGGTATTCGCGTAGCAAGGGCTTATAATCAGGATGAGCACAATTCTCAATAATGAGGTTGGCACGTTCTATCGGACTTTTTCCCCTTAAGTCGGCAACTCCTTGTTCTGTTACTATTACATTCACATCGTGTTCTGAATGATCCTGATGGCTTACCATTGGAACGATGCTGCTTATCAAGCCTCCCTTTGCAGTTGACGCGCATGTAAATATGCTTATGTAGGCGTTTCTCTCAAAGTCTCCACTTCCGCCTATGCCGTTCATCATCTTTGTTCCGCTTATATGAGTGGAGTTCGCATTTCCATAGATATCCACCTCAATGGCGGTGTTTATGGCAATTACTCCCAATCGGCGTATTACTTCGGGCGAATTGGATATTTCGCTTTGGCGTAACGTTATGTGGTCTTTGAAGTAATTCATGTTGTCGTAAACTTGTTTCAGACATTCGTTAGAAACAGTGAGAGAACAAGCTGAAGCGTTTTTTACACGCCCCTCCAACATCATAGCAACGACGCTGTCTTGCATTACCTCTGTGTAGACATTGAAATCAGGTACGTTCTTGTCATGTCCTAAAGCTCCGAGAATTGCATTGGCAGTGCTGCCCACACCACTCTGAAGCGGGAGGAAAGATGCTGGGATTATGCCGCGTTTCATGTCGTTGACAAGGAACTCAGCGACATTATGCCCGATCTGATCAGTTATAGGGTCGCTGTCTTTGAAGGCACGGGCTTCGTCGGGTAGGTCACATTCTACGACACCCACAATTTTTTTCGCGTCAATTTCAACGTAATTTTTGCCAATCCTGTCGCCAACATTTATGATTGGAATTGCTTGCCTTTCTGGTGGATCAAGAGGTTCGTATACATCATGAATGAATTTCGCATCTTTGCTGTGAAAAGCGTTTAACTCTAAGATTACGTGCTTTGCCAATCTTGCAACAGTTGGGCTGATTCCGCCTGCCGCAGTCAGGTATGCCTTGCATGTGTCTCCGTTTTCTTCGATATCGCACACTTCGAGTATTGCCCAGTCAATGTTGCCATAGAAACCGTAACGCAGTTCCTGTGCCATGTGACTCAAGTGTATGTCGTTATAGGCAATCTCGCCAAGGTTTACGCTTTTGCGGAATGAAGGGTTCGTTGTGTATGGCGCTCGGTAGTTTATAGCGTGAGCTTCGGCAAGCACACCGTCGGTGCTTTGTCCTGTTGAGGCTCCGGTAAAGATGTTTACTTTGAATTCTCGTCCTGCCTCGTGTTCGGCAGTGGCAATCTTTGCAAGCTCGCGTGTTACGGCCTTAGCTGTTCCAGCTGGGGTAAAACCGCTCATTCCAAGCGAGTCTCCGTTCTTTATCATTGCGGCTGCTTCTGCCGCAGAAATGCGTTTGTATGCCATATCTTTGTGTATTATTTAAAGTTTTGCTTTTCTTTACGTTATGGTGTATATAACAATGTGGTATTCACCATTGCAAATGTATAAATTTTTGATTAAAGTGGAACCCTTTTCCGCGTTTATTTCCGGCTATATTACGAATAGTCTGTGCTTATGTTCAAACTTGTCCAGCGCGTTAAATGCTTCACGGAGTGTTTTATCCTGGTTCCATCCTCTGCGTTTTGCGTACCCTTTCACTACATATTCATACAGGTCACGCCGATGTGTGAAACGTTTCAAGTTTTCTATACATTGTTTTCGTGTGGGCCATCCTTTCACAAAGTGTGAACGGTTGGTGTCAATCATGTCAAAACAATAATTGCCGCACGAGTCTTGGGTATAGAGGAAATTTGCAGAATTCAAATCACCGTGGAGTATGCCTCGTGAGTGCATGAAAACAATCTGGTCTGTAACGGCGTCAGCCAAAGGTTTGTTGAAGTCTGTCTTGTCCACAAGTTCAAGGAAAGCTTCTTCTCCTTTACTTTCCTCATATACGAAATAGCCTATAGTGAACAATCCGTGCTCTTTCTGTTCCATATAGGCTACAGCTTTTGGTGACGACACTCCTCGTCGTTGAAATTCCGTAGCGAAGGCGTAGGCTCGTTCTGCTTTTGTTCGTCGGAAATATGTGTAGACAATTCGCTGTACGAAGTTTGCTCGTTTGTAACGTTTTGCAATAAATGCCACTCCATCGTGCATGATGCGTTTTACGTTGTTGCGCTTGTCCTTTAGTGTTTCTCCTTTATCGCTATCAAAAAATGACGGTATGGAGAGGATAAAGTCGGTATACTTTGTGTATTCTTCTGCTATTATGGTCTTCATGCTTGTCGTTTCGTCAGGCAATATCCCGACTTTGCAAAGGTACAATTTTTTATGTTTATCACATTGTTTTTCATCTTAATTCGGAAGTAAAGGCTCTGATGTGCGCAGAATGGCTTTTATGCTGGTGCTTGATGGGCTGCACTAATGCAAAAAAAAAGGAAGCATATACGTTAAATAACTTTTCTTTACGTATATGCTTCCCCTTTTATGGTCTGTTTCCTGTTCGTCTATTCTTTGTATGCTTCAGCCATTGATGCCGCTATTATGTCTTCCGGACTCTGCTCCTTAGGTGTAGCTCTTATATCGGAGAGATCAAATTCGTCAATTTCCTTTTCTTGTAGAGCTTTTCCTCTCTTGGTTGCTTGGCAATAGGTTTTTGTTTCTTTTATGCTATAACCTATTTCCCTCGCATCGTTTTGGGAGCTTATTCCATCTTGCACGTTCTCTTTGTTTTGTGTGATTATGAAATCTTGTTTCACTTCAGTATCAGGAACGTTCAATACCGGTTCTTCTTCCATTTTTGTGCGATTGCCTTTTGCGGCGAACACTGCATCAATATATTGTGGTTTGCGTTTTAGTTGTTGCAGTGTCAGCTTGCTTGCAAGTTGCTGACTTTCCTTTTTTGAGTATCCTTCCCCGATGCCTCCTTCAAGTCCTTCAATAAGGACTTGGTATTTAAACACCGGACTGTTTTTGCCTTCCTTGCTTTGTTCCAAGAGCTTGAAATCAAGGATGACCTTGTTTTTTTGGCACCATTCTATAAGTTTGCTCTTGAAATTGATTTCCTTGTAGGCAACCTTGTCGATGTTTATTAGCTGCGAAAGAATGCGTTTCTCCATAAATCGCATGCAAACCTTGTATCCACGGTCTAGATACATTGCTCCGACTAGGGCTTCAAACGCATTCCCACCCATATAATTGTTGTGGGAGGGAGTGTGTTTGCCGTATTTTATCAGTTGTGTTATGCCCATTTCGGCTGCAAGGCGGTTGAGCGTTTCACGCTGTACTATTTTGCTTCGTGTGCTAGTTAGGAAGCCTTCGCGCTTACCGTCGAAATGTCGGTATACAATGTCACCCACAATGGCATCAAGTATAGCGTCGCCAAGAAATTCAAGCCGTTCGTTGTTTAGCGGACGCCCTTTCTCATTGCGGCGTGTCACGCTCTTGTGCATCAGTGCAAGCTTGTAGTAGCGTATTTTGTGTGGATAGAAGCCGAAAATCTTGTATAGAGCCGCATAAAGCTCCTTCTCCTTGCGGAATGGGAGCCTTAAGCGGTCTATGATGTTACTGACCATCATACTTCTTGAAAATGACGCAAGCGTTGTGGCCGCCGAAACCGAATGTGTTGCTTAGTGCGGCGCGCACGGTACGTTTTTGCGCTTTATTGAAGGTGAAATTCAAGTTATAGTCAATGTTTTCGTCCTTGTCGTCCTCGTTATGGTTGATTGTTGGCGGAACGATGTCGTTCTTTACTGCGAGAACCGAGACAAGTGCTTCTACAGCTCCTGCAGCACCTAATAGGTGTCCTGTCATTGACTTTGTTGAACTGATGTTCAGCTTATATGCATTTTCACCGAAAAGTTGCTGAATGGCCTTAACTTCTGATATGTCACCTACTGGAGTAGATGTTCCGTGCACGTTGATGTAGTCAATGTCCTCTGGTTTTAGCCCTGCATCTTCCAAAGCGTTTTTCATTACGAGACATGCTCCCAGTCCTTCTGGGTGTGAAGCTGTGATGTGGTATGCGTCTGCACTCATGCCTTCACCTACCATCTCTGCATAAATTTTTGCTCCGCGTGCCTTGGCATGTTCCAGTTCTTCCAAAATGAGGCAGCCTGCTCCTTCACCCATGATGAAGCCATCACGACTTGCACTGAACGGGCGTGAAGCATGTTGCGGATCGTCATTGCGTGTAGATAGGGCATGCATGGCGTTGAAACCGCCCACACCGCATGCGCAAATTGCGGCTTCTGCACCTCCGGCTACGATGGCGTCAGCTTTACCCAAGCGGATTAAGTTGAATGCGTCAGCAAGTGCGTTTGTTGATGATGCGCATGCTGAAGTAGTGGCGTAGTTCGGACCATGGAAACCGAAGCGGATGGAAATCTGTCCTGCAGCGATGTCTGAAATCATCTTTGGGATAAAGAATGGGTTGAACTTCGGTCCGTTCTCTGGATGGGTGCTATAATATCCAACCTCGTCTTCAAATGTTTTTATACCGCCAATTCCGACGCCGAATACAACGCCTATACGGTTCTTGTCAACGTTCTCAAGATCCATCTTGCTATCGTCAACAGCTTGTATAGCAGAGGCCAATGCCAACTGTGCATAGCGGTCCATCTTGCGTGCCTCTTTGCGGTCGATATAGTCGGCAGCGTTGAAGCCTTTTACTTCGCAAGCGAACTGTGTCTTGAAGTTCGAAGCGTCGAACAATGTAATAGGAGCAGCTCCGCTCACACCATCGAGAAGATTATTCCAAGTTTCTTCAGGATTGTTTCCTACTGGCGTGATGGCTCCGAGTCCTGTTACAACAACTCTTTTCAATTCCATAATTAAAATAGGTAATATATATATGATAAAAATAAGGTGAAAGACATGAGGTGAGATCCATTTCCTACGGTCTCATCTCACCTCTTTCACCTTATTAAGTCTTATATCACTTTTTTCGTAAGAAAAAGCTTATTTCGCGTTCTCTTCGATATACGCGATAGCGTCGCCAACTGTAGCGATAGACTCAGACTTGTCGTCTGGGATAGTGATGTTGAATTCCTTCTCGAATTCCATGATCAGCTCTACTGTGTCAAGAGAGTCTGCACCAAGGTCGGTAGTGAAGCTTGCTTCAGGCTTAACTTCTGCCTCGTCAACACCAAGCTTGTCAACGATGATAGCCTTTACTTTTGATTCAATTTCTGACATGATAATTAAAGTTTTTAAAGTGTTTAAATTATATTCAATTTCGAAAATCGGTTGCAAAGGAACGCATTTTTTATTACGTATGCAAATATATTGTACAAAAAAGCTACCGTTTTTGCACAAACCATATATGATTGTGCAAGGATAAGGGTGTTTTCTTACAATTTCTCGCGTCTTAAAGGATAATTTCCGCGCAAGTCTTCGAAAGCTTCGGGGTGGCATTTCAGTTGTTCGCTGTCCGTCAAAGGGTTATAAAGCTGCAGTCTCAGCTCCTCTTCGTCGGTAGATGGAATGAAGTCTTTGGGTAATGCCGGGGGGACAATATTCCATTTGTTCTCAATGCCGAAATGTTGGCAAAGCCCGTTGATGACCATGTTGTCTGCATTTGTTTTGCCGTCTGCGCTATATCCCGCTATATGTGGCGTTCCTATATAAGTCCGTTGCAGCAATGATAGGTTTATTTGCGGCTCATCTTCCCACGTATCTATCACAGCTTCTCTTACATCCTGGCTTTCCAAAGCATTTAATAGAGCAGGGTTGTCTACCACTCCACCACGACTTGTGTTAATGATTATAGGATGTCGTTTGAGTCTTCTGAAGAATGCCTTATCAGCCAGGTGGAATGTGGGGTATTCTCCTCCGTAGGTGAGGGGAACATGGAAAGTTATTACATTAGATTCGCTTTCTATCTGCTCCATACTGACGAAATTTTCTTTTGGGCAATGCGCATCCTTGAGTGGAGGGTCGCACACCAATACCCGAAATCCCATAGCCCGTGCTTCGGATACAACTTTTGTCCCGACGTGACCGCAACCAACAACACCCACAGTTGACTTTTGTGGACTTAGCCCTCTGTGCCGGCAGAGCAGAATGAGTGTGGAACGCAGGTATTGTGCCACTGAACCAGCGTTGCAACCAGGGCAGTTCATCCATTTTATGCCTGCATCCTTAAGATATTGCGTGTCGATGTGGTCGAAACCTATCGTCGCGGTGGCAATGAAGCTCACGCTACTTCCTTCAAGCAGTTCTCTGCCGCAATGTGTGCGAGTGCGCACAATCAGCGCATCGGCATCCCTTACGTCGGAGTTCTTAATGGCGGCGCCCTTTAGATAGACAACCTCATCGGCAATCTCCTCAAGAGTGCTATGTATATATGGTATTTTGTCGTCTGCAACAATCTTCATGTTTGTTCAAAATGATATGGTCTTGTCTTTATAACCCCATGTTAGGCGAATTATTGTGTTTTCGTTGGCTGTTCAAAATAAATTTATTAGATTTGCCACGAAAATAAAACAGCTGAAACATTATGACATTCACACAACAATGCAACAAGGTGTTCAATATGGCAATCAATGACTACCATGTGAAGGACGATGTAGATACGGCCATACAAAATCCTTTTGACCGTGACTCCATTGAAAACCGCCTTTATCTGAAATGCTGGATTGACACTGTGCAGTGGCATCTTGAAGATATCATACGCGACCCACACATTGATCCTATCGATGCTCTGCAACTTAAGCGTAGGATTGACAGAAGCAATCAAGACCGAACGGACCTCGTTGAGCAGATAGACAGTTATTTTCGTACAGTCTACAATGATGTGAATGTATTGCCCGATGCTACAATCAATACAGAGAGTCCTGCATGGGCGGTTGACCGACTTTCAATCCTAGCCCTGAAGATTTATCATATGAAGGAGCAAGCTGAACGTGCCGATGCCTCAGAAGAGCACAAGGAAAAGTGCAGAAAGAAACTTGGTGTGCTGCTTGAACAGCAGATAGACCTCTCAACAGCTATTGACCAACTTCTTGACGATATACAGTCTGGGCGTAAGTACATGAAGGTATACCGCCAGATGAAAATGTATAACGATCCGTCAACAAATCCAGTCCTCTACGCTGCAAAGAAGTAACACGGCAGAGGTATCAGAACAATTCCTTAAAGATACGATGAAAACCGACCATATACTGGTGATAAGATTTTCAGCCATGGGAGATGTAGCAATGACAGTTCCTGTGGTATACTCTTTGGCTAAGCAATATCCTGACGTAAGGATAACGGTGCTTAGCCAAAAATTTGCCCATCCGTTTTTTGCAAATATGCCTCATAACGTGGGGTTCATGGAGGCTGATTTAAAGAAAGAATACCATGGAGTGACAGGTCTCAATGCCCTTTATAGACGCCTTGTGGCAAAGAACTTCACCGTCATAGCCGACCTACATGATGTATTGCGCTCCAAATATTTGCGCATGCGTTTCAGCATTGACCGCTACAAAGTGGCGCATATAGACAAACACCGCCAGGAGCGGCGGCAGATTACGCGGCAGGAGAATAAGATTATTCAGCAATTGCCCACACCATTCCAAAACTATTCTGATGTATTTGCGCAGCTTGGCTATCCAATAGAGCCCGATTTCTCCACGATATTCGGCGATGCCCGCAACGACTTGCAACTATTGCCACAGGCTTTCCGCACAAAGCCCGCAGGCGAAAGATGGATTGGCGTTGCCCCTTTTGCCGCACACGTGGGGAAGATCTATCCGCTTGAACTTATGGAGCGTACACTTAAATCCCTCTCTGAACGTCATCCCCATGCAAGGCTGATGTTATTTTGTGGCGGGAAGAAGGAAACAGAAATTGTGAACCGTTGGCAAACAAACAATCCAAGCATAGAGAACGTTTCGGCTCAGCTTGGAGGCATTGCAAATGAACTGGTGCTTATGAGCCATCTTGAAGTGATGATCTCCATGGATAGCTCAAACATGCATTTGGCTTCTCTCGTAGGAACACCCGTTGTAAGCATTTGGGGCGCAACGCATCCTTGTGCAGGCTTTATGGGATGGGGCCAGAAACAGGAGAATGCCGTTATGGTTGACCTTCCTTGCAGGCCTTGTAGCATATACGGTAATAAACCGTGCTCGCAGGGCGATTACCCTTGTCTTAAAGGGATATCCCCTGAAATGATTATAGCAAAGGTGGAAAGAGTCATAAGATAAAGGTACGCTTATTGGCTTGCTGTTACTTTTTAAAAACACATATGGGATATGCTTTTCCTGCACATCCCATATGTTTTTTCTCTTTATCCTTTATATGTGGCTTAAATCTCAGCTTCCAATGCTTGGGCAATTACTGGTGCCATGTCGAAATATTTGTATTGCGCAAGGCGACCGCCGAACAAAACATCTTTCTCCTTGTTTGCCAACTCTCGGTATTGTTCGGCAAGTGTGTTGTTTCGTGTGTCATTTACGGGATAATAAGGTTCCATTCCAGGTTCGTATTCAGTGCTGTATTCCTCAGAAATTACTGTTTTCGGGCAATCATAGACCTCTTGTCCGAACATTTCAAAATGCTTGTGCTCTATAACTCGCGTGAAAGGTACGTCGTGGCTAGTATAGTTAACCACAGCATTACCCTGATAATTGGGCATGTCTTCAATGCGTGTCTTGAAGCTAACGGTGCGCCAGTCAAGGCGTCCCAAACTGAATCCAAAGTATTCGTCCAATGGTCCCGTGTAAACCAACTTGTCGGCTATTTCCCTCCAGTTATGGTATTCTGCAGAAAAGAAGTCTGCTCCTATCCTTGTTTCCGTCCCTTCCAGCAGACCTTTCACAAGTCGGTTGTAGCCACCAATGGGAATGCCTTGATATTTGTCGTTGAAATAATTGTTGTCGAAAACCATGCGCACGGGCAGACGTTTTATTATGAATGCCGGCAGTTCCTCGCAGCTACGTCCCCATTGTTTTTCTGTGTATTCTTTTATCAGCTTTTCGAATATATCTCGTCCAACAAGAAGCATAGCCTGTTCTTCAAGGTTGTGCGGCTCATTGGAAAGTCCCTCGGCAGCATTCCTCTTAGTCAGTTCTTCTCTGTATTCCCTGCGTTGCTCTTCTATTTTTTTTAGTGCTTCTGCAGGTGTTGTCACGCCCCACATTTGGGCAAAGGTGTTCATGTTGAATGGTAAGTTATACAACTTCCCTTTGTAGTTTGCCACAGGACAATTTGTATACCTATTGAATTCAACTATGGAATTGACGAATTGCCAGACTTTTTTGTCTGACGTATGGAAGATATGGGCACCGTATTTGTGTACGTTTATGCCTTCAGTCTGTTCACAATATACGTTGCCTCCCAAGTGCTTACGCTTGTCTATTACGAGGCATCTCTTGCCCGCTTTATTTGCTTTGTATGTAAATGTTGCACCGAACAAACCTGAGCCAACTATCAGATAATCATATTTTGCCATATTCTTCAGTTTCTTTATTGTTTTTCTATGTGCCGTTTATGTTGGACAGTCTTGCCGCAAATTCTGTTTGCATAGTTACCTACCCAGAATTTTTATCAGCCATTTGTATATCTTGGCTTCTGCAAAACTAATTTAGGTTGGCTCCCTAAAGCCGAATCCGCATCAAAGGTAAGAATTATTCCCGTATCTAGGGCATGGCGTTTCCTATAAAAATAGATTTAGCTTATCCGCCATACATGTTTTTACTAGCTCTGTGTAATGACTTTTGCCATTATTATGGTAAAAAATGAGCCGCCCTACACTTGTCCGTCGCGGACAATGAGCAAGGCGGCTCTGCATACATGGAAAATTATGCTATATTGTTTTTTAGTCTACTACGCATTTCTTTCCGTTAACAACGTATATTCCTTTTTTCAAGCCAAAGAGAAGGTTATAGCCGTTCTCGGCTTTCTTTACAAGAACACCGTCTAGTGTATAGATGTTGGCAGCAAGTGTTTTTTCTGCAGCTGAAGGTATGGTGTTGATACCTGTTGTAGCATCAAACTTAAGCTGTGGCATGCCGTTCGTTCCAACTTCCCATGTGGATGCTCCGTCAATGTTCTTTGCTTCAGAATTGAGTGCTTCAACAACTTTTGCAGCATCGGCTACCGAGAAAGCTTTGCAGTTAGTAATGACGCCATACTTACAATTGCTTGCGTCGTTGTAAGCCTCTGCCAACACATCCTTATGGCGAACGGAGCAAGTATCAGTCCAGTAGCAGTTCTCTGCCTTGCTTGGATTCTCACATATTGTGATAGTCTTTGTTTCGTCTTCGGGGTCAGGCTTTGTAGTCGTCGTTTCGGTGTTGCCAATTTCGGGACAAACGGCTCCCCAATACTTGAATTTTCCTAAATTAGAATAAACGCCGCCGATCCAGCCATTGAAGTAACAGTTGTCTACATAAGAGGAATTGCGCACTGTTCCCACGATGCCGCCAGTCTGATTCTTTGCCCAAACCCATGCATCGCTATAGCAGTTTACTGTTTTACTGCTAGCATTTAGCTGTCCTACTATGCCGGCATGATAAGAACCGCCGCAGTATATTATGCCGCTAGACTGGCAGTTAATGACTGTAGAGTTGTTGTCAGCAGAACCAACAATAATGCCGACGTTTGCATTTGCCGTGATGTAAGCATCTTTAACGATGAGATTCTTTACTGTTGCTCCTTCGATAAAGTTGAAAACACCTGCTCCTGAACTTTTTGCATTCGTATGGTAAAGACCGATAATGGAGTGACCATCTCCGTCGTATGTACCACCGAAACGCTGAAAGTCAACCTCTCCAGCTTTGTAGCCTATACCATTGAAGGTGCGCAGTGAACTACTGTTGTTCACAATGCTGGCATCTCCGTCGGCAAACTGCACCTTTCCTATAATATTCTCGTTAAAAACGAGATCTGCAGTCTGCTTGAAGTATTTTCCTTTTGTATAGTCTGCGTCCCAGTTGTCGTCAATAGCTCCTAGGTTTTCAATCTCCACAGCAAGTTTCATGAACTGTTCTGGGGTTGCGATGAGGTATGGGTCGTCTACAGTCCCCGTGCCACCAGCATAATTGTCGGCAGCATAATGCTCCCATTGTGTGCTGGTATAGTTTGTCGCTGCTCCCGTAGTGTTGGCGCTCTGAGCCATTACGTTTGTTGCTGATGCGGCGAGAACTGCCGTCAGCATCATTGAGGTAATTCCACTTTTCATAGTCTTATAATTTTGTTTTTATTGTTTACCCGTCAATTTCCCATGTATGCGGGTATTGTTCTTTTAAGAATGTTTGCTATAACTAGTAAAGATATTATAATGTAATCTTCTTTGCATTACGGTAACCCTTAGTATTGGTAACCCATATAATGTAGGTTCCGTTACCCAACTGCGAGGCATTAACCATTGCAGAATTGCCGTTTACTGTTGTTGATAGGCTGCAGCGTCCGTCAATGTCAAAGATATGTACTGAGGTAATGCCTTCTTGTGCTTCAATGTTAATCTGTTTTCCGATAATTGAAACGTTGAACTTCACAGCGTGTTCACGGCGTTGAATGTCGGTTGTCTTGAATTCCCCCTGAATTTCCTCGCCCATCAGGGAGCAGAGATACTTCTCTAGTGCCGTATACCCCTCAGCATTGATATAGTTTCCGTCAGCAGCATCATTCGGATTGAAGCCGTTAGCCTTTTCCCACTCATCGGGCATACCGTCTCCGTCTGTATCCCAACCGTTGGGTCGCTGTTCCGATGGCTTTGCGGTAGAGCAGAAGAACGTACCGTCGTCAGCCTTCACCATTTCTGCATCCATAGGGTCGTCAATGATTCCGTATTTCCCATTGCCCCAAGAACCGCCGTATGTTGCTGTTCCGTCTTTTGTTTCGTTGATGATTCTCGTTTCAATGGCATCACGCACTATGCATCCCGCCTTCTCAACCGTCTCGGCATATGCGTCGTCAGCAGACTTCATCTTGTCGAGAATAGTGTATGCCTTTGTGTCAAACGTCCAGTCTGCGGTATAGAATTTTGTGGGTGTAAGGATATTGTCAACAAGATGTCCGTTAGAATCCACTGATACACCGATTTTGTTGTTAGCAGTTATGTCGCTACGCCTGTCAAGAACGTTGCCAGCAACATGGAAATATGACGAATTAGACCCTCCGCCTTGTGTAAAAAGCATCAGCTTTTGGTCGCCAATCAACTTTGTTGCTGGTCCACATTTCCAATAATTGTTTTCTATGTTTGCCAGATAAGCGTTATATCGCCTTGAAGTACTCTTGTTGTCGCCGCCGTATATAGAATTCGACCGTCCCCAATTGTAGATTATGTTATTTACAAATTCATAGTAAGTGCAATAATCATAGTCAACACTTGCCGCAAATCTTGGCGAACGGCTATTGTTGTGAGCAAGGATGTTGTTTGTGAACGTGCTTGCGCCGCCTCCCCAGCACACGCCATATCCGCGAGACCCCTTTTTGTGGCCGGCGTCATAAAGTCCTTCATGGAAGATACAATACTGATATGTCTGAAAGAAAGAATTGCTGTTCGTGCAAATCTCTTCGCCAGACCAGCCGAAAGAACAATGGTCTATTATGATATTGTTCACGTTCTCTGTGCCTAGTGTCTGATCTGGGTTCTCAATGTCCAGCAGTTCCCCGTCCCATCCGTGACTTCCAGTTCTTACACGGATATTTCTCATCACGATGTTTTCGCTGGGATTGAAGGTTATTCCGCGCGGATAGAGCGTTATTCCCTCACCGGGAGATGTTTGCCCAGCAATGGTAATGCCCCCCTTGTGGGTAACTTTAAGCTTGTCTTTCAGTATAATCCAGCCGGAAACGTTGAAAACAACAGTGATTGGTTCTCCTTGATACTGGTTTACTGCCCATCTAAGAGAGCCCACAGGTGGATTTGTGGCATCGTCTTCCAAAGTTGTTACGGTGACGACATGGCCTCCCCTTCCTCCTGTTGCATATTTCCCGAACCCCATGGCAGTAGGGAAGGCGGGAATGTTTTGTGTCACCGTGGGATATGCATATGTCCCGTCGGCATTGTATCCTTTGCTATCTGTATCTTCCTGTGCCAAGAGTGGCGTCGAGAGCGCAAAAAGGCTTATGGTTGCTGCGTATTGAAAGAAAAATGATTTTTTCATTGTTAGCTATTTATTTTTGTTTTATAACCTTTCTAAGGAAAAGATTGTCACTTTCTTATGATTTTTTTGTTTATTGCGTTTCCTGAAACCGTGCGAACCTTAAGAATGTAACATCCTTTTGCTGCATTATTCCAGCCGATTCTCATGCCTTGGGCAGAAGAAACTCGATGTCCGTCAAGGGAATAAAGTGCAGCATTGGCATATTCTCCGAAGTGTATGCCGTCGGCACTAATTGTAATGTCGGTGTCTTTTGATTTTATCGTTTCGATACCTGTTGTAGTCATGTCCACTTGTTCACCCATGCAGCCAGTCTTGCTAATGGATCGTAGCGTGTATTTTGAAGAAGCTGAATAGTTGTCGTCTTCAAACGTTGAGGCTGTTGTGTTGGCGATGTAGCGTCCGTCCTTGTAAATCAAGTATCCTAAAGCATCTTGAGAGGGAGTCCATTGGAACTTTCCTCCATTAACGGTGATGTTTGTGGGGGCAGCAGCTGGGGTTACCATAGGAATTGGTTCAAACTTTCCTCCGGCACGTGCTCCTTTTTCGCCGGCAAGCGTGAATATATAGTCCATGTCATAGATATTGTCAATGACTTTCTGGTCGATATACTGTGCGTTATGATTGGGGTCTTCCGTAAATTCCCATTCAATGCGCTTTGAAACGTCAATGGCATTGCCGTCAAGATCCATGCTTTTGTATTCCCCGATGTATTTTTTGTTGCCCTCCGACATGTTGTCAAAGCCCGTGTCCTTTATGTGTTTGTCCATCTTGCAACGTATATACATGCCAGAGCTTGTCGTCTTGCCCCATGGACGTCCAAGAGCTGAAGCGCCTTTCCCCACGTTCGCCTCGTCATAGATGAGCTTAGAGTCGCGGATATTTATGCCAATGCCCCAAATCTTTTTCTGTCCGCAGCGTTCATACGATGTGTTGCGGTCTATTGTCACGTAACTATCGCCCGGAGCTATTATGTATCCCGGGTAGAGTTGCTTTATAGTGCAGTTGTCCAGATATGCTATGCCGCTGTCATAAATATAGTCAACCGTTCCTTCTATATAGCAATCCACAAGATATGAGCGCGAAGCATTGTCAAAGCGTACACCGTCTTGGTTTGCCTTCATAGCAACGTTGCGCAATGTCAGTCTGTCTCCGTCGTTTGTCATACATTCTGCTTGGCCTCCGTTTCTTCCAACGGTGTTTTCTGTTGTGAAATTCTCGCCGTACATGTCGTATGCCGTAACGTATAGGGTAGAAGTCTTGCTTTTGTCCGAACTGTCATTGTGTGATAGCTTGTGCGTAATGACCACTTTGTCGCGGTCTTCGCCCAGTAGTGACAAGACAACTCCTGAGGGTACTGTCACTTGCTCGTTGTATGTTCCGTTTTTTATGAAGACAAAATTTCGTGTTCCGTCTTTACTGCATGCATCTATCGCTGCTTGTATTGTAGTATAGTCGCCCGTGCCGTCGGTTGCCACAACCTTCATGAATTGTGACTGTGCGGCAATGTTTCCGCCGATAGGTAAGATTATTGCGGAGATACACCCGATTATTTTTGTTTTATACTGATACATATTCTTATCTTTTTCCATTGTATGCCAATGTTCGCCTTGTTTATGGGAGAACGTGATTGTTTTTCCTTTTTTAAAAGGAGGCTGTCCGTCCTTTTTGTTGGGCAGACAACCTTGTTTTGCTGTCCTGAAAGAATCCTTTTTTAAGAAGAAATTTTCAATTTGTGATAATCTTAAATCTTACTTGTTATGAGAAATTTACTGCTTTTCCTTATCATATACAGAATAATGGTTCACGGTTTAGTAACCATTTGTTCCGAATTCGTCGGCGTTTGCAATTTGGTCAAGGAACTCTTGAGGTATGGGTCTCACGAGATTCTTGGTATTGTCGAATGTCGTGATATATGGATTCATGCCTGGAGTCGTTAGATATTCTGCCGTGAGGTGGCGGGTGCGTTTTAAGTCATACCAGCGCCATTGTTCTCCGCAAAGCTCTCGTGCACGTTCTTTCAGCAGATATTCAATATTCATTTGGTCAATACCAACCTCTATCTCTGCAGCATCTCCTGCAACGGCAGCATGGTGGCGCACTGCATTAAGATATTTCAGACCGTCTGCTGGCGTTCCTTTCGCCACAGCCGCCTCGGCAGCGATAAGGTAAATGTCGGTGAGACGCAAGATAGGTATGTCCATCATGTCATATTGGTTGCTGTATGCGTATTTGAAGCTGCGGAATTTTTTCAGAGTAGGCTGCAGACTGCGGAAGTAAGTAAACTGAGCCTGATCGCCTTCGTGCCCCTCGCGCATGTCGTAGCACTGGTTTAATCCTGCACACAAACGCTTGTTGTATTTTATTTCCAGCGTATCAAGATTCCAGTTCGGTGTATAGCAAGCCAAAGCGTCGTCAATTGATTCGTCTTCGAAGATTTCTCCTGACAGCGTCCCCGAGGCATAGAAGTTTGCACCTGGGTATTTTGAGTTGTATTCCGAGCCGCTTATGCCAGCACCTTTAATCTTTCGCTTGGTAGAACCATAAAGTCCATCGCGATCTGTTTCGGGGTTATGTTGAAGAGTGTCCTTCCCATAGCGTGCAAGTATGGCGCGTGTCATCTGCGTTGTGCCGCGGGCATAGTATTTATAGTAGAAAGCATCGTTGAAACGTGTATCCGGCGTGCGGTCTTCCTTGTTTTCTGCAAGGTTGATTAGCTCGGTGTTTGTTTCAATCTTCGGGAGTTTAGGCTCAAAGCAGTCATGCAGCAGATAGTAAGTGGGTCCCCATACGGTAGCATTGTCGCGCCCATAGCGGATACCGCTTCCGTTAACACCGAAGTTTTGTGCCTGCGAACCAATCTTCATCATGTAGTATTGTGTCGTTCTTCCTCTGTTCCATCCCTCTGGATTGTAAGCATTGACGTGGTCAATAGCCTCTACGAAGAGAAATTCTTTGTTTGATTTGTTGTTCTCGTCGTCCCAAGCCAGCGAGTTGCCGCTTCTTGTTGAAGTGCTGGCGTAGAGAGAGCAATCGTAAGCAGTGCTGTTGTCAATCAGTTCCTTTGCCGTTTGGAAAGCGGAGTCGGCATAAGCTTTGTATTCGGCAGAGCCTTCATCATAAAGGCGCGTGCGCTGCAGATAAGCCTTTGCGAGCATGCCGAGAGCAGCCTTCTTCGTTGCACGTCCACGCTCCGACTGAGATACAGGCAGGTCTGCCGCCGCGATCTTCAAGTCATGGATTATGAGATTGTAGAACTCTGTTTCTGTAGAGCGATAAGCCTTTTCCGATGCCACCCCACTTGTGGCGAACGATACGGTGTCAAGCACAACGTTGCCCCATTGTTCAACGATATGGAAGTTTGCGAAGCCGCGCATAAACCGTGCCTCTGCAGCCATTTCCTTAACATCTTCGGCTGTAAAATTCTTGCTGTGGTTCTGATAATATAGAGCCGTGTTGCAATAGCCTACAATACAGTACAGAGCGTTCCAAATAGTCCTTATCACTCCAGTACTAGGCGTAAGGTTTTCGTTGTAGTTCGTAACGTCGCCGTTACTGCCGTTGCGGCTACCGTTTTTCCAAAGGTCAGTTCCCATTTCCATCGGGCCGATGCCATCGGACTTACCGTACATATAATAAACATTCTCGTAGCAGGCATTGATGAGCGACTGATAACCGCTCTTTGTGCTATAGGCTATTTCCGTGTCGAGTGACGAATAGTTTGTCTCGTCGAGCGAGCAGCCAGTCAGACATGCTGCGCCGAGCATTGCAATGAGTGAATATGATGTCTTTTTCATTGTGTGCGTGATTAAAAATGGTTAGAATGAAGCGTTGATACCAAACACTAGGGTTTTGTAGAGCGGGAAACGGTCAGAGGCATTGTTCTCTGGGTCCATACCCTTCAGCATGTCGTTCTTGCGCCAGATAAACGGATTGGTTATTGTGCCGTAAACGCGTAGGCGTGACATTCCAATCTTCTTCAGTGCGCGTCGTGGAACGCTGTAACCCACAGTTATGTTCTTCACTTTTATGAACGAACCGTCAACATAAAGCATTGATTCTTTCTGGGCTGTTGTCATGCTGTGGCCCTGATGCGGGCGTGGAAAGGCATTTGTTGGGTTGTTTGGCGTCCAGTAGTCGTAACATTCCGGCTGGTTTGTGTTGCTAACGTAGCCTAGCAATGCTCCGTTTACCATTTGTCCCCATCGCATCGTCGCCATTATAGAAATGTCAAAGTCATAAATGCGGAAAGTATTCTGCAGACCAATCTGCCATTTCGGTGTCTTAGAACCGAGAATCTGCTTGTCTGTTGTTGAAACAGAGTAAGTTTGCGCTGCGGTGTAGTACTTGTGTGTCACATTCCCGTCTGCATCGGTCTGGTCCTCGCTGGGTTTGTAGTATGCTCCTTTGTGTTCTGTTTCTTTAACCACTTCGTTTCCGTCGGCATCCTTGGATGTAGAGGAAGTAGTGTAGGTGTAGTTGGGATCATATACAAGTCCTGGCACGTCAAGCTTCACATCTCCCACTTCAGAGCCGAAGCAAGCCGCTTTGTCCTCTTCGCCAAGTTGCCATATTCCCGTTTTCTTGTATCCGTAGAACGTGTTTACGGGATGGTCAAGGAATAGGTTAAGGGCGATAAGCTCGTCCACTGTGACGTTGTTGCCCATGTTGATCTCCTTCAGTTTCTCGTTGTTCTTTGCAAAAGTGAACGTGGTGTTCCACGAGAAGTTCTTCTTTTCTATGTTGCGCGAGTTTACTGTTATCTCAACACCGTTGTTCTTGATGCGTGCGATGTTCGACATCTTGTAGTAAGGCTGCTTGGCATTGAATCCACCGAAGGAAGTTGGTAGCGGACGGTTGTAGAGCACGCCTTTGGTGTCGGTGGAATAGAACTCGATAGAGCCGTCGATACGGTTGTTCAGCACGGCGAAGTCAAGACCGATGTTCCAGTTATATGATTTCTCCCACGTAAGGTCATGGTTAGCAACGTTGCGCGAAAGGATATAGCTTTGTATTTGTCCTTGTCCCAAGTTCAGTAAGTTTGCCGAATTCGTTACCGATGTCAGTGAAACATACGGCGAGATATTTGCATTTCCTGAAACGCCGTAGCCCACACGAACCTTAAGGTTGTCAAGCCATCCCTTTGTGCCTTTCATCCAAGGCTCGTCGCTTATGCGCCATCCTGCTGACACTGCGGGGAAAGAGCTCCATTTATTGTAAAGCTGCGAAGCACCGTCCCAACGTATAGAAGCCGAGAACAGATAGCGGCCAAGGTAATTATAGTTCACGCGGCCAGCGTAAGACATTTTGGCTGTCTCCTTGAAATAAGAGCTAGCATACGGCTTTACTCCGGCAGAGAGGTTATACCACAGGAAGTCGTCGTATTCAAACTGCTCGTTCTGTGCCGTAGAACCTTCGTTCTTGTTCTTGGTATATTCCACGATGCCCGTGAGTGTGATGTCGTGGTCTTTCTTGATTTTGAAATTATATGTAGCGACGTTTTGCCACTGATAGCTGTATCCGAAGGAAGAAGTATATGTTGCCGAGCGTTTATTGTCCTGCGAACCGGATAACTTCATGTAGGTGTCAAGTCCGTCCCAAACGCCTGAACGCGAGTTAGAGAGCGTTGCGTTGAAAAGAGACTTGAAGAAGAATCCCTTGAATGGGCGTATTTCAACAAACGGAGCAATATTGATAGATGTGCTCTTTTGGTTATTCTGATAGGCAGTCTCGCTGTCGTCAACAAGAATGTTGATGTAGTTTGTCATGTCGCTGATGGGGTATTTGTTTATGTTGCCCTCATCATCGTACACCTGTCCAAGCGGGATCTGGTTAAGAGTCTTGCTCAGACGAGAGTTTCTGCTGTCGCGGTTTCGGTATGACAGGCTGGACTGGAAACCAACGGAAACGATGTTGTTGATTTTATAGGTAGAACCAGCGCGGAAAGTGAGCTGGTCAAGACGGTCGTTCTTGTAGAGACCTTTTTCCTGCTGGTAGCCGGCACTCATGTATCCCTGCTGGCGGTCACTTCCGCCGCGTACAGAAACGTTGTAGTTTTGCTGTACACCAGTGTGCAAAATCTCGTCTTTCCAGTTAACCCATTGGTTGTTTTTGTATGCCTGCATAGCACCTTCCGACAGTCCGTAGCTATTGAACAGCACGTCAAGGTCTTCCGGTTCTTCGCTATATCGTGCGCGGTAGCCTTCTTTCATAAAGTTTATCCACCCTTCTCCAGTGTAGGTTGACGGATATTGAGGAAAGGCGTTTATACCGACGTATGCGTTGAAATCCACCTGCACCTTACCCTTTACGCCCTGTTTTGTGGTAACGATGATAACACCATTCGCACCAGCCGAACCATAGATTGCAGTAGAAGATGCGTCTTTCAGCACCTCTATCGTCTCAATGTCGTTCGGGTTTATCTGATCGATGTCGCCGCCAGACACCCCGTCGATTACGTATAGTGGAGAACAGTCGGCGTTGAGTGAACGGTTTCCGCGGAGGAGTACCGTTGGTGAAGAGCCTGCCTGACCAGATTCTCTCACGATGTCAAGACCGGAAATCTTTCCAGACAGACCTTCCATGGCATTAACTACCGGTGCTTGTTTTATCTCTTCTGACTTTACGGAAGAGATGGCTCCAGTAAGGTCGCGGCGTTTAACGGTGCCGTAGCCCACAACAACAACCTCGTCCATCACTTTGGCATCGGGCGAGAGCTGCACGCTCAGTTTGCGTTTGTTGCCAATGGCAACGGTTTTCTTATTGTATCCCAGATATGAAACTTCTATGTTTCTCACGCCAGAGGGCAGATTAAGCGAGAAGTTACCGTCAATATCCGTCACTGTGGCAGCCTGTGCCCCTTTCGCTCTTACGGTTACGCCAATCATTGGCTCGCCGTTTTCGTCGACCACCTGTCCCTGCACTTTCTGTTGTTGCTGGTTTACGGTCTGAATGGCTGGCGTTTCTGCCGCAGCAGCACTCTGTGGTACGGTCAGAAGCAAGGCTCCTTGCAAAGCAAGTCCTGTAAATATAGTTTTCTTGTTCATGGTTAATTCCATTAGTAGGGGTTAATTATTGCTTGATAAATTTCTTGGCGTTGCGATAACCATCGTTGTCTGTCACCCATATTATATATGTTCCTGCCGGCAAATTGGCAATGGAGAAAGTGCTAATGCCTGAATTCAAAGGTGCAGTCAAGCGGCAAGCTCCTGTAATGTCAAAGACATGTATTGCAGAAACGTTGGCTTTGCTGCTTACAGTAAGGGCATTCCCGTTAACCGAAACACCGAACTTCACAGCATGAAGCACTCTTACGTCTGTAGTGCTGCTGAATTCGCCCTTTATCTCTTCGCCCATGAGCGAGCAAAGGTACTTTTCGAGAGCTGTATACCCTTCTGCGTTGATATAGTTCCCGTCTGAAGCATCTTGAGGGTTGAAGCCGTTGGCTGTTTCCCAAGCGTCAGGCATACCGTCGCCGTCTGAATCCCATCCTTCGGCACGCGTTTCGCTAGGCAGTGCCACGCTACAGTATGTCGAACCGTCAGCGTTTGTCTTTATTTCCGCATCAGTCGGGTCGTCAATTATGCCGTATGTACCGTTTCCCCACGTGCCACCGTATGTCGCAGTGCCGTTTTTGCACTCGTTGACGATGCGCTGTTCAATCTTGTCTCTCACGATGCACCCCACCTTGTCGAGTACGTCTTGATAAGCCTCCTCTGCAGTCTGCAGATTGTTGACCATGGTGTAAGCGTTGATGTCGAACTTATAGTCAGGATAGAAGCTGCTAGGTACGATAACGTCAGCCACGGTAACGGCTTTCGTCTTGTCGTCTGTGGTGAATCCTTTCGTGTTGTCCTTGGTAACATCTGGGTAGCCGTCCATGTAGTTCCCGCTGAGATGCCATTCAGAAGTGTAGGTACCAACCGAAGCAGCAATAAACATTGGGTTCTTTGTCACCGCCTTTTTCGTTGCCGGCCCGAAGCGGTAGTAATTGTTCATGAAGTTAATCTGATGGCTTTTGTAGCGTTTTGAAAGCGAACTGTTCTCGCCTCCGTAGCAAGAGTTCTGCCGTCCCCAGTTGAAGTTCACATTGTTTACATACTCATCGTAGACCATATAGTCAGTGTCGCGCGCGCCTTGAAAGCGTGGAGAGCGTGAATTGTTGTGTGCAAGCATGTTGTGGTGGAACGTAGACTGTGAGCCTCCCCACTGACAAGCAAAGCTTCTTGCACTTCCCTTATGGTGCCCTGCGTCGTAAAGGCCCTCGTGAAGCAGACAGTAAGAATAGGTCTGGAAGTGGGAAGTCTGGTTGTTTACAATCTCTTCTGCCGACCATCCGAATGTGCAGTGGTCGAAAATCACGTGTTCAGCGTTCTCTGCGCAAAGAGCTTGGTCAACGGTTTCCGCATCTTTTATGAGGTCTGTGCCGTCCCAAGCCTTAGAACCCGTGCGGAAACGCATGTTTCTTACAACAACGTTCTTGCACCCGTTGATGCTGAACATGCGGGGGTAGAGGGTTATTCCTTCTCCAGGTGCTGTCTGCCCGGCAATGGTCAGTCCGCTAGTGCGCTTGATCTTCAGAGCATCGTGGAGGATTATCCACCCCGATACGTTGAATACAACCGTTAACGGCTCGTTCGGATACTGGTTGAGAGCCCAACGTAAGGAACCGACAGGCGGGTTCGTTGCGTCATCCTCAAGGGTTGTTACAGTGACCACCTTTCCTCCACGTCCGCCGGAAGCGAACTTGCCAAAGCCTTCAGCCGAAGGAAACGCAGGAATGTTCTGCGTGGCAGTCGGATAGTCAAAGTCTGATTGTGCATAAGCCCCAGTGCCAAGAGTTAGCATAGTGGCTGCAATGATAAACATTCGTTTTTCCATGTATGTAAATGTTTTGTTATTAGATGCAAAAATCCATAGGTTGCCTAATAGCAAATGGCATCATTTCAATGTCGCCTCTGCGATGATGCTGGTGCTTAAAGATTTGCTTTTCATTTTCTGTGTGCAAAATTACACTTAACAAATTTTACCGTTGTGGAGAATTAGTTGCAAAGTGTGGACAAAAGTCCGAAACCATTGATATGCTATTCTTTATATGTGGATATACTATCACGCGGGGATATGTTTTTGTTCGTGCGGGGATAGTGCTGAAAGCCCGTGGCGACAGTTTCTTTTGGCCGCGGGGGAAAGAAAAAGCCGGGGCAAAGTGCTGCCCCGGCTATTAGTTGCCGTTTGTTATATTCATGTGTTTGTTGAGGGGTAGTGCGCGGTTATTCTTTTGGTGTCTCCTGTGTGTTGTCTCTGTATTCCGATGGGGTCATTCCTGTCTGTTTCTTGAACACGCGACTGAAGTAACGCTGGTCGTTGAAGCCGACGGCGATGGAAATTTCTGATATCGTCATGTGGCTTTTCTTAATAAGCTCAGTAGCGCGCTTTATGCGCAGGTCGCGCACAAAATCCGTGGGCGACATTCCTACGATACTTTTGATTTTGTTGAAGAACACCGTGCGCCCCAGGTTTACGGCAGCCGCCATATCGTCCACGCGCATGTCGGCATTGCCGATGTTCTTCTCCAAATATTCCATGAGAAGAGCCATAGTCTTGCGGTCAACATCAACGATTTTCGCATTGCTCAGCTTGTATTCGTTATTATTTCCCTTGTGGCTTATCTCGTTGAAGCTCTCTTGTTGCTCATTGCGTCTGTTGGCAATCACCTCAGCCATTCTCCGCTTAAGGTATTGTGCGCTGAAGGGTTTCGTTATATAGTCGTCAATGCCTTGGCTTATGCCCTGCGCTTTGTCTTCTGCCGATGCTCGGGCAGAAAGGATAATGATAGGAATATGGCAGATGTCCGGGTTCTTCTTGATGAGGCTTACCATGGTTAGTCCGTCCATTACAGGCATTGTGACATCGCTAAGTATGAAATCAGGCATTTCTGCCACGGCCTTTTCCAGCCCGTCTTTGCCGTTTTCTGCCGTTATTACGGTGTATGTCGGTGAGAGTAGCGACACGAGAAATCTGCGTAAGTCCTTGTTGTCTTCCACAACAAGAATCCTTATGCCTGATGATGCCGTTGGTTCTGTGTCCTCGGCAGCCTTCTCGTCGGCAAATACAGGCGCGTTTTTGTCGTCAACGAAGTAGCTATCCTCCATATTGTCGCTCAGCATTGTATCTACGAGATTGAGCATGTTTCGCGAGCTAGCGCGGGCGGTTTCCAGATAGTCGCGTTCTTGTTGCGAGAGATTGCCGCTTTTGAGCACTTCAACAATAGGTCCGCCGATGAGTGTTAGCGGCGTGCGCAGTTTGTGGCTTGCTTCGCGATAGAGCATCGTCTTGCGCTCGCTTATGATTTTCTCAATGTTTATTTTGTGGCGTATTAGATAGTATTTGTAGATCAGGTACACTATTCCCGCGATAAAGAGCAGATAGATAGCTTTTGCCCACCATGTTTCCCACCATGCCGGCGTGGCGCGTATTATAAGTACGGCAGTATTGTCAAGCCATTGCCCTTCAGCGTTGGTGCTTTTTACCAACAGACGATATTTTCCCGACGAAAGGTCGTTGAACGACACGCGGTGGTCGTAGCCGATATTGTTCCATTGTTTGTCGACACCCTCCATTTTGTATGCGTAGCGTATGTATTTTCCGCCAGTGTAGTCGAGGGCAGCGAAGTTTATCGTGAAGCTATGTTTGTCGGAAGGCAATTCTATTTCCTTCTTGTAAAGCACAGGCGTAGTTAGTTTGTCACCGTTAAGCAGAATGCTTGTGAAGATTATTTTTGGAATGTCGGAGCGTATGGCTACGGATTTTGGCGTGAACGTGAGATACCCGTCTTGTGATGCAATAAAGGCCTTGCCGTTCATGTGGTTCATTACAGGGCGTGCTTCTGTGAAGTCGCAGAAGTTTGACACTTTGCCCGGCCAAAATGTTGTTGTCTTTCCGCTGCTTAAGTTGTAGCGGTCAAGATTGTTTTCCCTTACGATCCACAGGTTTCCGCCATCATCCTCGAAGAGTCCGTTTATAGGACCTTCGTTTACCGATTCTTTCAGCACGCTCTTGGTCTTGGGAGTCCCTAGAAGGGATTTTGCATCAATCTCGCTTATTTCGCCGTTTATGGTTGCCATGAAGATGCGCCCGCTTTTTGTCACCACAGTCTGTATCACATCGTAAAAAGTTTCCGTTTCGGATGTGTCGTGTGTCCGCAAGTAGTGGAATGTAATGTCGGCAGGTGATTTGAAAACGCTGTTGAAACAGACTAGTCCGTGTGTGGTAGAAAGAATGATTGTGCCGTCTTTGCATTGTGTCATGTCGCGGATGCCATAGTCATTGGCAAGCGGCTTTTTGCCAAGTTGTGAGCTCTTGTTAATAAAGCGCATGCCATTGTTACGCTCATCCACAAGGTTCAGTCCTCCGCCGTAGGTGCCCACCCAGATATGCCCGCGGTGGTCTTGCAGAATAGCGTTCACGCGATTGGCTGAAAGTGAGTATTTGTCAGACGCGGAGTTGCGGTAATTTTTTATTTTGCCCGCATTGTCGATAATGTATAGCCCTTCTTCTTTTGTACCAATCCATTTACGTCTTTGGCTATCCTCGAACAGGCAGTAAATAGCCCCGGAGAAGGTTTGTGGCGTTCCGCTGATTTTCCCGTCTCTGCCAACATAGCCTATGAATTTTCCCGCTTTGTCGTAGACCATAAGCGAACCTTTTTCGTTGCCAGTCCACAGGTTCCCTTTTTTGTCAATGAGCAGAGCGCGCACGTTGCCAAAGAGTTCCGTTTGAGTTTTTTGGAAGTTATATTTCCCAAAGCTGATCATGTTGAAGGAATGTAGCCCAGTAAACCACAAATTCTTTTGGCGGTCGATGAAAACACGGCTCATTTCCGGTATGGTATACTGGCGGTTGTCCTGCTCATAGATGGGGCAGGGCACAAGTTTTCCTGTGGCTTCGTCGTAGTAGGAGAATGTTCCTCCCCGTGGAATTGTCCAGATTGTGCCATTAAGGTCTTGCAGCCATATTGTTGATTTGCATGTAGTTTGTAGGGTAGGCTCTGCAGCCTTGGCGGTGATCCACTGCTTGTCTTTCAGGTTTGGCTGTATGACGGTAAGTCCGTCGCTGTCAGTAAAGACCCAAAGTCTGTGGCGGGAGTCAACGAAAAGGTTTGTTATGTGGTTGGAAGGCGAAGCCGGATGCTGCATGTTTATAAGGCTTACGCGGTGTGACTTGATGTCAATTATAGCCACGCCCTTGTCCGTTCCGCAAGCAATGCGCCTTTTGTCGAGGTCAGCCATATTTGTCACCTCGTTTACGCCCTCGGGCATTGGCAGATGGCTGAACGACTTCTTTTTCAAGTCATACACGGCTATCTCTCCTCCAACACCGCCGAAATAAACAGCATTGTCGCGTTTTGCCATTGTCTTTATGCCACGTTTGTATATTTGTCCGCGGCCAGGGGCATATATTCCAATCATTCCGTAGATAAGCTCCGTTCCGTCAGGGCATATAAAGGTACGGTAGGTGGGAGCTTTGAGCGGGCTCTTGGATACTATTTCAATTCCTTTGCCTTGAAGCACACGGTTGTCGTCAAGGCGCACCAGCCCAGGAGATTCGCCGCGCATGCCGATTAACCATGTGTGGCCGTTCTCAAGGGTCATGATATCGCGTACGCGCATGTTGAGCCCTTGGGCTTTCATTATCTGTGCGAGGTCGTAGAATTTGTTTGTGCGGCAGTCGTAGATATAAAGCTGTCGGTTATTGTCTGTGAGGTATATTTTCCTGTTGTGAGTGATGCGGGCAGAGAGGTAACGTTGTGATGTTACCGATTCAAAAGTGCCGTAGTCATGGTATGGCGTGAACTGGTATCCGTCGAACGACCAAAGGCCATTGATAGACGAAAACCACATGAGTCCATTGTCATCTTGGGCAATGTGTGTTATATGGTTGGTGGTAAGTCCTTGCGAAATAGAGAATGTGTTTACTGTGCAGTACGGCTGTGCCATAGCTTTGCCGGCGCAGGCGAAAACAACGCATATTGCGCAGAGGATGTTTCTCCATGTATGTTTTTTCATTAAGGGTGTTTGCATTAGATAAAATTATGCTGGAAACGTATTGTATATTAACGTCCCCCCGTTGTAGTTTTCCTTAGCCTGTATGTAGACAGTATGTTGCTCCTAATATGGACCGCGTGTCGTGTGCTTTGTGCAGCAGCAGGCTTTATGGTAGATAGAGCTTACTTTTTTGTAAAGATTAGTATTTCTTCTAATTGCAAAAATACAAAAAAAACAGATTATTCCCCAATGTTACATTGTAGAAAATCACTGTTAGGATATTTTTTTGAGTGATTATGTAACGCTGAAAGGAACGGTCTGAACAAATCTAAAGCGGAATTAGAATCGCCAACTCAGCTGAAGCTGTATGTCCGTAGCCGCAGAATGATTGATTTGCTGCAATGCCGTGCCAATGGAAGAGCGGTCGAAATAATCTGTTGTGCCAGCTTTCGCCGTGAGTTGAAGGGAGTCTAATGGTTTGTAGGCTGCTATCAGGCAATAGCGCACACCTTCTCCATAGAAAGCCGGGAAGCTGAAGTTGTAGCGCATGCCGCGTTCGTATGAGTAAATGCGGCTATTGTAGTCTTGAGTATGGAAATAACCTGCCTGAATGTAGAGGGTAAGATGTTTTATGGCAGTTAGTCCGAAGGAAGTCGTTGCCATGTATCCGAAACTCCTTTCCTTATAGTCAGACAGTGAAGCGTCGAGTTGCAACTTTGTGCTCCAGACTTTTGCTTTGTATGCGGCAGAGATGCGCCCGCGCTGGTCTTTCTTATAGATGAGTGAGGTCTTGTCGGCATTGTCTTTTTGCCGCATCTTCATCCTGTAGCGCGCCCCGAAAGTCCAGCCCCCAGTAGAGAAAGAGAGTGAAAGCATATTGTCTATGGAGCGAGAAGCAGATGCTGCCTGATATTTTGCCCAAGGAAAATAGGCATAGTCAAAGTAATAGTCAACAATAAGTGCATGTATAGGTTGCCATGCAGCAGAGATATAGATGCCACTTTCGTTCTGCACCATTCCTCCCTCGCTGAATGATTGTGCCCACGGGGCGTAATATTTGTATGAATAGAACCGCTGTACAGCCATGAGGCTTAGTGTTTGTGTTGCTCGCACGGAGAGAGCATTTATCGTAGCCCATGCCCCACAACCGCCGGTGGCTGCTTCGCCATGAAAAGAAAACCTGCCGCCGGTGTAGCCGTAGTCAATGCTCATGTTATGAAACTCGCGTCCGTGTGCATAGAACCGGCGGTATCTCTGCGCTGTGTCAGGCTTTAGCTCACGGTTGAGCCGGGCATAGTAAGCCGAAATGCCGAACTTAATGCCTTTTCTGCTGAAACAGATGTTGCCACCGCCAAGGAACGAGCTTGAATTGTTCTTCTTTTTCATCTCTGTTTCGGTGCGATGGTAGCCGGATTTTAAGATTGTGGCAATAGTACCGCTGCTATCGCTATTCAGAGTAGTATCGAAATCTTTGTATGAGAGGAACGCAGTAACGTCAATGTCCTTACTTATCTGTAAGGTGGTTGCGGCTCCTTGAAGATAATTGTAGCTTGATGTGGAAGAGTGTTGGCGGATGTTGCTGCCATATCGGTTGAGAGCGTTGAGGCTCATCGACTTGCTCATGGAGATATCGTTGTTGAGGATAAGTCCCATGCCTAGTCTTATCCGATAGCGTCCAAGTGTGAGGTTCTTTATGCGTCCGAGCTTTTTAATCGCCAAATAGAAGGAATAGAAATCATATCCAGCGGCGTTACGTCCTGCGAAGAACGGCTCTCCAGCATCTTGTGCGCCTACGAATCCAATGCGAAGCCAGTCGCCGTAGTTGTGTTCGAACCTTATGCTATGGCGATATTTGTAGCCCAAGTATCCGTTTTTGTCGCCCTTGCGTTCATATAGAGGAATGTTGCCGGTAACAAGTAACCGGTTGTCGCCATAGTGTAATAGCTTTTTCATGGTAGGAAACCCTTTATCCTCTTTATGCGACAACGTTATAAAGTAAGAGAGTAATTGCCGTTTCTGTGCGCTGAGTGAATGAATCATGGATAGTTCGGCGGTAGACAGTATTTCCCCGTTGCGGTAAATGTATTCAAGGATGTCGGCAATTTCGTTGTCTTCAAGAAAAGGAATACGCTCAAGGTCTTCGCGTGTGGCGGTGTTTATTTCAACGGGGCTCTCTTCAAGATCGCAGAGAATGTCATAGGTCGCCTCCCAGTCGGCAACTTCGTTGTCACTCTCTTCAAGCATGGTGCCCACGATATCTTCCCATGGATGAACTGGGGATGGATTGTTTTTGCCGTTGTTGTCTAGTGTTTGGGCTATGCCATTCATGGCATAGAGTAGAAGTAACAAAACGAGTATGCGTAAGATGTCTTTTCGCATTTTTCCGATATGTAGAGGTTAACAAGGGCAAATGTATGCAAAATTCGGGAGAAGCGCAAACAATACCTTCGCAAAAAGGGCATGACACGTATAGCTTGTGTCATGCCCAGTCTATTGGGTTAGAACCCTTGAAAAGGTTGGTTATAGGCTTATTTTACAGCAATTTTGCTGACCTTTCCATTGTTCGTCTTTACTATGGATATGCCCTTTGTTGGCTTTTGGATGCGCTTACCGTCAACAGTGAAGAATCTTGCACTTGAATTGCCGCTGTCTATGCCATTTATGTTTGAAGTGGCAGAAACGGAAGCGGGTTCGGAGTAGTTGGATTCTCCTTCTTCGTAGACAGCAGTTACGTGATATATATTCTTGATATTGGTGTCTGCGTCGCTGTCCGTGTAGCTATTGTCGGAAATAAGTGAAGTATTTATCTTCTCTCCGTTGCGGTATATGTTATATCCGAGCAACGTGCGTGCAGGCTTGTCACCATTGTACGGACGATAGGTAACGTCGTCAACCATCAAGTAAAGGAAGCATCTCACTGCTCTTATTGCGAAATAGCGTGCGCCGTCGGGCAGTTCGTAGGTGTATGCCTCACTATTCCAATTGTCCCAAATCGGTCTGTGCGTTTCGTTGCCAAGTTGCTTGAAGCTGTCTGGGTGTTTGTCGGTTGTAGAACAATAGACTTTTATCCAATCTGCTCCCGATGCTGAACTTGGAGCGCGGGCGAAGAAGGATATAGTCTGTGCTTCTCCGTCAAGTTTGGGCGAAATGAGCCAGTCGTCATTGGCCTTGAAGTAATCGTCGTTTGACGTACACATTATGTATTGCACGCCTGAATGGGATTGAAAGACATTGTCGTAGTGTTCTTCCGTTACGACCCCAGCATCCGTAGTGTTAAAGATCTGCCATGCCATAGGCTCTCCCTCATGCGGATACCTTACAGGTATTACTGGTGAGGCAAGTGTTTCTCCTCCGTCAGCGTCTATAACAGTCCATTCACCGATGCTGTCTGTGATAAACGGAGTATAGCTTTCAAAATCATCGGTTACGGCATCTGCCCTTTGCGCCGTTTCGCCGCTTTCAGAAGTGCATGAGTCCCAGTTCAAGGAGATGGTGCTTGTGGAAGTCTTGGAGGCAGAGAGATTTTGTGGTATCTGCACGTCGTTCATTCTGACTGTCCACCATATGCTGTCGGATATATTGTTGTTTTCTATCTCGTCGTCAGAGTATTCTACTGCAACTTTCCAAGATGTACTGTCGTTACGGGCATCTTGCAGGGTAGAGGTGTAGTCAAATTCAAACGATGTTGTTTCTGTTGGTGCAAGTTCTGCAGAAGTTTGACGAGATATTTCTGTATCGTTTTTATAGAGAATCACGTCGAAGGCTTTGGCAGGAGCCGCTCCACGGTTGTATATCGCAGCAGAGAATGTTGTTTCTTCTCCGATGTTTACGCGTTTATTGCTAGCAGAGAATGAGCGTATGGCAAGGTCTGAAGTGAATCCGGCTTCGTCTATTGAAACGCTGTCAATGAAAAAGTCATGATGAGTGCCCCAATCGCTGTCAAGGACTGAAAGGAAAGATATTTCAATGTTTGAGCTTTTTACCATTGGGAGAGGAACCTTGTATTTAACCCATCCCGATGTTTCATCATAAGGACTGAAGGCTGCATCGTTGATGTCTTGCCATTCTTCACCGTCAATGCTTAGCTGAACTTTTACAGAATCCCGGGAAGAACCATAGAAATCAATGTCTTCGCTTCTCCTTTTATAGAGATAGAAAGACAAAACGGCGTTTTTCATCTTGCTGAGGTCAAAAATTGGTCCCATAACCCTTGACCTTTCACCGTTTGAGGCATAGTATGCGCGTGCCATGAGTAGTCCGTTGTCTTCGTCAAGCGGGGTGGTGTCTTTTGTTGGTATGGAGGGATACCAATTGAAGCTTGCTACATGCGAATCTTGACTCCATGCCGCTGTAGATGCTTTTCCATCGGAAAATGATTCTTTGTAGGGAGGACAGAGAGGCTGGCCGCTGATAACGTTGTTGGCAACCATGTCAACTCCGCAGCCAAACGGAACTGTTGGAATTACTTTAAATGAATAGTTTCGTTGAATTTCTTCTTTTGTTATAAAGGTGTAAGCGCACTCCGTTGTTGTTGCAATGGTGTCATCATCAAGAACCACCTTATATTCTATGTCAGACGGGTTGAAAAAACCTCCGTTAACCGACTTCTCTGGAGTATTCCAAGACAGGGATATGTTCAAATCGCTCTTTCTCTTTGCCTCAAGAGACAATACTGCAGTTGGAACATCGAGCCCTACGTAAGCAGAGCCTTTCAGTGCTTCGCTACTTCCGCTAGAGTTGTGGCAAAATATGCTATAAGTATTAAATCCCTGTTGTGCCTTTTCGTCAGTGAATGACAAAGTCGTGCCTGGTTGTGGGTTGCTGAATGTGTAAATCAGGGTATCTCCTCGCAAAATGGTAACCGATGAAATATCGGTAAGCTGCGTGCTGTCTGCCTTAATTGTCGGTGTGATGAAACTTATATCTGCAGCCAATTTGCCTTCAGACGCGGGGGTAATAGTAAGAGAGCTGGCGGCTGCCGGAACAGCCCCTATGGAAAGTTCCTTTATTATTATGCTGTCAAGTTCAATTCTTCCTTGGTTCGCTATGCTATAAGCATGAAAGCCTAGATAAAAAGTGCCATCTTCTTCAACGCAGAAGCGTTTTTCCATGTGTGTCTCATCACCTCTCACAAAATCGCGCAAGTCAAGAAGCTCGATAGTCTGAGATATTGTGTCGGTGGACGTGCCCATAGATATACGGAGACTTTCTTTCTTGTTATACATTCCGCTGTAAACGTAGCAAGACAATTCGTATATCTTCCCTTTTTCCAAGCTTATCATTGGGGATATAAGCCAGTTGTCGTGCGCTGCTGCGGATTCTTTCAATATTCGCGCCTGGCCATTGTCTTTTTGTGAATAGAAAATCCATGTCCTTGTCAGTGTCGTGTCACCGTTTACTATTGTCCACTTGTTGAAATCGTCTTCGGTGTTGAACTGCTCTTCAAAGACATTTGTTGTTTCGTCTGCATGGATGCTTATACTTAGCAACAAGATGACGAGTGACAACCAAAACCTGTGTGTGGGGGGCGCTTCTCTTTTTGCCATAATAAAAAGTTATTAACGTGTATGTTGTGTTTGTTATCGTTTGCAAATTTAGGTGACATCTAGTATACAAGGCACTTTTATTACTACGGCAACACTACTGCAAATTGTTAAAACCCCATTCTTCGCTGCTTAAAAAGTCCTTGAGATTGGCTTCAACAGGTAAGTTCAGCTTTTTGCGCAGGCGGTTGCGTGATGATTCAACGCTCCTTACTTCGCGGAAAGTCAGTGAGGCAATCTCTTTTGTTGACATGCCAAGGAAAAGGTAGGCGCACATTCTTAGGTCAGTCTCACTTAAATGTGGATATGCGTGAGATAACTTTTTCAAGTACCCAGGATGGACCTCCTCAAAGTATATGCGGAAATCCTCGCCTGTTGACCGTTCACTATATCGGGAAAGGTCATAAATAATTTCTTTTATCTTCTTCCTCGTATTTTCAACTGTGTCGTTTCTTTGCTTTGTGATGATGGCTACGGTCTCTTCCTTTGTAGCTTTATTCCCCTGTTGCGGCACATTATTGTTGTCTTTAAGTGTTTTTTCTATTTCTTCAAGTGCTTTGCCTATTTTCTTATGAAATGCGTTTACCGCAGACATGTCAATGGTGAATGAAGTGAGTTGACGGTTTTTATGGTCCAACTTTCTGCTCATTTCCTGTTTGTTCCTTTCATTTTCTTTCTTTTCAAAGGCAAGCAGGCGTTCACGTTGCTTGGCAATGAGCTTGTTTTTCTCTTTGTCGCTTTTCATTCGTTGAACTATTGCTATTGAAAAGCATGTTACAACTAAAAAGAAAATGATTGCAGTTACTGTTATTATACTTCGAATTCTAACTTCCTGCTGAAGAAGTTCGTTGTCTTTTTTTAGGCGTTCTGAATCGTATGCCACAAGAAGTTGCTGGAGTTCTGTCTTGTTGTCTATTGACTGAAGTGAGTCTGATATTTCCAGTCCTGCCTTCATGTTGCGAAATCCGTTAAGAGAATCGCCCATTACGAAGTATATTTCCGTAAGTTCTTTGTAGGCATTTTCTTTTACTGTGAGCGGAAATTCTTGCATACTCCCTTTTATTATATCTGTTAACGTGTGTGCTTCCTTCTCTTTTTTCAGATATGCCTTTACAAGAGCTGCGTTCAGAAAAGTTTGAATTGTCTTTTCTGTTATCTTTTTCTGTTGGAGGGTCATCGCTTTTTCTAGCGTTTGTTCTGCCTCTGCCAGTTTGTTAGTCATGAAATATACTTCTGCCTTGTTAGTTAGGACAAGTGATTGCGCTATCTTGTCTTTGGCTGAGGTGAATGACATCGCTTTGTTCATTCTGTCTATTGCGGCTGTATAATCACCCTTTTCATATTCTAGCAATGCTTTGTTATTGTAGAGGTTTCTTATGCGTGCAGAGTCTTTTATTTCAATGCATATTTTTAAAGCCTTGTTAAGAAGGCCTTCTGCATTGACGAAATTGCGTTCATGGTAGTATATTGCGAAAATGCCATTGTAAATGTCTGCGAGTTTGTTCTTCTCACCAAGGGCTTGAGCATATTTTTCTGTTAAAGTGAAAATCTTGAGTGCCTCAGTCATGTTGCCCATACCGTAATAACATTTTGCTTTTGTCGCATATGCTTGCATGACATATATGGAATCAGAATGGCTTAACGAACCAGTCTTTTCCTTGCTTTCTATAATTTTGTTGGCAGTAATAAGGGCTGATGCAAAATTTCTGCGACTGCACATCTTGTTGGCTTTCGCTATCATTTCTTTAGTAGTTTGTCCAAACAAAGGCAACATATAGGTTATGCAGCACAATATCGTGAGAATTAACCTCTGTATTTGTCTGTTATGTATCTCTTGCTTCATATTCTTTTTGTTAAGGTGTTGCGTTCTTTGATTGTAAACGATAGGTATGCCGTGTTAAGAGTGCTTAAAACAAAAAAGCACTATGCCTCAATCTTACGATTATGCATAGTGCTTTAATCTTATCTCTAAAATTTGTTGTTATGCAACCATTTAGAGCATGTTTGACTTATCCATATAAATCTGGCTATTAGACCATTTCTTCAATGGCTTTGTCGCCGCGTTCACCCTTGTCGCGCTTGCTCAATGTCATATAGGCAATAGGAGCAGCAACGAAGATGGAAGAAAGCGTACCGAACACTACACCAATGATCATAGCGAATGAGAAGCTACGGATGCTATCGCCACCGAGAATGAAGATACATAGCAAGACAAGCAATGTTGTCATTGAAGTGTTGACAGTACGTGCCAAAGTCTCATTCAACGAATCATTGAAGATTGTAAAATAGTCGCGCTTCTTGAACAATCCAAGATTTTCACGTATACGGTCGAATACTACCACCTTGTCGTTTATGGAATAACCGATAACTGTAAGAATAGCACCGATAAATGTTTGGTCAATTTCAAGGGAGAATGGCACAACGTTCCATAGTAATGAGTAGAACCCGAGTACAACGATTGTATCTATCGCTAGAGCTACTGTAGCACCAAGTGAGAACGCCAGGTTACGGAAGCGGAGTAGGATATACAAGAATATGGCAACAAGAGCAAAGATGACGCTTATGATAGCACCATATGTGATGTCCTTGGCTACAGAAGGACCGACTTTGGCACTGCTTATGATTGAGCCGCCAGAACGTACATCCGGATTCTTGAATACTTCAACGCTCTTTTGAGTAACCATACCTGCTTGACTTAGTCCCTTGAAGAGTATCTCTTCAACTTCGTCGTCAATGGTTGGACTTGTTGACTCTATCTTATAGTTCGTTGATATACGTATGGTCTTGTGGTCTGTTCCCAAAGCAAGTGAACTAACAGAGCTATTGGGGAATGAAGACTGCAAGGCTCTTGTGACGTCTTCAGGCTCTACTGCTTTCTCAAGTTTTACTGTATAGTTGCGTCCACCAGTAAAATCAATACTCTTACTCAAACCGCGTACAAAGAAACTTACAAGGAATACTACTATAATTATTCCTGTTACAGTAAATGTCTTCTTGTACATGTTCATGAAACCGACATGATTGTTTTGCAAGAAGTTGCGAGATATGCGTGTAGTAAAGTTCTGATTCAACCACTTGTCCTTGGCCAAGCGATTTTCATATACGAGACGTGTGAGGTAAACTGCCGTGAAGAATGAACAGCAAATACCAATGATAAGTGTTGTTGCAAATCCGCGAACAGGACCTGTTCCGAACACAAACAGGATGACACCTGTAATAATTGAGGTAAGGTTCGAGTCGAAGATTGCCGAGAATGCGTTACCATATCCTGCTTTTATAGCTTCACGTAAAGTCTTTCCCTTGCGAAGTTCTTCTTTTGTACGTTCATATATAAGCACGTTGGCATCAACTGCCATACCGAGTGTCAGTACGATACCTGCAATGCCAGGCATTGTTAACGCAGCTTGGAATGACGTTAGAATACCTAATGTAAAGAATAAATTTACAAGTAAGGCGAAGTTTGCCATCATACCAGGAATGAAGTCATACATTACAATCATGTATAGCATCAAGAGAATGAAGGCAACAGCGAAAGAAATAAGTCCTTGCTGAATTGATTGTGCACCGAGTGTAGGACCAACGACGTCTTCTTGAACAATACGTGCAGGGGCAGGCATACGTCCAGACTTAAGCGTGTTGGCGAGGTCTTTAGTATCTTCAATCGTAAAGTTACCTGTAATTTGGGAGTTACCGCCAGATATTTCTCCATTAACTCGTGGAGCACTGTAAACAACACCGTCAAGTACGATAGCGATAGCCTTGCCGACATTTGTCTTAGTAAGGTCTGCCCAACGGCGTGCGCCATCAGAGTTCATTGACATACTTACGCTTGGGCGACCAGACATTTGGTCAAACTCGTCTTTTGCGTCGGTAATAACATCGCCTTCCAAAGGAGCATGACCGTTACTCTGTGTTATCTTCAATGCGTATAATTCGTATACGTTTTTAACAGAAAGACCATCAGCAGGCTTGGCACCCCAAAGCAGCTTCACATCTGCAGGAAGAACTTGTTTAGCAGCTTCAGAGTAAATAACTTTATTTACGGCAGCAGTATCGCGTGCGTTGGCATAACCAACAACACTGAGTGAACCTTGTGGAGCAAGCTGCAGAACAGCGAGCAATGGGTTTGTCTTTTTGGCAGCTTCAAGCTGTGAACTTCCGCTCTTTGCTGCTGCGCTCTTTGCAGCATCCTTCTTGTCTGTATTCAGGGTAAGCTTTGCTGCAGAAGCAGTTTGCGCTGCATCCGTAAGCTTTTCAGATGTACTATCTGACTTAGCTGTAGCTTTTGCTGTATCATTCTTTGCTGTTTCTCCACCATTTGCTACAAGCTGATCAAGCTGACGGAGGTAAGGTGTGATTTCTTCGCTATTGTATGTTTCCCAAAACTCAAGATTTGCACTTCCCTGCAAGAGCTTACGTACACGTTCTGGCTCGCGTACACCAGGCATTTCGACCATGATGCGCCCTTCCTGACCTTCAAGCTTTTGAATGTTGGGCTGTACAACGCCAAATTTATCAATACGGTTGCGAACTACGTTATACGAGTTGTCGATGGCAGACTGTACTTGTTCACGAAGTGCTTTCTCAACTTCTTTGTCGGAACTTTGTGTGCTTACTTGACCTTTCAGCTGTTGTGTTGCGAAGATTTCAGCCAAACGGTGACCTGGAGCATTTTGGTGATAGTACTTAATGAAGAGAGAAATGAAGTCGCTTTGACTTGTTTCTTCTTCTTTCTTTGCCTGTTCCATCGATTTTGTGAAGGCTACGTCTGTTTTGTGGTCAGCAAGAGTCTCCACAACATCGGGAACTGAAATCTCTAAGATGACGTTCATGCCGCCTTTGAGGTCGAGACCCAAACCTATTTGCGTCTCTAGACATCTTTGGTAGGAATAAACACCAAGGTACTTTACGGAGTCTTTGTAGTCTTGCTGTGCAATGGGATCCTTGATCTCTGCCGCCTTGCTATCATAGTAGTTCGTGGCTACTGAAAAGGACAGGTAGAAGATACTTGCAAGAGTCATTAGGACTGCCAGTACAATTACAATTCCTTTGTTTTGCATTTTTATTTTATTGTTTTGATTATAAATTTCTTGATTTATGCGTTTCCGCACGTTGTTTGGCATACTTTCGGCAGACAACGTGCATTTGTTGTGGGCATAGTGCCCACATAGAGTGCAAAGATAATTATTTTTTTTTACTTACTTTACAGTTGTTGTGTTTTTTTGTCTTGTGACGCCGTTTTCTTTATATATCCGCCAATAGGGTAGTGATCAGAAACGCTTATGCTTCTGTCTACACTAAAACGGTAAGGTTGCCAGTCAGTAGAACACATGACATTGTCTATGCGCACGTAAATGTTGTTGTAATGGTATGATATTCCCGGTCCATTAGCGGTGGATGTATAGCAGTCTGTTAGTCTTTGTGCCATAAGGTATCGGCTATAAGATATAGGATTGTCATTAAAGTCACCCAAAAGTATGATTGGCTCATCTTTGCGGCTATTTATATAATCAATAACCCCTTTAATTTGCGGAACCCTCTTCTTTGCTGCGTCTCCTAACCTAACAATCATTCGTTTTGATTCCGCACGCATTGATTTGTTCTTTATCTTGCCGCTAACCATTTCCTTGAAGTCTTTTCTTTCTTCGAAACTTAGTCCAGAACCTTCAAAATGGCAGTTGATGATAGTTGTCCGTACCCCATCTATGAGAATTTCATATGCTCCGCAAAGGCATCCGTCTAACTCTGTGTTTATACGAGACTTGCTGAGAATTGGATATTTGCTTACAACGAGTTGTACCTCTCCGCTGCTAAGATTTCTAACGGTATCAATGTATTGGTATTCTTTACTGAAGGCATCGCGTACTTCCTCGTTGAACACTGCTTCTTGCATGCATACTATTTTTGCTCCGCTGTTGTTAATGTAATCGGCTATCTTTTGCAGTCCGTTAGGGTCTTCTTCGTTGAATAGAAAAACGTTGTAAGACATTATCTTAAATGCGTCTTCTGGTACAGGTTTCCAAATATTCAGTGGAGAGTAGATGCGTGTTGGAATATAACCTGCTATAAAACCGATAATCGAAATTAGGGCATATCTTTTCCAAGTCAAAAGGAAAATTGTAAGAAAAAGTGCGTTTGCAAGCAATAATGCGGGATAAACCAAGCCAACATTGGCAAAGATAGGATGTTCCTGTGGGTTCAGCTTATAGCTGAAGCCTACAGAAAGCATTACAATAATAGTTACTGCGTTTGCAGCAGCAAGAAAATTTCTAGTGATTTTCTTCAGCTTGTTCATCCTTGAGGTCAATTCTTTCCGCTATCGAAGAGCTTCTTCTTTTCATCCTCAGTGAGACTGTCGTATCCACTCTTGCGTATTTTGTCGAGTATTTTGTCCATGTCCTCTTGTTCCCTCTTCTTCCTTGCGTTGTATTCCCAGTCCGTCTCTTGTCTTGTATGGCTTCCTGAAATATGCATAGAACCTCTGTGGGATGCCTTGCGCCACAGTTCTTTTATCCTTTCGGTAAAACTTTTTTTGCGCATGGCGTATCCTCCATATGCATTCCAATTGGAATAGGCTCTTGTTGCTTGCTTCCGCCAGTATAGCAACAACAGCCAGCCGAATAACATTCCACCCAAATGTGCAAAATGCGCCACACTATCACCGCTTTGACTAAATCCGAGAAATAGTTCAAATGCAGCGTATAATAGAACTAGCCACTTTGATTTTATGGGGACAGGAAATGGAATTATGAAAATGCGCTCTTCGGGGAAAGTCATGCCGAAAGCGAGTAAAATTCCGTATATGGCTCCGGAAGCACCTACAGTCGTCCATGTGTTGAGGTAAGCTTCCATCGTTATTTGATACGAATTGTAGTTAACGAAATCGTATGAGCCAAGGTTTTGGATAAAGTATGATGCAAGTTGTGTGGCTTCTTGTGTTAATCCTGCTCCTATTCCGCAGACAATGTAAAAGACAAGAAACCTTTTTGCTCCCCAAGCCGCTTCAACAGAGCGTCCGAACATCCATAGTGCAAACATGTTGAATGCTATATGGGCAAGTCCACCATGCATGAACATGTATGTAAAGAGTTGGTATACGTGGAAGTCTTGGGCAAGCATGAAATGCAGCCCAAGTGCATTTGTCAGATT
>CAVAAS010000002.1:0-167989 GCA_963586715.1 Barnesiella intestinihominis
TAACAAGTGGGATAAAAAATATTGCCTTGCGGGGGATTGGGAGAAGGGCGCGGGGAAAGCGAGACGTAACTCAAACTTTCAAAGAAGCAATAATGCGAGAAGATTCTAAAGGAAAAGGAAAGAAAATGCCTCTGCCAAAAGAAATCGCCCCAAGAAACGAACTAATATTCCAAACCGGCAAATAGTTCATTGCAAGGGGCGAAAGACAAGAAAATGCTTAAGGCGTGTATAGAACAAGTCTAATTGCTAAACACTATCTTAGTGTTACCTTTGAGACAGTATTTCCTTTTTTTACTATATATATACCATGTTGCGTTGGTTTTTCAAGCATTTGCTTTCCCTCAAGGGTATAGTAAGTTATCGGTGCATTATCAGTTGATGTCATTGGGGTATCTATGCCAGAAACATCCCAATGGTTGTAATCTAGACTTGCAGAGTTTGCTATTTCACAATTCGTTGTATCGTCTGAATCATAATTATGAATAAAGGCTACGATCTGAAGGTTATCGCGTTTCCATCCGCTACGCAGTTTAAAGTCGCAAGAATAGGAGTAGTCATCTCCGTTCCATTCAAGTTCCTCGCCCCAAACTCCATTGTTTGCTCTATTAACATGCTGGTGTACAAAGTTTGATGCGCCAGCCTGACTATGTGCATCGATGTTATTTTCAACAACAAATACGCTTATACGCGGTGCTCCCTCTGTTATATCTGTTTTACTCCGGCTGCCCATCACGGTTACATGTATTAGATCTGCATCATCATTGTCATCGTCTGCAGAAATATTTAGCGAGACATATGCCGGCTGAGCCATTCTGTAATCAACATAAGCATTGAAAAGATTTTCTGAAGAAGGGCAAGAAACAGGTGTAGAGCCCCCCATTGCATCACGGTCGAGCATGATTGCAGGTGCGTATGTGCTGCCATTGAAGAACCAAAGGTAGTCTGTGTCGAACGATGTGGTAAGCCAATCGGTATAGTATCCAGAGTGATGACAGATAACATTAAGCCTACCCTCTTCATACCGTCCGCTTTCCAAGGCGTCTTTAATATATCCAGCCATTCTTGGGCAGTTGGTACATCCTTCAGTAGTAAACTCTTCGAGCAAGACATTGCGCGTATAGTCATGATTCACCACTTCAATGCTATCACTAAGGGTGTTGTCAGACATGTTCTGATCCCCGCCTTCGTTCAGTTTGCTTACAGTTACAGTAACGAGCCGCTGCAATGGATCGTTGGAAGTAATCGTCGGACGCACGGTAAAGGTGACAGTCTTGCTATCCTTATAGGCTATTGCCGTATCAATATGAGTGGTGTATATTTCATCTATGCCGCTAACGGAAGTTGTAATGTCAAAGCCTGTAATCGTCTGCGTTGCTTCATTTTTAACTGTTGCCGCAATCTTGAGCGTGCCTTTATCCACGACAAAAACAGGTTGGAGACTAAGTTCCGTCAAAGCAACGTTGAATTTTGGCAATTTATCACCATAAACCATTCCCTCAACACAAAGTGTTCCTTCGCTACTATGGTCTTCCCATTCCGCATCGCCTATTTTTGCATAGAAAGCGTGCGGCTTAGGGGTTGTAATCGCCGACAATCCGAATGCCGAACTCTTCTGATGAAAAGAATATCCTATATACATACCGTCCATCCCATCAGTATGTATGTCATAAGGAGTGTTTAGTTCAACATCATTCCAGCCTTTGGCTAGTTGTGCCTTGGACATGCTTCCTGTTGCCAAGTCTGCGCCATCGAGCGAAGAACGTATCCAAACCACAAGCGAATCAATATTAAGTTTAGATGCCAAGCCGGCACGTATAGACTTAATCGTGCATCCATCGAATGTATTAAGTTCATTTTGCGTGACGTATATAGCGCCCGAAACCCATATATCTTTCTGCGATGAAGCCACAGACTTTGTTGTGGACACTTCTCCGTCACAGTATCCAAGACTCATTGCGCTAATTTCTTGTGCCATTACCGCGCCATGAAATGTGCCTAGCAAGGTGAGCAATAAAAAGATTATCTTCTTCATATGTAATGTATTGTTTAGTTATACAAACAAGAGGATGCTCCCTTCACCTCCGTAACGGCAGAGAGCGCATCCTCTTATCGTTAAACCATATTTATTATTTCCTCATGCTCTTCAACGTTGTGCAAGAACCGTCGGCATACACCGTGCGAACGATGTTCAGACCCTTAACCGGAGCTGAAAGACGCTTACCTTCTGCATTGTAGTATTCCTGACGCAATACTCTCTTGCCGTTTGTTTCTACAGTAGAAGGATTAACAATGCCTGTCCATGCCTCCTTCTTCCAAATGAACACATCGTCTATCTTTAGCAGATAGCAGCCTGTACAATCATGATGGCGGAAGCATATTGTCACCGTCTTACCTGCATAAGGAGTGAGATCTATTGTATTGTAAGACCAGTTGTCAACCTTTGTCGAGTCGAGAGTTTCAGAGAACACAGAAGTTAAGTTGCCTAGTTGATCCGGATCACTTATCTCTTCTTGAGTAGCAACATATACACTATAGCTGTCACCGGCGCGTTTCTTGCTCTGTTCCGCAGCATACCACGTAAGCATTGCACCTTCTTCAGGAATGGTTACCAGCGGTGAGAATGCCCAGTTGTTTGGAGTTATATCACCGTTATAATAGCTGTATGAAGCAGAAGCTATAAGGCTCTTCCCACTATGGCAGTATTGAGGATAGTCACCGCCGAAGAGGTTGTAAGCCAAATCCCAAGTTTCGCCATCCTTGTCCGCATCATATATACTCCATCCGTAAGCATCATCTTCAAAGTCTCCGACTAGCAGATAATCATCGCTGTTCTTTGCCACACCTTCGCAAGCGACCTTAAAGTCACCAGCATTTGTCTTTATCGTCAGAGAGTCCTTGTATTCGCCTGGAGCTGAAGGATAGAACCAGAGAGTAACGTCGAGTGTCTTGCTGAACTGCGCACTGTCTGTCGGTATAATTCCGTAGAATGCACCTGAAGACGGAATATCAAGAACTTTGAGAGGCTTGCTTCCGAGGTTATTAAGTGTAACCTTAGCTGTTGTATAGCGGTTATATCCCACAAACGTTGAATCGAATTTCACCGTATTTGATGCGAGCTCTGCATCATGCTCTTTGAAATCCATTATCTTAAGCGAGAGGTTCTTGATAGTCATGCGGTCTTCTCCGCCATAGAGAGTGTCGCCTATCTGACGATACCTAAACGAGATATAATGTTCTCCCGGTATACATTGCAGGAAGGGAGCCCAGTATTCGTCACTGCCGTATGTAGTCTTAGAGTCAGCCTTGGCCGTTCCTCCTGGAACATCTTTTTGAGCTGTGTTCAAAGGATGATGTATCACTATTTGGCCATAGTCTGATGTATACCAATTGTTCGGGTCTTCTGGAGCAAGACAATCAATGTCACCATCCCATGAAAGGATACCGATTTTACCCTCGGGCACAGTAAAGCTAGCCGTAAATGACGCCTCCGTTGCCTCTGTATCAACGACCTTGGCAGTTGAATTGTATGCCATTCCATTCTCAACGAGCCACGGATGAGAAGGAGTTGTGGTAAAGGTGAAATCACCTTCCTTCACTATACTTTGGAAATCAGGCATATCGCGAACCAAAGCTTTCAGCTCTGCATTAAAGGTGCCAGCGGTAGTCTCTATTTCAGCTGTTGCCACATAGTTTCCAGAAGCGTCTGCTTCGAGCGAAACTGGCAAGCTAACGGTTTTCATCGTTGGAACGCTAGAAACGCTATTGTCCACAGAGAACACGTTTGCCCCG
Source organism: Barnesiella intestinihominis (assembly GCA_963586715.1). Classification (GTDB taxonomy): domain Bacteria; phylum Bacteroidota; class Bacteroidia; order Bacteroidales; family Bacteroidaceae; genus Prevotella. Next base: position 3,790 of record CAVAAS010000002.1, read on the forward strand.
TCGCCAGTAAGCGTCACCTTGTTCACTTTCAAGTTGTTTGCCCCCTTGTTTGTGAGCGTAATATATCCAGATCCAGTGGCAGGAGTAGTGTCATCTACTATAAATTCGCCAAGATTAACAACAGGAGTATTGAGTTCTGCTGCATTTTCGGCCAAGTCAGCCAAATCTAAGTTCAAGTCGTAAACATAGAGTCGGTTGCTTGCTAAACCTGTATAATAATAACTGTCATATTGGAAGCGCACGACATGCTCTCCGGGAGCCAGTTCTAAACTGCTACTGATATTCTCGTTTGCACCGGTAAAGGCGGAGTATTTCTCATCGTCAACGAACACTCCGCCTGCATTGTAGTACCAGTACGAATCATTATTGCTTACACCTTTCCAAGAGAATGTTCCCAGTTTGCCTTCAGGAACAATAAACTTCACATATAGTTTGCTGGACGTATTTCCATAGCCGTCTGTCTTTGAAGCAGCGACTACTGTTCCGTTAGCTAGCGTATCTACAGCAAACGGATAGTCAATATCCGTAGTCATTGTCATATCACCGTTGAGCACAACAGCACTATAGTCAGGATAGTCAACAACAGTTCCATTGTAATGCACCATCAGGGGCTCGGCTTCAGAAACGTTTTCGCCCTCCCACTCTATCGTGGATATGCCTTCATAGTCGCCAGCCTTGGCTGCACTAAATGTTACAGTAAATGTCTTTGTGCTCAGTCCGGCAATGGTTCCTGCCGACGGATCTATGGAGAACGCATTTTCATCGCTCTCTGTTTCAGAAGCCAAGTCGGCAGCATCATTACCAAGATTAGCAATCGTAAAAGTTTTGCTTATGGGGTAATCCGGGAAAGTATTCCCCATGTTTACGTCATCAGACATGGAAACCAATTTAGCACCTGCAGAAGGCTTCTGAATATACATCTTTTTGAATCCCTCCTGCGCCCCATAACTTTGGCTACCATCGGCAGTATACATGTAGGCATAAATGGCTTGATCTGTTGTAATTCTCTCGAAATCACCTTCAACCTTGAACACTAGTTCATTGTCGGGAGCCAATTTACCATCAGCACCAACCGTGCCACACAAGAGCACTGCCGGATAATATCCATAGAAGTCACCGCAGATTGTAGCATCTGCAAATGCCGTTTTGGTTGGAACTGTTATAGTTTTCTTGTCTGGATCATACGTTCCCGAGAAAGGAATATCGTGTGCCGAAGAATAAGAATTAGGGTCATAAAGATTAAAGAAGTTGGTGAACGTAACCTTATTCCCATCAAGGGCAATACCAATATTATAAGAAAGGACATCACCCCCTTCTACATTAAACGAATAGCCTGAATAATAAGACTGCACTGCGGTAAAATACTGCACTGTGTCTACAGGCGTATCAACCCGACTAAGCTTTTTTCCTGCCGTACGCGCTAAGGCCTGCGATAATCGGCTATTTTCCATGGGGCCATTCTTGGCGGCTTCTTCAGCAAGAGCCTTATTGAAAAGCCTCGTATCATACTGCTTTTGCACGCACCAAGGATCGAAATTTTTGGACAATTCGAAAGTCGCGTTTTCTGAAGCAGTGTTCAACTTGTCGGCAGAGAGTACAGGAAGAATCTTTCCCGAAGACGTCTGTGCCAAAGAGAATACCGTGCCGCCTGCAATCAACAGAGCGGAAAGCATAAATTTTCTCATAAGCATAACTTTTATAAATGTCACATTGTGTTGTTGTATTATGAGTGCAAAGGTAAGCAAAAACGAGCATTTACGTTCAAAAGTCTATTATAAGGACATAGACACGAGCAAAAAGGCAACACCTATATAAGTAATTGATTTTATGTTTGTTATCGGTAATATGCGGAATGTTAACTTGTAGACAAGTGTAAAACGAGAGCAAATAAGTTGTAATCTGTGACGTTTTTTTGCTTTCTAGCTACAATTTAAAAGCACGGAAGCGATATACTATTTCATAAGCCACATGATTGGCAGTTTAGGCATGCGGGGGCTTATACAATTCTATCCACCTAATTTAAAAGATATGGATAAAATCGTCAAGAGTTTCAAAGTCGTCTGTAAGTTGCATCTTTTTCTTCTTCAGCCGATACTTACGGGTACGCAATGTAGAATCAGAAATTTGGAGTAAGATAGCCTGGTCTTGTGCCGTAACTTTAAGCTTAAGCATACAGCAAAGGCAAATATCGTCAATATTTAAATCATTGAAGCGTGATTTTAATCTGTCTACGAAATTATCGTAACAGAGGTTAGTTGAGTCAATAAGATTCTGCCGTTCTATTTCCGACAAAGCGATGTCTCTTGCAGAAGAAATCTTGTTCTTCTCATTCATTCTGTTCAGAGACTCTATTTTTCGTATTACTTCGTTCGTATGAAGTATACTTTCTTTTAGTTCACGCTGCTGCCGACGAAGTACTGCCAACTGTTCATCTTTATAGCTCAAGGTTGAAAGCAGCTCCATCTCCTTGTCTTGCGCAGCCTGTTTGGTTTCCATAAGTTGATAATTGCGTTCCTTAACTTGCGCAAGCGTCTGTTCCAGAAGATTTTCCTTCCTGCGCAAAGCGTCCTTTGTGCGGCGACGATAAATTTGGTGAAGGTACAATGCTCCTATACCAACAGCACAGACAACAGCACAGAGTGCTATAATAAGTGCTGTTTTACGCTGACTATCAAGAGCGTATCGGTCTCGTTCAGCCGAAACAGCCGCATAATTGTAACGTCTATCAGCTTGTGCCAAAGCAAATCTTCGGTCTTCTTCGTAAGTCGAGTCAACATAAAGAGAATATAACTTATGGTAACGAAGGGCTGCAGCGTAGTTTTTCTGCACCTCTTCCAAAGAGGACAATTCAGAATAGTAAGAAGCTTTTTGATAATAGTGGTCTTCCAAATGCCCCTTGTCTATGTAATATCTTGCAGAATCATACTGTCCTAAACCTATCAAACACGTTCCTTTAATACCTAACAACGATTTGTCTTCCTTCTTGCTTACCGCAATGGCTTCATTAACATAGCGCAGCGCATCCTTGTGTTGATGCATCATCTCACAAGCCGAAGCCTTGCTTTTGAGTAACCATCCCAAATTGCTACAATGATATTTTGTCGCAATGGCAATACCTTCATCAAAAAGCGTCTTTGAACGTTGCAAGTCTCCATAAAAAAGCCATGCCCATCCTTTCATGCCACAAATCTGAGCCAATCGACTATTGTCCTTAATTTGCCGAGCATATCTCCCTGCCATTTCCAACTTCACTTGCGCCTCCGTGTAAGGCGGTTCCGTACGGAGAAGCCATCCCCAACGTGTATAAATCGTTGAAAGCGCTCCCCACTTGGATGAACCTTTCAAATCGTTTGCCGCCTGAACATAACATGGCAAAGCTTTCTCCTCTTGGCTATTTGCTTCAAATATCAGACCTGCACACAAATTTGCCAAAGCGCGAGACAAAGACTTCTGCTCGCTCCAATAGTCTATCAAGTCGGTTGCAACAGAGTCATCCAACGCATCTCCCTGACCATAATAATAAGCTATTGCACGCAACATAGCCAGCCTCTTGGTTTCCTCTTCAGAAAAATGCGACAAAGTATCTACGGTTGAAAGGAAATGGAGCGCAGAGTCTTTAACGGCTATTGCCTCACAGAGTTTATCATCTGTAAGTACTGCAATCGTATTCCTCTTGCGACAAGAATACAACACAATCAGTATGGGCAACAACAATATGAGTATCTTGCGTAATTTCATCGTTAGAAAAGCACACGAGAACATAAGCAACGTGAGCAATGTAAATTTGTTATTTGTCGCAAAGTTACGATATTTTTTTGCATATCATACTATTGCTGACACCAAATGTGCAAAACCACGAAAATGTATACGCAGCCGTGTAATCTATAAAAGCAGAAATTAAGATACGAGCAAGCAACCATGCATATTTCGGCAACAGAAAATAAAACAAATTTGCATTTTAACGACATAAATGTTTTAAAGGGTGGCAAAAATTATTAACATTACATGAATTGTAATTTTACTTGTTAACTTTGCATGAATAGCAGAAAAGTCAATAGTTTTGACTATTGTCTGTTTTCACATTCTACTTATACGATAAACATAACCTATTTAATACGACTATAACATAAACTACAATATAATGAAAACAAACGTAAAACCCGCTGAGGGTAAATTGGGAATAATGATTGTAGGCAACGGTGCGGTTGCCACAACTTTCATGACAGGTGTACTTATGACGCGCCGAGGTTTGACAAAGCCTGTTGGCTCGATGACACAATACGATAAGATACGTGTCGGAAAAGGTGAAGAAAAGAAATATCTTCACTACAAAGATATCGTTCCTTTAGCTAGTCTTGACGACATTGTATTCGGTACATGGGATGTATACCCACAGAATGCATATCAGGTAGCCATGTATGCAGAAGTCCTAAAGGAGAAGGATATAAATCCAGTTAAAGACGAACTTGAGAAGATTAAGCCAATGAAGGCTGCCTTTGACAAGAATTATGCAAAGCGTCTTGACGGCGACAACGTAAAAGACTGCAAGACTCGTTGGGAAATGGTAGAAGCTCTTCGTGAAGATATCCGTAACTTTAAGAAAGAAAACGAATGTTCACGCATTGTTGTCATTTGGGCTGCCTCAACAGAAATCTACGTTCCTGTTGACGAAAAGATACATTACACGCTTGCCGACTTGGAGAAAGCAATGAAAGATGACGACCGTGAACACATTGCGCCATCTATGTGCTACGCTTACGCCGCACTTACAGAAGGAGCACCTTTCATAATGGGTGCGCCAAACACTACAGTAGACATTCCTGCCATGTGGGAACTGGCAGAAAAGACCAAGATGCCTATTGCAGGAAAAGACTTTAAGACTGGTCAAACCCTTGTAAAAAGCGGATTTGCCCCCATCATCGGCACCCGTTGCCTAGGACTAAGCGGATGGTTTTCAACAAATATTCTCGGCAACAGAGACGGTCTTGTACTTGACGAGCCTGCAAACTTCCACACAAAAGAAGTAAGTAAGCTTTCTACATTGGAAACTATACTAAAGCCAGATGTTCAGCCAGATCTCTATGGCCACGGCAACGATGAAGACACGCAGTACTACCACAAAGTAAGAATCAACTATTATCCGCCTCGCAACGACAACAAAGAGGGATGGGACAACATAGACATTTTCGGATGGATGGGTTATCCTATGCAGGTAAAGATAAACTTCCTTTGTCGTGACTCTATACTTGCCGCTCCACTGTTGCTTGACCTTTGTCTTTTGAGCGACCTAGCCGCAAGAGCAGGAAAGTGGGGAACACAACGTTTCTTGAGCTTCTTCCTAAAAAGCCCGCAGCATGACTACACAAAAGGCGAAGAAGCTGTCAACAACTTGTATCAACAATACACCATGCTAAAGAATGCAATCCGCGAAATGGGCGGTTATGAAGCAGATGAAGAGATTGACTAAGAAAAAAGCCATAAAAATAACATTGCAATCGCTACCAATAGCAATATTGGCAGCGATTGCTTTTATTGTCATACCGTCATTTCTGCCCCAAGACACCGACGGGATGCAACAAAGTGTTGCTCTCATTGAATACAAAAGCCAGATAGTTATTACTTCCAAGGGCAGAGTTGTTGCAGCTGTCAGCGAAGTCATGCCAGACAGCACAATGAAAGATGTCAAGGAAAAAGCAGACAAAGATACAGAAACGCAACATAGAATCTTGGGATGTTGGATGAATAAATGGTCATTTTTCCCTTCTTGCGCAGGACTAATCATAAGTGTTAGCTCTCAATCTGAGCAAGAAGAAAATCTTGCATCATACAATACTGATACTATTATCGGCAGGACTATACTCCGTTCTGAAGAAATGATAAAGGTATACAAGCAGCGTAAAAGAGAACTGGACTACTATTTAAAGACACATAGCGTAAAGGACGAAGGTTATTCAACCATTGCCGAATACTCTGAAGAATACACAAACTTAAGCAAGAATTTAGAAAAACAACTTAAGTTACTCAAGAGATTAAAACAAATGAAAGGACTGAACATGAACGTCCATACGAGCTATTCATTGCTCTACTCCACCGATGGAAAAAAGACACAGAACATTCCGTGCACTGTGGTAAAGGATAGCAAGGGAAAGTATGCGAAACAGATTGTCATGCTACAGACTAAAGACGAGTTTATGCCCCCAAAAGCCAATGCTATTTACAGGTTCAGCACCATTAACGTTGCTCCAAAACGTAAAGACACTATAACCATAGCTACATTATTTGGCCTTGACTATTATGGGACAGAGAAGCCGGCACTACGAAAAGTTTCCACATTCAAAGGGATAATGAAAGACTCGTGCATCCACGACATACCCCAATTACTTGCTCCAAACGGTGCACCAGCTTTTAATAGCAAAGGCTTTTTCATTGGTCTTAACTTCAACGGACGTATAATATGAAGACTTACCATACCTTATTGTATATAATACTCTCATTTGTCATAGTCTCATGCTCCAAAAGCAAACCTTCTAACACGAATACGCTCTATTTTGGAAAACTATGCTACCGTGGAGAAATACTCAACGGCAAACCTAATGGATATGGTGTGCTCACAATTGGTGACAATACGCTATACTATGGAACATGGAAAAACGGGAAACGTTGTGGCTATGGTACGACTATAGATTCGCAAAGACGCGTTATCAACGCAGTATGGCAGGCGGACACCATAGTAAAAGGCACATGTGCAGACTCAACTGGTATATATAGCGGAGAAATAGACACGCTACTTCAAGCAACTGGTCACGGAACTTGGAAAGGCATTGACGGGAGTTTTTACGCCGGTCAATGGAAGGAAAACAAACCAAATGGCTTTGGATGTGGAATAGATAAGCGAGGCAAAGTAAAAGCCGGCGATTGGAGAAACGGCAAATATAGGGGCGAACGCATGCTACACACATCTGACCGCATCTACGGCATTGACCTTTCAAAATACCAGCACGAGCAAGGCAAACGGCATTTCTCAATAAATTGGAAAACATTGCGCATAACAGGGCTTGGATCTGGCAATATAAGCAAAGGAAAAGTAGACTATCCCATCACCTTTGCCTACATAAAGGCAACAGAAGGAACTACCGTGCGCAACAAATACTTCCACGATGACTATAAACAAGCGCGCAAACATGGTATACATACTGGGGCTTACCACTTTTTCTCTCCAACATCACGCGCTGATCTGCAAGCATACTTTTTTATCAAAAACATGAAATATGAAAAAGGTGACATGCCTCCTGTACTGGACCTTGAACCAAGCGACGCACAAATAAGACAGATGGGAGGAACAGACGAGATGTTTAAAAGAGTACGCACATGGCTCAACATCGTTCACCGGCACACTGGCAGACGCCCAGTCCTATATGTCGGACAAAGTTTCGTAAACAGATATCTTCCTCAAGCCTCAGACATAAAGAAGAATTATCCCGTATGGATTGCCCGCTACGGGCAATACCGCCCCGACATAAAGCTTGCTTTCTGGCAACTTACGCCCTACGGTAAAGTAAATGGTATACACGGAGACGTTGACATTAACGTATTCAATGGCTATAAAACAAGTTTCAATGAATTTCTGTCTGGCAACTATGTAATAAGAAAATAACACACATAGCAGTAGCCTATGCAGGAAAAAGCGTAACTTTGTAGCATACAAATATAAAGGATGACAAGAAAGACGTAACTTTAGTTTTCGGCGTCTTGAAAGACTATCCCCAATCTTTTAACAAATTTATGAGACTTAACAAGATTAAAGCAATTCTTTTGCTAGCAACAATGGCATGTTCTTATGCCACATCGCTGGCACAGATTCCGAGCGGCTACTATAATTCGCTCAAGGGAAAGAAGGGTAAGGAACTTAAAAATGCAGTACATGAAGTGATAAAAGACGCAGAAGTATTGTCTTACGGCTCTGGTTCAGGACACACATGGTGGGGATTCTGGGTTACCGACCGCACCGATGATGGGCGTTTCATCGACCGCTACTCACCCGAAACGACCTGGGTACAGAGCACATCACAAGGGGAAAGCGGCACAGGCATGAACATTGAGCACTCCTTTCCCAAAAGTTGGTGGGGCGGTGCAACCAACCAAGCATACCAAGACCTGTATAATCTTATGCCTTGCGAGCAAAAGATAAACTCAAGCAAAAGCAACTATCCTATGGGAAAAGTTGCTACAGTAAAAACGACCAACGGCATGACAAAAATCGGAACCGGCACAGAAGGTTTCGCGGTTTGGGAGCCTGGCGATGAATGGAAAGGAGACTTTGCCCGTGGATACATGTATATGGCTACATGCTATCAAAATCTTACATTCAGCAATAACGTGGCTCAGGAGATTCTCACCACGGGTGAATACCCCACTCTGAAGCCTTGGGCATACACTCTCTATATAGAATGGGCTAAGGACGACCAAGTTAGCCAGTTGGAAATCGCACGCAACAACGCTGTAAGCGAAATACAAGGCAACCGAAACCCATTTATTGATTTTCCAAATCTAATGGATTATATATGGGGGGATAGTGTTGATTACGACTTTGACCCTGCCACAACAGAATGTACAAGCACATACGATAACAATGGAGACGAGCCATATATACAGGATGAAACAATTGCTGAATGGACATTCACTTCGTCCGACGGGGCGTTTACCACAGAAAATGCAGTAAATCCGCTCTCAAAAGAGGTATGGACGCGCAGCACAAGTTATGGCTGGGTGGGCTCTGCTTACCAAAATAGCGTAACATACGCTGCTGATGCCAGCCTCGTTTCAAAAGAGATTGACCTGACAGAATATTCATCTGCAACACTTAACTTCAGCCATGCATGCAACAAGGGCGTACTTACTCCACAAGAAACCTATAGTGTTGAAGTGCGTTGCAACGGAGAGACCACCGTTCTTAGTGGCATTACTTGGCCCAAAGGCACGTCATGGACATTCAACGACTCCGGAAAGTTATCGCTAAATGATTTCGCAGGAAAGAAGATACAGATTGTGTTCCACTACACTAGCACAGACACCTCTGCCGGAACATGGGAAATAAAGTCTGCCACAATAAAAGGAAAGAAGCAATCTACAGGGATAAAGCAGGCAAATACAGCAACAAACAATATTGATTGGAGTAAGTCTGTCGACACATACTCCATTGACGGCAGCCTCTGCAATGCAAAAAACGCGAAAGGCGTGATTATAGTTAAGCAAGGGAAAAACACTATTAAGATTTCCAAGTAAGGCAAAAGTTCCCTCTTACATATAAGTACTAACGGAAGCGGCTGAAGAAACTTGTGGTTCTTCAGCCGCTTATGCATTTTGTTTAAAAGCATTTTCAATGTTTCTTCTTTGTGAAGAAACGGTCTATATCCACCGAAACGCCTATCGAATATGTTCGTCCTGTAGTCATTGCCGAACTATAGTAATAACGTTTAGGAATATAGTTAAACAAATTGTCAATGTTTAAGTTAACATTCACCGCATCCCAAAGTCGGTTTTGCAGAGTGAACTTCCAAATGGTATACTCTCCATCATGGCTTTCACGTTCTGTGTCCGGCTCAGAAAGATAACGACCAGACAGGGCTGCACTCATACGATAGAAGGAACAGAATTGGTGGTCGTAGTCTATACGCCAAGTTGCCGAATACGGACGTGGTTGTGAGAACTGGGAATCAACGCTACGCCCGGAAACATGCAAATAACTGCAATCCAGTTTTGCGCCAAGACCGAAGTCTGACCGAAATTGTGCACTGAAGTCCACACCCTTTACCTTAACACCTTCTTCATTGCAATAGCGGGAAGCATATTGGGGTTGTCCTTCTCCTGGCACGTATTCCTCATAGTCTTCAGTCGTAATGCGCCTGTCATACTTATTGAAATATCCCATAAGAGTAAGACTATACTGCCCGACTCCTTTTATCCGCCCCGCATATTCAAAGGCAAGATTAAAGTTGTCACTCTTTTCCGGCTTGAGATCTGGATTTCCATATATCATCTGCATGTTTGCCATGTCGAACGACATATACATTTCCTTAAGAGATGGTGCGCGAAAGCCCCCCGCATAATTTGCACGGACGCTAAATCCCTTCCATTTCGTCATTACAGCAAGCCGTGCGGTAGTGGCATTTTCGTTAGAAGCAGAAAAATAGTCATGGCGAAGGCTTGCCACTACGTTTAGCCAGTCAAGAGGATTATAGTCAAACTGTGCAAAGACATCAAATGAATTCTGCGTATGCGACGCATTGTTCTCAAACTGGTAGGTCGTGAGATAGTCATTCATGTAATCTGCCCCAGCTGTTAACGTATGCTTTCCAAAGATATGTGAATAAATGGCACGCGCCACATTCTGCCTATTGCTGTAGTCATGGTCATGCGTACGTACGCCACTCGTATATCTCGCCTTGTCATATTGGTCATAAGCATAAGAGAGTTCCAGGTTGTCATTCTTCGTGAAATTAAAAATTCCCTTCAGCCCTCCATTGTAGCCTTTATAATGATCGTCATATGTATTCCTATAGCTTATACGGGCAAAATAGCCGCCACGCGCTATCAATTTCACCTTATCGGAAATGGTATATGCAAGGCGTTCCTTTATGTTTAAGGTTTCTCCCCCGTAGATATGCAGAATGTTTGACTCGGTATCAAACGGACTTGTCAGTTGTACCTCGTCTGATGTTGTTCTCTGCACATTTGTCTGCGAGTTCCATTTTCCTTTGTTAAAGCTGAAAGTCCCCCCATAACGCCATCCATTATTGAAATTGTTGTAGCGGGAGTTTATGTTTGCCGTCCACGGTTCCTTACTTTCGCGCGTTATGACATTCACAACTCCAGCCACAGCATTTGCTCCATAGAGAGCTGATGCAGCACCTTTAACAACTTCTATCCTGCCCACATTGTCAAGATTCAAACGGCTATAGTCAACGTTGTCCATTGTTTCGCCAGCCAGTCTCTCGCCATCAACAAGGAAAAGCACGGCATTTCCACCAAAACCATTCATGTTGAGCGATGTTTCCTGGTTCATGGCATATCCGAATTCAAGCCCAGGCAACTGTTCCGTCAGCAAATCCTGAATATTTGTTGCATCGGCAAGTTTAAGATCGTTAGCAGTTATAAGTCGTGTCACCACGGGAGCATCTTTCAACGCCTTAGGTGTCCTTGTTCCTGTAACCACTACCTGTTCCAATGCCGTGGCATCGGGATTCATTCTTAGAACATTGTTTTTCTTTTCAGCCTTTACGACGAATGTCTCTGTCTGAAAACCGACATAGCTTACCTTCACCCTCACCGCCCCGTCTTTCGGAGTTGGAAGATGAAAGTAGCCGTCGGCATCAGTTGTTGTTGTGTTCTTCTCGTCTGTCACCTCCACGCGAGCGCCGATGAGTGGTGCGCCATTGTCATCAAGCACACGGCCAACCACATCACCATTGATTGCGTTTACTGCATTGACTGCAAGCGAAGGGATCAAGGCGAGAAGAGCCAAGAGTCTCATCTTCATCGGCTTTATTTCTTCGTTGCTTTAAACTTGCCAATCATCGGCATAGGCATTGCTCCATACTGCAAGCTATAGTTAAGCTGAAGAACATTGTTTGAGTATGTTCCGCTTATCGTTACCGTATAGTTCTTGTCTACACCATTCACACTTACCGTACCACTATAATTGTTCAAGCTAAGTGTGTAAGAGCCATTTGAGCCGGAAACGTCTACTTTGGGCACTGTTATTGAAGGCAGAGTCATTGAACCGCTACCTGCTCCAGGCAGTGTTATGTTTACATGACTGTCATCTGCATACTCAACCTTTACTTCTGCGTTCTCGTAAGTTGAAGTTGAAGTCATAACCGTCATTTCCAAGTTATCAACATACGTTCCTACAACTTCCTTTGCAGCTGCCACTGTTTCATCATCATCGTCTCCGCAAGAAGTCATTACTCCACAGAATGCTACCATCGCTAGCATCATTGCTAGCATTGTCTTGATTTTTTTCATCTCTTTTTTAAGTTTTAGAAGTTAATAATTATGATGTTTTTTCACTTTTCATTGTTTGCCTTTTCTATCGTAGGCGCACTTTCTATACCTTTTTCATATGGGGTTTCCATAGCTCTGCCTCTGCGCTTTATTTTACGTTTACGGTGTGTTCTCCGATAAACGATATACCCAGACAATACGATAAGCGTTATCAGTGTACCAAAAATAAACACGAACATCTCTGACAATGGGCCAAGGAACGGCGAGTAACAACGGCCAACATGCAGCTCCAAAGCAACATTCCATAGAGACAATGGCACATGTTCCATCTCTTCGGGCATGGCGGGCATTTGTCCGTCTGCCCCTTTCGAATAGCCGAACACCACGGGCTTGTTTCCGAGGAAATCATCAGAATATCCGCTTACCAGCGATGATGTGGCCATCATGCTTCGCCCTTGTGCCATTGGCTTCCCTGACGGGAACTGCAATATGGTGCCGGTCTTACGCTGCCAACTGTACATTCCGCTAAACGAACCTATGAGCCATGTTCCGTCCGAGCTCTGTACCATTGCATTAACCCCCATCGGACTCACAGGTGGTGTAGTACCCTGCCTAAGCAGAGCAGGCGTGTCGTCAAAGCCGGAGCCTATTGTGGCGAAGCCTTCTGAAGTGGAAAGCAACCAACAATTTTGTGCTTTGTCCCACCTTATGGCACGCAACTTGTCATTCCAAGAATTGCTACTTTTAGTCAGGGGAGCGGTCTTCAGCATGACAAGCGGTATCATAAACGGTGGACGGAGACACGTTCCTGTGAACGTTAGCAGCAACGTAAGGATTATCGTCACGCTACCAAGCTTGTTATGCCAACGCAAGTTACTCCCCATGACACGTGCCTTACATTTTGCCTCGTTGCGATTGCCTTTACGGTTGCTGCGGCGTATGTCATACGGCAGAATGAAGATAATTATACCAGTAACCGACAATATTATCAAGACCACTGCAATTGCATCAACAACGAGGATACCTGGCATACCGAAAAGTTCACCGCTATGAAGTTTCCATACTGTGCGAAAAAGCGTTTCCTTTGGGCTAAAACCTTTTGGGGCTTTAAGTTCATGGCGCTTTACAAGCGGGCCTTTCTTTCCATCAACAGAAAATTCATAAACGGCACTGCGCGAAAGGGCGACAATAACCGTGCTGTCGGAATTAAGTGCAACATCGGTTAGGCGTTCATCGCCGCTGGGAAGGTCTATGCTTTCCCAAGCAGATCCACTGAAACGATAGAGCGAATAGTTTGTTACGCACCATAATGTTCCGCATTTATCAACCACTGCGTTGCGTACATTACGGCGGTCAACACCTTTTCCTAATCCATTGTTAATCGCTTTCCACTGCCTTGCAGTCGTGTCTGTAAGCCAAACGCCGCCACATCCATAAGCAATGACCGTATCCTTGCCTAAACGCAATGTTCCCTTCACCACACCATTATTGTAATCGGCAATGTGATAACCAGAAGGCAGCAATGAGCGATTTACATCTAACCCGGAAACGATGCTCCGGTGATTGAGTATAATTCCAGAGACACAGAACACTATCATGAACACCGCGAGCACCAATCCCACCCAACGGTGGTACTTGCGCCACGACAAGAGGCTTTTCATCTTTATATTCATTTGTCTTCAGGAACGTATATTATCTCTCCGTTTTCCAACTGATAGGCTATACCAACCTTTTTCCCACGATTTCCATTTTTGTTGCTTTGGTCTTCTGAGGGGGTATAACGGTTTATCTTCTGTCCATCCTTGGTAATTATCTCCATATTGTCCTTGCCAGGATTCTTTACAACCGTAAAGTCTTCCTTGCTGAACATTTCGGTCATACTGTATCTCGTTACGAGAGCTACCATAAGAGCCACGGCGAAAACCATGGCAACATCAAACAAGTTACTTACAACGCTCATCGGATCGTCGTCCTCGCCATCGTGGGCGAGTCTGTTTCTCTGCCTCTTTCTCATGCTTTGTGCCCCTCACTTATAAGATCAGCAATAAAGTTTAGGTTCGCCATGTCTTCCTTATACCAACGTGCCTTTGCCTGTTTCGTCACGAAGCCTATGCCGGCTGAGAAGAGTCCTACCACGGTCGTAGCAAAAGCCACCTGCATGTTGTATGCCATGGATGCGATGTCGCCAGTTGAAAGCCCCACGAGAGCAGGTCCCATGGGGATAAGTGTTCCCATAAGTCCAAGCATTGGACCCATCTTCAGCAATGTCGTAGGAAGCGACATGTCCTTGTCTGCATATTGTTCAAACTGGTCTAAATCACGATTGACACGGGCTTCGCTTTCGCGGTCGGCAACTATTCTGGCTATATAAGCCGACACAACGGTCTGTCTGCTCTTGGACAGATTATCTGGGAGGCTGGCAATTGTATCTACCGTCAGCTTGTCTAACTCAGCACGAACCTCTGCTGCCGCCTTGCGCCTTGCGAGATATTGTCCGAAGAAACCGCCTAGTAGAAGCAAGGCCCTAAGGAAGAACCAGATAAGCAACACCACTACCGGAACTAAAAGTCCGGTTGAAATCCAAAACAATACGTCTGAAATGTAATTCATATTCTTTTTCTCTTTTATTTTCTTTAAATCCTTGTATAAAATCTTTGACTGAATACTATCTCATTTTCCGTAACATACGATGTTCGCGCCAGCGGTAGTAAGCCATTCCCACAGCCATGCCTACCACAACTATGGCGGCTACCGAGACAAGTGAACGCCCATCAAAGTCGTTTATGCCGGCGACTGCCGTCTTGCCATTCACCGTTCCCACGATACCCGCGAGGCCTAGTACAACATTAAGGAGGAACAACATTTCAAGACGTATGGAGCTTTCAGGAAGAAGCCATCTCAAACCGTATGTCAAAGTTGGAACGAGCAAGAATACCACCGCGCCAAGCCCCCACGAAACTGTTTGAAATGACACTCCCGGAAGGGAAAAAACGAGCATGACAAGAAAGCTGAACACCACAGGAAAGACTAGCAGTCCAGGAAAATACTTCAGCACTGTATATGCGGTACGCTTGGCTTTGGAAACATGCTCCGAAGTCTTAATGTCCACAAGAAACACGCAAAAAAACATCGTCAACGCCACATCCACGCTCATCAGCACTGCCATATCAAGCATAAGCTGTTGGTCGGCGATCCATGCCGCAACTTGTGTTTTTGACTGCTCTGCGGCAAAAGTCCACATCATTCCGACAAAGAACAGCAACACCACGGCTGCCGCCATTATTTCCTTCACGTTGTGAAAGGTCTGCTTGAGCACAAAACTCAAGCAAACCAGTATCATCATAAACAATACAAGTGTTTCCATTCTTTTCTGGTTTTCTTACAGTTCGTCGCCTGCACCATTCCCCATTGTCTTGCGGCGTTTGCGTACAAGTAATATTATCAGCACAACAACTATCACCGCAACGACAACAGCCACCATACTGCTTATCATAGCCGTAGTCTGAGCGGTATCTTCGCTGAGTGTCTCCTTTTTCATCACAACTCCCTTGCCATCCCCCTTGGCGGCTTGGGCATCGCGTATTTCCGCCACGTTCTGCTCATATCGCTTTGCGCTCTTTGCATCTATATTTGACGCTATATAGTCCTTAAGCTTGGCATTGTTGCACACAAAGCCTGAACATGACGGCTTAAACTTGTTTACTGTTTCCACATGCAACCTCGCGACCTCTTGAAGTTGTTCCCGCGTGGCTTTCCAATAACCCTTGCGGGCACTTTCCATCATCACCGCGGTCATTTCTTCCAACGCCGCGGGGTTCTGTTTATTGAAGAACTCGCGCGTGCCGAGAGCATACTTGTCTTTTACATATACGTTGTAGATTTCATCCCACATCTCTTTGTCTATGGCCTTCGGCTTCATTACATTCCAGCCATAAGTGTTCTTGACTATCTCGGAGAAACTACCGGCACTACTTGCCCCGCCTTTCATTTTCTCTTTGATATATGCTGGATTGAATATCGTTGTTCGGCTCTCCACGCCTATTGCCTCCTTGACTTCCTGCATGCGCATGTTGTTGTGGTTACGATAATCCGCAAGATAGGCATCGGGATCCTTGCCCGTCACGTTGCGCACGGCGAGGTTCATGCCTCCCATAAACTCGTAAACGTGGTCAAGACTAAGTGCGCCCCAAGTGTTGCTTTGGCGGGGTTGCACCACAACATCCGTACGGGTGAGAGCGGCCTCAAACGCTGCCTGACGGACACTTTCCCAGTTTTTCTCATCACCGTAGAAAGCTCCCATGTTGTTCATGTAGACTTCGGCTATCTGACTCTCCTTGTCCCAACGGTCGCCAGCCTCAACCATCGACTGTATGCCCGTGCCATAGCCTCCGTTAACACCGCCAAATACACGATAGGTGCTTACTTCACGTGCCTCCTTTGGCGACATTCCTTTTTCAACGAGGCGACGTTCTGATTCTGTAACACCTTCCTTCACAAGGTTATCATACTTGTCGTCATTGGCTCCTGCCGCCATTTGTATTGCTTTGTTGATGAGGAAAAGTCTTGAGGCGGCAAGGTCACGCAGCTGGCCGCTTGTCTGCACCACAACATCTATGCGCGGACGCCCAAGCTGTTTTGAAGGGATAAGCCTAAGATCTGTCACTCTTCCAAATGCGTCTCTTACCGGTTCCACACCAAGCATATAGAGAACTTGAGCGATTGTCGCCCCGCCTGTTTCTATAAACTCACTGCTCCACAAGGTGTAGCTCACTTTGCGCGGATACTCACCATTATGGCGTTGACGATACATGTTTATTGTATTGTCGGCCAATTCCTTTGCTTTCTCCCATGCCTCCTCGGTTGGTGTGTTCTCAACATTTATGGAGAATAGGTTGCGTCCCGTGGGCAGTGTGTTGGGATTTACTATCGGGTCTCCCCCAGGTGAAGGGGCGGTATATCCACCTGCCAGCGCATTTACGAGCTGTGCAAGTTCATTCTCTGGACTCTTCCTTAGCGCATCAGAATATTTGCCCACATTTTCAAGGGCATGTTCTACCGTTGTTATTGCCTGAGCCAAGTTTATCTGACTGCGAGAGTATCGTGTTGATGATCCTTTAGGCATGCCTTTAGCATTGTCCTTGCTTTGATTGGGCTTACCTTTGCGCTGTTTCTGGTCCATTTTATACCAGCGTTGCCCTTGTTTTATGGCTTGCATCATCTTCTCTGGGAAGCGACCGCTCTGCTCCATCTTCTCGAATGCTTCACGACTCATTTGGGGTATTTCTTTCTTGCCCATCTGTCCTGCCTCACGTAGCTGACTTACAGTACGATTATCCTTGGACTTAGCCTTTTGAGCCTGCAACGGCATATTGTCTGCCATCTGCATCATCATTGAAATAGGGTCGGGAGCTGCTTGCATAGCCTCAACTTTACGTGCCATTGCCAACTCCTCTTTCGTTATACCGACATAGCGGCACAAATATTCATCGGTTACATTTCCGCCATTGGCCAAGAGGGTTGTCACCGTATTACGCGCCTTATCAAGATAAAGTGCATCGAAAAGTTGCTTGTGTTTCTCCACTCCACTCTTCGCACGGTGCTTGAGCTTGTCAACTGCCAGCATGCCATAAGCTATAGGGTCTGTGGCCATAGCATAAACACTTGTGCGGATATCATCCTCGGCATAGGGAATGCCCATCGTATAAAGACGGCCTGTTATTTTCTCATTGACAAGTTCGTCGGCAAAGCTTTCCACTTTTGCAACCTCATCGGCAGTATATGGTTTCTGCAGCTGCTTGGTATCAAGACCGAGTTCACGCGCTATACCGAGGTTTACGGTGAGTTTCTTTACCTGTAGCGACAGTTCTTCGCTTGGTTTCTTGTTGTATGCAGATATTGCCGTGTTGAGTTGTTTGTATGTGTCGCGAAGCTGACTTTCCTTGAAAGGGGGTGTCAGATATGAAACGAGCTGTGCATAGGTACGTCTCTTGGCAATCATTCCTTCGCCAACGTTGCTTATAGTATATATATAATAATGTGGCAATGCACCGACAAGGCGGTCTGGCCAATCATCGCTGCCCAACGCTACCTGTTTGCGCGGCGTATATTCAAGAGAGCCGTGAGTTCCGAAATGCACTAGGGCATCTGCCTTGAAACCGTAACGTGCCCAAAGGTATGAAGCAACGTAGGTATGAGGCGGTGCTTGGTTGGTTCCATGAACAATTTTGAAGCTGTCGCCTCCTTCTCCTGCCATTACTTGTGGAAGAAGCGTTACATTGCCAAACTGCAGGCGCGCCACTGCCAAACAGCCATCATCTGTAGACATGTATTTTCCAGGGAAAGGCCCGTTGATTTTATTTAGATCACTTATTTGGTTCTTGGAGAGTGCCTGACCTGTCCACTGGGCATATTGTTTTGCCGTAACGAGTGCAGGTTTGCCTGTCTCCAAGAACTTGGTATATGCCCCTTCGGCATAAGTGCCGAAAACTGCACCTTGCCGTTGTATCATTTGGGCGAGGGCTTCAGCAGACTGCGGTAACGTACCTACATTATAGCCTTCTTTCTTCAAGCGGAGCAGGAGATTGTATATCGACGGAACAACTTCCATACCTGACGCCACGAGAGAATTCTGCCCAGGCCCCTTGAAATAGAATATCGCCACACGCTTTTCTGAGTTTTTCTTGCCTTTTAGGTTCATGTAGCCCCTCACTGTTTCAGTGAATGTCTCCAATCTGTCGGGCATACCATACACTTCTTGCAGTCCTTCGCTATTGATACGATGGGCGAAAAGTGCATAAGGACGTACCGCACCGTCAATCTCTGGAGTAACAAGACTTTGAGACATGAAGCCTCCGCTCATGCCTTGCTTGTCGGACTCCCAGTCTGCCGTGAGACGATTCACGTTAAGAGGAGAGAAAAGGGGTATGTTTTTCTGCTTCAAAAACTCCACAAAATATTCACCCAAGCGGCCATGCGCCATATTTACCACGGCTGCCACGTTTATGCTATCGGCATGATGCATGGCAACAAACTGCTGAAGTCTGTTAACACGATATACATTTATTCCTTTTTCCTCAAATGCTTTCTCCAAATCTGGTGCCGAACCCATAAAACCCGTGAGGACTACGGAAGGAGAACCTTTTTTCAGCATATTGTGCTTAGCAAGATATGCATTATATTCCACCACACTATTGAAACCCAGTTCGTCGCCTTCCACATCGTCAAGGTCATAGTGCGTAAGAAGATAGTCGGGATGTTCGTCGCATATCTGCGGCTCTGGAGCAAAAAGTTTCTTGCCGTCAATGAATTTTCTTATGTACTGAAGCATGCTCCGGTAGTTGCGACGGCTACCGTTGGAGAGGTATTTCATTAGATAAGCCGCATCAAAGCCGTCAATGGAGTTGATGTTATTGTCGGGATTTGTTGCTGCCTTTGTCAGCGTTGGCACGCTCTCAGCTGCCTTTTGCAGCAGCTGACGCTGAGCAGCGTCAAGGCGTAGTCCCATTCCATTGACAAGTATCATGTCATAACCACCAAGTTCGTCAAGATTATCGGTGGATATCTCGTCAAGACTTATCATCTTACTCGCATTAGCCTTGGCTATCTGCCCTAGTTCTATAGCTTGGTAGTTGACAAAAGCTATGCGGGTAGGTGCTACCCAAGCCTTCCAAATGATAGAAGAGAAGACTATCAACACGATGCTTGCAATGGCAAGCCACACTGTTTTCTTACTGATTTTTAAAGAATGTCCTTTGATTTTCATCCTGAATTTATTTAGGATGCAAAGTTACGACCATAGTATAATGCTCACAATACCTAGATTTTATGGTTTTTAGAAGCGAATAAAAATCATCTGTTTTAGGTATTTTGTTAATTATCCGTAATTGTTTGGACTGTAAAAAGAATGACTTTACCTTTGCAAGAAAGGTGAGAAACAGTCATTGCCCGTATCGGTTATTTTGACAACGTGCCGGGCCCGATGTACAATTACTCCATTATTTTGTTTATTTGAGGAATAATTGCAAACAAATTATAGTATTTATGGTTGTATATACAGACAAAATCAGACAAGTAATCAGTCTCTTGGTCTGCCTTATGATTGTGGTTTCACTCGCCATAGTCAAACAGGGAAAACTGTGGGGACACGATTTCAGACAACAAAAGGCGCAAGCACAGACTGCAGACAACGACACTCTGAGAACTTTAGCCGATAGGACAGTTATAGTAAACACATCGGCACTCGGAGCTAACATCACAGGCTATGCTGGAAAAGTGCCTCTAGAAATCCACATCAAGAACAATATCGTAATTGATGTGAAGGCTATGAAAAATGAAGAAACGGAAAGTTTTTTCAGTGAAGCTGCCGTTCTGCTTGACCAATGGAAAGGAAAAGGAATTGACGATGCCGCAAAAATGAAAGTTGATGCCATATCTGGAGCTACGTTTTCTTCAAACGCTATCATTGGCAACATGCAAAAAGGATTGCAATACGCCTGCGAAAAACTAAAGGATAACGGCAATATAAAAGATAACGGCAATGGGGAAAACGGCTTTAGCCCTACAGTCAAGAACATCTGTGGGCTGATTGTTGTACTTATGGCAGCAGTGCTTCCGTTATTTATAAAAGACAAAAGATACCGATTCGTGCAGATGCTACTAAACATCATTGTTCTCGGCTTTTGGTGTGGCACTTTCCTTTCATACTCTTCCCTCATGGGATTTGCTGCAAACGGCATAAACTTGCCGGCGATGGCGATTGCTGCGTTAATGGTCATCACAGCTTTCGCCTATCCACTATTCGGGAAAAAGACATACTATTGCACTAACGTCTGTCCATTTGGTGCACTGCAACAACTGGCAGGACAGTGCGTTAAATTCAAAATCAAGATAAATGCACGCACCCTGCATAGACTTGACATCGCAAGACAACTGCTTTGGGCTGCACTGATGGTGTGCATATGGAGTGGAGTATGGAGCGAATGGATAGACTATGAGCCGTTCTCGGCATTCATATTCCAGTCTGCATCATGGATTACAATGACTATTGCTGCTGCATTCTTCTTGCTCTCGTTTGTTGTGACGCGCCCTTATTGCCGTTTTGTTTGTCCTATGGGCACACTTCTCAAGCTTAGTCAGACTTCAAAACAATAACAAAACATAGAAAGAACAATATATGAAAGCATCTAAATTATTGAACATTTTATTGGCTTTGGCCGTAGTTATACTATCAGTGCGGCTTGCTATGTCTTCCGGCTCTGGCAAAGAAGCACCGAGCAACTCTGCCGATGCGGTTTATAACAACATCATGACACGTGCTTCTGTGCGCTCCTATCAAGACAAACCTGTTGAAGATGAGAAAATCGAGAAATTGCTTCGTGCCGGAATGGCAGCGCCTACGGCTGTGAACAGACAGCCTTGGCATTTTATCGTTGTGAGAGACAAAGCGACACTGAAGACCATTGCCGAGGCTACCCCTAACGCAAGAATGGCGGCTGACGCTCCATTGGCTATTGTTGTCTGCGGCGACATGGATAAAGAAAAGGACGATCCCGTGCGCGAATTCTGGAGTCAAGACGCATCGGCTGCGACGGAAAACATTCTCCTTGCCGCCCATGGCATGGGGTTGGGAGCGGTATGGACTGGCACATTCCCTGACGAGAAACGTTGTGAGGCGGTTTCAGAAATTCTGAAACTACCCAAACATATTATACCATTCTGTACAATCGTTATCGGATATCCCGACGGTGAAACCGCTCCAAAAGACAAATGGAAACCCGAAAACGTGTCATACGAGTCATATGGATTAGCTGAAAACGGGAAGACTGCACCGGCTACAAACAATGATGCCGCAACAAAAGAATTCAAAGAGTTTGACGTAACAAAAGATTTCCACGACAATCCATTCACATTCTTCAAGGGGAAAGGTCTCTTGCTTGCAGCTGGCGACAAGTCTGGATTCAACGAAATGACAATCGGATGGGGAGCTCTCGGTAATATATGGGGGCGCGATTTGTCAACAGTCACCGTTTATGTATCAAGATCAAGGTATACTTTCGGATATATGGAGAAGACTAAATACTTTACTGTAATGGAGTTTGACGATTCACGCAAAGACATACCGGAATATATGGGAACACATAGCGGAAGAGACGGCGACAAGGTCAAGGCTTTGGGACTACATACAAAGTATACAGAACACGGAACGCCTTATTTTGATGAGGCAAAAACCGTATTTGAGTGCGAGATGATATACCATGCGCCATTCGATCCCAAAGGATTCGGGGAGATTCCCAGAAAATTCTATGCCAATTTCCCTTACGATATCCACTCCTTATACATGGGAAAAATAGTGAAAGCGATGAGAAAATAACAAGAAAGGCGCGCACCAGTCAAACATATACTGATGCGCGCCGCTTTTCATTATGACAAAATTACGTTATGCTTTCTACTTTTCGTCCGGAGCTTTGTCAATAAGATCCATAAACTGATCGAGCTTCGGAGTTATTATAATCTGCGTACGACGGTTGCGCTGTTTTGCAACATCGCTGTCATTGTTTGTCAACGGGTTGTATTCACCACGTCCACCTGCCGTCAAACGCTTTGGATCCACGCCATACTCGTTCTGCAATGCCTGCACAACGCTTGAAGCACGCAGACAAGACAGATCCCAGTTGTTGCGGATATTCTTCATTGAAGCAGCGGTAGTGTTAACTGGAACATTGTCGGTGTTACCTTCAATAAGCACGTCGTAATCGGAGTAATCTTTTATTATCTTAGCGATTTTGCTAAGGGTTTCAGCGGCACGGTCGTTTATTTCATAACTTCCGCTCTTGTAGAGCATATTGTCGGCAAGCGAGATATAAACAACACCCTTCAACACTTGAACATCAACTTCCTTACTTTCTTCCTTGCTAAGCGAACGGGTAAGATTGTTGGTCAGCACCAAATTTAAAGAGTCACTCTTGCTCTTCACCTCAACAAGATGGCGGATATACTGGTTAGACTCATTGATTTGGTCTACCAATTTCTCTATGCTGATATTGTTCTGCCCTGCATTTGCAAGACTCTTGTCGAGCGAACTCTGCAAAGCAGCATAGTCTTTCTTTGCCTGTTGCAACTGCTCTTCCAAACTCGTTACGCGAGCTTTCGAAGCTGCAAGCTGCTCCTTCGTGTCCTGATAATTGCGGGTAAGCTCTTTGTTTTCGTTCTGGCAATTCTCCAAATCCTTCTTGCTAGCACAGCTGCCCAACACGAGGCATCCTGCTGCAACTGCCATAAAAACGGTTTTCTTGTCCATTGTTTTTCCTTTCTTTATTTGTTTGTCTTATTTTCGTTTTAACGTCCAAGCATAAATGTCACCTTGGCATTTGTGCCTACGAAGTTATAATAAAGACGTTCAAGAAAAGAGAAAGTAAAGCCTACTTAATACATTTTAACCTGAAATGCTGATTATTTTTTAATATTAACCAACAAGAAATACACCAATATGCTATAATTCACACAATGAGACCCCGAAATGGGAAAAAGCGGCAGATGTTCCTTTTTTCTGAAGAAACGGCTTCGAAAATGAAACGATTTACGTAATTTTGCCTTCTGATAAACAACTTACTACATCTATTATGGACAAAAAAAAATACGCTGACGATGCCTTTGACCTACTGAAGCTACTCATTGCCACACCCTCAGTAAGCCGCGAGGAAACAAGAGCCGCTGATATCATAGAGAATGCCCTAAAGAGTTACGGGCTGGAATGTAAGCGGAATATGAACAATGTATGGAGTATTGCTCCGAATTTCGACGAAAAGCGCGATACAATACTGTTGAATGCACACATTGATACGGTGAAACCGGTAAAAACATGGCAGCGTAACCCTTTCTGTCCCACTGTGGAAGGAGATACACTCTATGGCTTGGGGAGTAACGACTGCGGTGGTGGTCTCGTCTCGTTGCTACAAGTATTCCGCATACTCTGCGAAAGAGAGAGAAACTTCAACCTTATATATTTGGCTTCCGCAGAAGAAGAAGTGTCGGGAGCAAACGGAATAAGCAGCATCCTGCCACTACTACCCGAAATAAGCGTGGCTATCGTCGGAGAGCCTACGGGAATGCAACCTGCCGTAGCAGAGAAAGGATTGATGGTGCTGGACATTACGGCACATGGCCAGTCGGGGCACGCTGCCCGCGGCGAGGGCATCAATGCTATCTACGAGGCTGTTGATGATCTCTGCTGGCTTCGTTCCTACAAATTCAAGCGAATCAGTGATTTTCTCGGTCCTACGGTGATGAATGTAACCGTAATGAAAGCAGGAACACAACACAATGTAGTGCCAGACACTTGCGAAATGGTTGTTGATGTAAGAACAAACGAGTTATATACCAACGAGGAAGTTTTCGATTTCATACGCAGGCATTTGTCCAGCGATGTGAAAGCTCGCTCCTTCCGCCTCCATTCTTCAGGCATTTCCATTGAACATCCGCTCGTAAAACGGTGCATTGAATTGGGAATGAAGCCATTTGGCTCACCTACTCTATCAGATCAGGCTTTGATGCCTTTCGACAGCATTAAGTTAGGACCAGGAAATTCTGCACGTTCCCATTGCGCTGACGAATTTATCCGCTTCAGCGAAATAGAGGATGCCATAGCAAAATACCTGAAAGTGCTTGACTTCTAACTATGCGCCCACAGGGAAGCACTCAGTGCGGTTACCGCAACCATGCTTCGGGATTAAGCTTTGCAAAGCCTTTATAAAGCTGAAACTGAAGTATTCCGCCAGAATCGACCGTACCCAGCTGTTGCCCTGTGGATACTTTCTGCCCGGCACTGACACTAACTGATGCGAGGTTACTGTAAACGGAGATATATTGTCCGTGACGAACCAACACGCCTCTTACCCCCATCCAGTTGAAAACCTTTGAAATCTCACCATTGAAGATACAACGCACAGAAGCTCCCGAACCACACTTTATGTTGATTCCTTTACTATCCAAACGGACATTATTCAGTCCCTCCACATTGTATTGTCCGAAATGTGTTACTATTCTACCAGAAGCCGGCATTGGCAAACGTCCTCTGTTCTGCTCAAAACTTTGGTTCAGCTGGCGGTCTGCAGAGCTAACGCTCTGCGCTTCGCTCGTTTCCGCTTTTGCCTTTGCCACTTCCCTTTCATTTCTCTGCCTGTCAGCCTCAGCCTTTCTCTCGGCAGCCTCACGCTCTGCTTCAGCCCTGCGCGCTGCCTGCTCAGCCCTGCGGCGGGCTTCTTCATCGCGCTTTTCGGCAGCAGCCTTTGCCGCCTCAGCCTTCAAACGTGCCTCACGCTCCTTTGCCTCCTGTATACGACGGGCATTTTCTCGAGCTGCGGCTTCTGCAGCGGCTTTCTTGCGGGCAAGCTCTGCCTCCCGCCTGCGCTTTGCCTCTGCTACTTCTGCAGCCTTGCGTTTTGCTTCCTCTGCGGCTCTTGCTTTTGCCTTTGCCACTTCTTCGGCAATCAACTTCTCTATCTGTGCATTCAAGGCGGCATCCTTGTTACGTTGGTCGGCAATGACCGACTGAATCGTCTTTTGTTGCTTCTTAAGTGACGTAACCATTGCCTGTTGCTCCGTCTGTTTGCCTTCAAGAGCAGACTTTTCCTTTTTACCTTTGTAAAGCAAATCGTTCTTTTGCCCCTTCACCGTTTCAAGTTGCTCATGCTTTAGCGTAACTTGCTGCTGCTTATCCTTGAGCATCTCACCTTGTGCGCGCTGATATGTAGCATACTCACGAACGAAACGCAAGCGACGATACATCTGCGTAAGGCTTTTTGCACTAAATATAAACATCAACTTGTCTTGGATAGTGCGGGTTTTCGCCAAATAGCGCATGGACTTGAGATATTTCACCTTCCTGTCCTGCAACTGTTGTTCGAGTGTAGCAAGCTGAGCCTGCAACATTGATATGTTACCGTTGATGCTTGTCAGATCTTTCTCTATTCCGTCTATTTTCTTTTGGTGTTGATCTATTTCGCCACTAATAGAAAACAGTTCGTCAAGCCGTTTCTTTACATCAGCCTTGTTTGCGCGAAGTAATCTTTCTTGCTCGCGTATTTTTTTTTGCACAGCGGCTCGTTGGGTCTGTAGTCCGCGTATGTTCTCGTTAGTATAAACGGGAGCCTTTGCCGTTTTCTTCTTACTCTTCTTAGCTGCAGTCTTTTTCTTTTGGCTGGTTTGAGAACTTTTACGCTTTGACGTGGAAGTTTTGGCAACGGAACCTTTCTTCGCAGAAGACGATTTGGTTGACTTCGAAGAAGTGCTTTGCTTTGTCGCTGCAGAAACTGAGGCTTTCTTCTTTGTTTGGGCTATGGCACCTGTTGAAGAAAAAGCTAATAAAGATGAAACGAGGAGTAGAGATACGATATTACGCATATCACATTCCTCCCAATTTTGTCAGGATTTCCTCAACGCCCACCTGAGTATATTTCGATGAAACCGCTGTTTCTGCATCCCAATCACTGTCGGTAGTAAGAGTGTTAAGCTGAAGATCGAGCGACATCTTACTTGCATTCTTTACCATCTTTGTGTTCATCGTAAGATATATCCCCGTGGGGAACAACTTTGTTCCTAGACTTTTGAAACCAGAATACTGACAGTTTACAGACGCATTATCACCCTTACCACTAGCATACTTGGCGGTAACGGACTTGATAAGAGCTGAATTTTTGTCTGCCGTCCACACATAAGTCATTTTCCCATAGGTCGTGGATATCTTGGTATCCACACCGTCTTTTATCTCCGCGGCAAACGATTTTAGCGATGAATCCGTTACTTTTTGCATGCCAGGGACATAAAGTTGGTTCCAAAACAACGCCTGGAGAGCATAGAAGTCCAAGCCGTTATTCTTGAGAAAATCAACATCTGAATAGGAAGCCTTCACATATTCCTTATTTATTCTGTCAATCAGTAGCACATGATCTTTTGTAAATTCCAACCGTCCCACTTCCATAATGCCGAAAGGCACCAGTTGAATACGGATCACCTCGTCACGCCGCATGTGGAGCGAACCGCCAACAGATATGTTATTGCTGCCGGTACTTATCGTACACTTTATTTTTGACACGATATTCTTGCTATAAACAGCATTGTCGGCAACTCTTCGCAAACAATTCATCGTTGAGAGTTCGGTTTGTGCCTCTGCGCTTTTTTGTGTGGAACCCGTTCCGGTCACAGTAGAAGCGGCAAAAGAATTACCCTCGGCCACAACTTTTTTAGTACCGCACGATGCTACTGTAAAGGCGAGTGCCGCACATGCGGCAACGGTCATTAGCGTTTCTGATAATCTCATTGCTCTGATGGAATATATTTCTTCAACTTTATTTTTCTTTCGATTGCGGCAGAATCGCCTCCGCCTGCTTCTATAGCTTTGCGCCAAGAGGCAAGTGCCTTGTCGGTCTCGCCTAACATTATATATATGTCACCGGCATGATCAAGCATAACATAACTATTTGTCGTATCGTTAGCCAGCGCCTGCTCAATATATATAGAAGCTTCAGTATATCGTTTCTCACAGAACAGCACCCATGCATAGGTGTCAAGATAAGTGCTGTTCATGGGTTCTGCATTTACAGTCTTGTAGCTCATCCTCTCAGCCTTAGCTAAATCTCCACCAGACTGTGTTATGTAATAGGCATAATTGTTAAGGCATCCCACATTATCGTCCTTCCATTGCAGACAACTGTCGAAGGCTGCGTAAGCCTCATCCACGTGTCCCTGTTGGTGAAGCAGGTCGCCGATATATGAATACATGTCAGAAACGAATGCCGGTTCACTGCCATCTGTTGCCTGGGCTACACCTTTGCGCAGAATATCCAGAGCTTTATCATCCTCATCATTTTGGACATAAGCAAAGCCGAGGAAGTAATAAAACGCCATTTCATCGGGATTATATTCTACTCCCGGTGCACATATATTTATAAGTTCCGCAGGTGTTGATTTTCCCCACAGCGTGCGTATAAGCTGAAGGCGCGCCACCTTATTGTCCGGCTCTATGGCAAGCACATCATTATATGCAGCAACAATTGAATCCTGCGGCATGTTTTTCATAGTAACATAAGCGGCACGATATTGCAACATTTCTACATCTCCGGGATTCTTGGCTATTATTCTTTGGAAAAGACTAAGGATTTTAGTACTGTCGGCTCCGTTACTCTCGTTGCGAGCTATAACGCTTTTAAGTATAGAAGCCTTGGTTTCCGCTTCCGTCTTGGTATTCAAAAGAAGGTTTTCCTCCATCAAATTAGCGATGGAATCACGGCTTTCTGCTCGATAATAGTCCACCATCGACAGCTGTGCAGAGGCGTTGTCCGGGTCTTCCTTTAGCACTTTCTGCAGTATTGCAAGCGAGCTCTTCTTGTCATCATTGCGGAGAAGCCAGTTTGCCATCATTACTTGATAGTGCGGATCATTGGGATATTTGTCCACGAAGTTTTTCAGTGTGCGATAAGCTTCCTTTTTCTTCCCCTGCTTATTGTATACAAAAAGCTTCGACATTACTGTCTTCTCGCTCTCACCATCGGCAAGTTCCATACGGTCTACAGTGGCTATCATCTTGTCATAATCGGCAGTATCCATATAGAGACGGAATAGGATATCAAGCACATCGGTATTTTCCGGGCTTTTTGAATATACTTTTTCGAACGATTTTATCGCGTTTTTATAGTCTTTACCCTCCCAATATGCAGCAGCCAACTGCCACAGATATGTTGTATTGTCGGGCTGAAGTTCTGCTGCTCGCCGGATGTCGGCAACGCTCATCTCCTTGGAATTCACTTCTGCATCGAAGGTTGACAAGGCATAGTGCACTTCCGCCGCACTGGGATCAATATTTCTGCAGTGCAGAAGCAGCGTGTAGGCGGCATCATAATTTCCGAGCGACTGTTGCTTTGCGGCTTCGGCATAAAAATATGCCAGTCGCTGACGGGTGTTTACGCTCGTAGTATCTGCTGCACTCGCTTTAGCTACACGCACATCTCCACCTGACGGAACGTTTTTCTTCACGTTCTGTCCTGTTCCACAAGCCGAAAGCAACGCAACAATCAGCGTGGCAGAAAATATGTTCAGACCTCGCACAAACATGCTATTCCACTCCCGTATGACCGTAACCTCCTGCTCCACGCAATGTTTCGTCTAGCTCTTCTACTTCGATGAAATCGGCATTTTCATGCTTCGCTATAACCATTTGCGCTATCCGCTCGCCATCGCGAACAACAAAGTCTGCGTCTGAAAAGTTTACGAGCAGCACCTTTATTTCGCCTCTATAATCGGCATCTATCGTACCGGGAGAATTCAACACGGTAATGCCATGTTTCAAGGCAAGTCCGCTGCGCGGCCTAACCTGTGCCTCATAGCCAGGAGGCAAAGCCATAAAGAGCCCCGTTGGAATCAAGGCACGCTGCATTGGCTTCAGCGTTATGTCTTCGTCAATATTGGCGCGCAAATCCATTCCAGCGCTCTGAGGTGTTGCGTAACAAGGCAGAGCATTATGCCCTTTGTTTATTATTCTAACTTTTATCATAACTGCAAAAATACGTATTTCTGCATAAATACAGGCTAGAACAGGTGATTATTTAGTGTTTTTCAACGATTGTCGTGCGATTGCCCGAAGGAAAAGTGATGCAATTCACGAATTATCAGTAACTTTGCAGCAGAATTATCAAAGCTGCCGCCGTTATTTTTCAGTGCAGCTTCACTAACATCATTTTTTAATTTGAAAACATTTGAAGAACTTGGTGTCAGCGAAGAGATTCGCCGCGCCATCGAAGAACTGGGCTTTGAGTCTCCAATGCCCGTACAAGAAGAAGTTATCCCCTATTTATTGGGCAACCGCAACGATGTCGTTGCACTGGCACAAACGGGAACGGGAAAGACAGCAGCCTACGGCATACCCGTATTACAGAAAATCGAACCTAGCGACCGTTCCACACAGGCACTAATCCTTTCGCCCACCCGTGAACTTTGTCTGCAAATCTCTGATGATTTGAGTGAATTCGGCAAATATATAGATGGACTGAACGTTGTGCCCGTCTACGGTGGCACGTCAATACAAAACCAGATACACTCGCTTCGACATGGGGCGCAAGTGATTGTTGCCACACCTGGGCGCCTCATTGACCTGATGAACCGCGGAGCCGCAAACCTTGACAACGTGAAAAACGTTGTGCTGGACGAAGCTGACGAGATGCTGAACATGGGCTTTTCGGATAGCATAAACGAGATTTTCGACGGAGTTCCAGCCGACCGCAATACTCTTCTTTTCTCGGCAACGATGAGCAAAGAGATAGAGAAGATAGCACAAAACTACCTGCATGACGCAAAGGAGATTGTCGTTGGTAGTCGCAACGAAGGGGCGGAACACGTCAACCACATATACTATATGGTTAATGCCAAAGACAAATATCTGGCATTGAAACGCATCGTGGACTTCTATCCTAAAATTTACGCCATTATCTTCTGCCGCACAAAACGCGAAACGCAGGAAATTGCCGACAAACTCATCCATGACGGATACAACGCCGAGTCGCTCCATGGCGACCTCTCGCAGCAACAGCGCGACTTAACCATGCAGAAATTCCGCCAACACCTCACGCAACTGCTCGTGGCTACCGACGT
Source organism: Barnesiella intestinihominis (assembly GCA_963586715.1). GTDB lineage: Bacteria > Bacteroidota > Bacteroidia > Bacteroidales > Bacteroidaceae > Prevotella. Next base: position 34,429 of record CAVAAS010000002.1, read on the forward strand.
TGCAGCACGCGGACTTGACGTTGACGACCTTACCCATGTAATAAACTATGGCCTGCCCGACGACATTGAGAGCTATACCCACCGTAGCGGACGAACAGGCCGCGCAGGAAAGAACGGTACATCAATAGCAATCATCCATACCCGCGAGAAAAGCAAGATGCGCGCTATAGAGAAGGTTATACAAAAGGACTTCATCGAGGGCAGCATCCCCAAGCCTGAGGAAATATGCAAGAAGCAGCTCTACAAGGTAATGGACCAGATTGTGAAAGCAGACGTGAACGAAGAGGAAATAGAGCCGTTTATGAACGACATAAACCGCTACTTCGAATACATCGACAAGGAGGACATTATAAAGAAGATCGTGAGCATGGAATTCGGAAAATTCCTGGCTTATTATGCTGACGCTCCTGAAATTCTACCTCCGTCAGCTTCCGGCAAAGGCGAGAAGGGAAGCCGAGGGTCAAAGAAACGTCAGGAAGGCGGAAAACGCGAACCAAGAAAGGCGGAAAAGGGATACAGGAAACTGTTTATAAACCTTGGCAAGACTGATGGCTTCTACCCTGGGGAGGTTATGCAATTCCTCAACCGCAATATGCACGAACGACAGGAAGTGGGACACATCGACCTGCTCGACCGCATCTCATACATAGAGGTTCCTGAGAAGGACGCGCAGAAAGTTATGCGCGCCATAGACGGAACGACATACAAAGGACGCAGCGTGAGATGTAACGATGCTGACGAAAGTGGACACGGACAGAAGCAAGGACGAAGCAAGAAAGCCTCAACAACAGGAGAAGAACACGGGAAGAAAGCGGAGAAGCGCTCTCGCGGACGCAAAGGAAGCGATGAAACGGACGATTTTGCACGTTTCGAGAAGAAGTCAAAGCGCAAGAATGGCGCAAAGACAAGCCATGAGAATGACAATTTTTCGCTCGGAAACAACAACGGAGGCGACTGGCGACAGTTCTTCCGCAACGACAATGTGAAACTCGTTGGCGAGGAGCCTGACTTCAGTGAAGAGGGCTGGGCAAGAAGAAAACCAAAGAAAAAAGACTAACATACGTCTGCCGCCCATTCGGCAGGCACATACTTTGAAAGTAAAGAAAACAGCGCAGGACATTTTCTGTCTTGCGCTGTTTTTTGTCCGCTGCCATAAAGCATGGTTTTATTGTGCGTTGCAAACGACACAGGCCGCAGACTTTAATTAAAAAGCCCGCGGCTTTCCTTTCATAAACGGCAGGGTTCTGAAGAAAAGTCCGCGGGGTTTAGATGAAGAGTTATATTACTTTACTACGCTCTTAACGGTTGAACCGTCAAAATACTTAACTATTGCAATGCCTTTAGTGGCTGTGCCAACTGATTGGCCTGCGAGATTGAAGCGAGATGTCTCAACCTTTACAGATGCTTTTGAAGCGGCGTTTATTCCATCTACTTTAGCTTCCTGGATATTCATGAAGTCCTTCCATGTGGCAGCCTCGCTATAAGCGGTCTTTGTTCCAGCAGGAACGGTGAGCACACATGTGTCGGTAGGAACATCAGCAAAAGCATTCATTCCACAAACGGGAGGAACAGTAGCTGCACAACGGATAGAAGCAAGATTGTAATCGCTGACAAATGCCATAGGACCAACCATTTCAAGTGTTGAAGGCAGGCTCACTGATTTGAGGTTGTCGCAGCACATAAATGCACCGTCGCCCAGTGAAGTGAGACCTTCGGGAAGAGTTACGGATTTCAAGCTTGTGCAAAATTCGAAAGCGAAGAGCTGTATTTCCTGAAGAGAATCGGGGAAGGCGATTGTATCCACAGCATTACAAAAATCAAAGGCAGAAGCACCAATTGACTTCAGCTTTGACGGAAGTATAAGCTTTGTCAGTCCCTCGCAGCCGGCGAAGGCATAGTTCCATATTTCTTCGAGAGAATCGGGGAAAACAACGTCGGTAAGTGATGTATTGTTTTGGAAAGCATTTTCTTCTATCACCTTTACAGTGTTAGGGATGTTCACTTTTGCAAGATTGCCGCAGCGGTCGAACATACTACCCGAAATCTTTGTGAGGCTATCGGGAAGATGTACTTCAGTGAGCGAGTTACATACAGAGAATGCACCGCCCAAAGATGTAACACTGTTAGGTAGATTAGCTGCAGTCAGAGCCTCGCAATAAGAGAAAGCTCCCGTTCCTATTGTTTCAAGACCGTCATTAAAGTTCACTGTCTTAAGGCTTTCGCAGCTATAGAAAGCACCGTCGCTTATGGTGCGGAGCGAAGCAGGGAAGGTTACGCTCTCAAGATCTGAACTATCGAAAGCGTCATCGCCAATCGAAACAAGGGTCGTAGGGAAGTTAAACGTCTTGAGTGCAGTTGATGTGAAAGCCTTTGCAGGTATTTCCGTCACGTTTGAAGGCAATGTCACCGTTTCCAACTTAGAACAGTTATACAGTACAGCCTTTGAAAGAGCTACGTCTTTAGGGAAAGTGAACGAGGACAGTGCAGTATAGGCGAAGGCATAACTGCGTATCTCCTTAACTGTTTCAGGGAACGTCACGCTTTCGAGCGACGTACACTTAAAGAAACAACTGTCTGCAATCACTTCCGTGCTAGTTGGCATACTGATAGACTGCAGAGCGGCGCAGTTGACAAACATGCAACCACTCATTTGGTTGTCCTTTGTATAGTATTCTGTGTCGGCCTTGCCGCCATATTTAACGAAATAGGCGTCGCCTCCGGCTACAATACTTGCGCCCGAGAGATCAAGTTTAGCAAGTTTTCCGTCTGTCTTATTATTGTCTTCATCCTGTCCGGCCATTTCACGGAGAAATTTCACGTCGGTTCCGTTGAGCGAACCAGTAATGGTAAGGTCGGTTATGCTATATTTCTCTTCTGCTGACACTTTGGAAGAGAGCGTTCCCGGAGTTTCGACATTTACCGTTGTCTGTGCCTGTGCCATCGCAGCAAACGACAGGAGCATTGATGCGCCAAGTAAAATTTTCTTCATAACTTCATTCTTTTAAGTTAGACATTGTATGTTTTGATATGTTTGTGTATTGCCAATCGGTTTGTGTTTACCAGCCAAAGCCTTACGGTTTGGCTACTTTCACAGTCTTTCCGTCGGAGAGTTTTACCAGCGTTATACCATTAACGGGAGCGGAAGCTTTCATTCCGGCTAGAGTATAGTATGCTACGGGGACAGCCAACGTGCCATCAGCGGTGGAAGCAGATGAGATTCCTGTAGACTCCGGGCATGTCACGTCTTGCATAAAGATAGAATAGCTAGAGCCAGAGCGTTTCTCGTCCCATCCAATAAAGAATCTATTGTCTTCCGTCAAGTCGGAAACCCAAAGGTTTTCCTTTGATCCTGTTGACTGAGCAAACGGCAACTCCTCAGAGATGGCATCCAAGTTATTGTCAAACAGCACATAGTGACCTGTTATAGCATATGTGGAATTGTTCTGTTTCAAGTAGAACACGGCTGTTTTTCCGTTTCCTATGCCTTTCATCTGGAAATAAGAATACTTATAGTCCGTCTGTATTGGCAGATAAGTCTTGCCGCCGTCCCACTTAAAGTTGCCTTCTTCATCTACTTGCTGCACAAATAGGCATTGAGTCTTGCTTGAATAATAGTCAAAGGCTTTATAAAAACAGTTGAAGACTTTCTGTTCTGGGTCGTAAACCGGCAGTGGCAGTGTGGAAGCCATAAGAGTTCCGTCCTCTGTGTAAGAATTGTCGAGCAATATTCCGGCATTATCACCGTCAAGCCCGAGCTGTCCGCTGCTTTTCACATAGATAAAGCGTCCCTGTTTGTTTGAGTCTACAAAGGTAAAGATTGCGCCGTTGTCAGGACCCACTGCATGGTCAATGACTTCTAGCACCTTGCTTGAAGCGTAACCGCTGGAATAGATCTCTGTTGGGGTTTTCTTCAGCACTTCGCCCGTGGATATGCTTATCAAATTAGAATACATGCTAGCACCATCCACCCAAGTAACGAGTGCATTGCCGTTACCTGCATCGAAAAGGAAGGGATATGGTCTGGAAAGTCTGGAGCCATAGAAAACGGTTTGCTTCCACTCTTTTACGCCATCGGCGTTGAGCTTCTCCACGAGCACGTAGTCTTTATTTATTGTCTCATCTGTTCCGCAATACGCACAGAGCAAACCATTGTCCTCAGTGCAAAGCATCTGCAGTCCACTACCGTAGGCACTGCCTATGCTATCGTTGAGAACGGTACCGCTCCACAACTTGTCGCCATTCTGATTGAACTTGTATATAGTGTAAGTCGGCATGAATGTTCCATTGCCAAAGCGGTTGTCATGTACAGAAAAGAAGGCATTTCCGTCTTTGTCTATCTGCAAATAGTTGTTCCAAGTAGTATATGTGCGGTAAGCCTCAGCCGAAACGACCATTCCTCCGTTCTTCAGCACCCTGTTGCCGTCCTTGTCGATTATCTGCAAGCGGTATGCGAGAGTTGTATCTGCGGGGGTTATAAACGAGACATACGTATATCCACTTTGATTTGTCTTCATTTCCTTGTCATAGAAGTTCATCCCGGTTGGTGTCAATTGGGTATTCACCGAGAGATTCGTGTTCCAGTCTGCCCTACCCTGCACGCAGGCAAGTGCAACGGCCGCCAAGAGTAAAAATTTTTTCATAATCTTATTCTGTTTATCTGTTTCAATCCATCAATATGCGGCAGCATCCTTTGCCGTTTCTTTACTTAAAAGCCCTACATAGAAGCGGAAACACACCGCCTTATCATACGCATCATATTATATTTTGACATGCAAAAGAACAAAAAAATAAAGAAACATAAAAGCAGACGGCTCCATTTTCTTTAATATTTCAAGAAATTAGACGGAAGCTGATGCTTTTATGTAAGTATTATGGGTAGAAAAGAAAAATAATAGTAACTTTGCTACGGGACAATCCGACAAAATGAAACGACATATTCTTATTCAACTGATATCCTTTGCGCTACCATTTTTTATCAGCTCCTGCTCCAACGAGAGCAATGATGCGGCGCAACTGATGGCTACAGCAGACAAGCAGAAGGCTAACGAGCACTATCTTGAAGCATTACACTACTACAGCCGGGGCTACATGGCTGCGGAAAAGGAGAACAACGACTTTGCCGCCATGCGATGTGCCGGCAACGTAAGCATCCTATACCACTGCTTCGGGAACATAGACGGATGCTTTCAATATGGTGAACTGAGCTACAAGCTGGCTAAGAAGATTAAGCATATGGACGGACAGTCATCGCTTTTGTCAAACCTTGTCACCTATAGCTGCGAACGTAACGACACGGCAAGAGCACAAAAATATTACAATGAGCTGATAAAGCTAAAGCCACAAAACAAAAGCAAGCACGAATACTACTGTCTCTACGAGAAAGCGCGAATCTTCAAGGCGGAGAACAAGGTAGACAGTGCGTTGACGTATCATAACAAGGCCCTTAACTATGCCAAGAGTAAAGGGATGGAACCAATATACCGCCTTTTCCAACAGAGTGAAATCGGCAATATCCGCGTTATGCAGGGGCATTGTGCAGAAGCCATTGCCTTGGGCAAGCAATGTCTTGCAGAAGCTGAACAGCTAGGAAGCAACGACATGAAAATAAACTCATACAGGATGTTGGCTGACAGCTATGCCAAAATGGGAGAACAAGACAGCGCTTACTTTTATTCAGACAAGTTCAACAAACTATATGCCCGCATGTATAACATGCCGAAATTCTTTTCTGTGCAGAATGATCTCTATACTTATGAGAACAACGTAAAGGAAAGTCACATTAGCAGACTAACGGCAATTCTCTTGGGGATATCCTTGCTGTTCATCGCTCTGGTGTGTCTGACTGTGACAATAGTCTACAAGAACAAGATACTTAGACGCACGCAAAAGATTCTAATTGCCAAAAACAAGGAATTGTTGGCAATAGAACGGGAACAACTTTCAGAAGAAAGCACTGACGAAGGAAAGGAGAACGGGCAGCAGAAAGACGGTTACGTTATCAGTGACGAGAAGCGCAACACACTGCTAAAGCGCATAAAAGCGACCTTTGCAGACACGGCGGTTATCTCTGACCCCGACTTCAACTTGAGCAAGCTGGCTGAGTTGGTGGAGTCAAATACCAAGTATGTGTCGGTTGTTATCAATGAGGAATGTCACAAAAGCTTCAAGTCTATGCTCACTGAATGCCGCATAAAAGAGGCTTGCCGCCGGCTTGACGACAAGGAATATGGGCGATACACAATACGGACCATTTACGAAGAAGTGGGTTACCGCAATGCGGCAAGCTTCAACCGCTGTTTCAAGAGCGTGATGGGCATGACGCCTTCGGTATATCAGAAGCTTTCTTTAGAGCAGGAAAACCTGTAAGTTTTTGTTATAGAACTCTCGGAAGTTAATCACTAACTGCCGGACATATCAAAAAGCGGGGCCAACGGATTTCTTTTCCGCCAGCCCCGCTTCTATTATCTAGGGTGTCATTGTTAACAACACCCTAGATGGAGTAACGTAAAAATCGTTTTACTTTACCACTTTCACTGTCTTTCCACCATTTTCAAACTTGAGAAGGTTTACACCGCTATTGGCGTTCTTCATTGCCTCTGCTTGGTTGTCGTACTCACCGAGCAACATACCATTAGCATTGTAAAGCTTCACCTTTCCACTGTTGCCTGTAACTGAAGATATGCAGTCGGCATCGGTTTTGAGTGTCAGAGAATAGAGGCGATAAGCAAGCTGGGCATTGTCATCGGCACTGTTTGTAGGACCTTCTACCTTCACTATAAAGTAATATGGAGCCGTTTCAGTTACATTCAGAGTGCTCGTTGCTTCAACTGTCTTGCCGCTTATGTCCGTTCCGTCAGCCAGCACTACTGCGTTAGAAGCCAAGGTGTCGGCAGGAGAGAGATAGAGCGTAGTCTTCATTTGTGCCTTTGCCTCATCTGAGAGATTGCCGTCAGCACTCATTGCATAGTTGAGATTTGCAGAGAGTATCGTTCCTGCAGACAAGGTGAATGCCGGAGATACTATAATGCCCGGAAGTTCTGTCTGAGGATTACCCGCATTGAATATTTTCTGCGTAGCCTCAATGCCGCCGTCTTGTGTTGCGTCTTTCCACTGCGAGAACTGGCTTGACGGATCGTAGCGATAGAAGTCTGCAAATTCCGTTTTGTAGCTTGCCAATGCAGGAGCCGTCTTGGCTGCATCATAAAGTTGGATATTGTCAAGATAAAGCACTCCATAGGCTGACTGCGAAGTACACTTCACACCAATATAGTACTTGCCGCCTTCCTCTACGGTAAACTGCTGTTCCACACGGCGATACCGTTTCTCATAAGCCAAGACGTCAGCGGGACTAGTATAGAGCGTCTGCGTCATTGCCTCAGCTTCGGGTTCTGTTCCTAGGAAGAAAGCGAAGTTCTGTGCATAGAGTTTCTGTGTCTTTCCGTTGAGGAATGTGCGGTAGAAGAACGAAAGGTCGTATGTTCCAGCCGGTATCTCTATGCAACCAGAGAATGCCCAGTCGCCATCTTCTGCAGAAGCCTTCTTGTGGTGGGATATTGCGCCAGTTCCGTTGTATGCAGAACTTGAGGAAGAGTATACGCCAGTCTGCCAAGTTCCACCAAGAACCCACTGAGCCTGTTGACTGTCGGTATCGAAGTCTGCGGTGTATGGCATGGCTGCGTTTGCGTAACTCTCAAAAGTTAACAATGAATATGTATTGTTAAACGTATCAGCATCATCCTCACTTGTTGACACGCTTACGATTGATGTGTATGTACCGGCGGCACTTACATCAACAGCGTCAAAGTCGAAAGTTACTGTGTCGCCCGGTGCAACGCTCTGCGCGTATTCACCAGTTGTTTCTACTGCAGCACCGCTTGCAGTTGCCGTAACAAGTTTGAGCGAAACCTTATCAACTGTCGTTGCGCCATGGTTGGCGAAGGTTACGGACACATTATTTACGGTATTGTTGAAGCCGCTCTTTGCCGTCTGACTTGCAGAAACTACGGCAATATCAGTGCTCTGGTCAAGACGCACATCATCGAGAACAACGTCGTGACCCATTCCGGTGTTGAGGAATTCTATCTGATAATCACCTGCCTCTGGGAACGTCACAAGCATATAGCCTTGGCGATAAACTCCGGCGTTTGCATCGGTTATACTATCCGAGCATGAGGAAACAGCAAATGTCGTATCAGATGAAAGGCTGTTGACTGTTGCCGTAAGCAAAGTTACGTCAGTAGCATCTGTCGCTTTCATGCGCGTTGTGTAGTAGTATGAAAGGCGGACAGTGGTTGCTTCGTCAACAGAAATTACAGGCGAGCGCAATACTGCATTATGTTCCGTGTTTGCCACACTCGACATGTATGCAGCGTTCTCACCGTCTTTTGCCCAGTTTACATTTCCTACCTTAGCCGTACCAATAGTCCAGTTGAGGGCATTGTTGCTTAAGTTCTCTGCAAGCCAAATCTTGTTGCCGTCTTCGGTTTCAAAACTCTCAGAGAAAGGAAGCGTTAACTTTTCGTAGGCATATACAGAAGTTGAGATAGTGTCGTTGGAAGCGTCAGCATCGTCTTCAAACAAAGTAAACACTTTCACGTCATGATCACCCGCAGAAAGATTAACACCATGCATTACGGCTGCCGCTGTGCCCTGGCCAACGTTCCAATCCACCGTTTCTCCGGCAGCAATAGCTGGAATAATGTCTTCGTCAACGAGGACACTGTCGACAACTACTTTTACGGGGATGTCGTTTGCTTCCTGCTCCCCGTTGTTCTTCACCTTTATATATATAGGATGATACTCACCTACTGTAACAGCCTTGGGAAGCGTAACGGCAGTAACGGCAACATCGCCAGGAACAGCCTTTGACATAGAGAGAGAATAAAGAATTGCGGAGTCATAGTACGTTGAACCCGGCTTCAGACCAAGTTTATACTTACCGTCTGCAGCCACCGCAATGCTTGTTTTCGCTGTTGCAAGTTCTGTGCTAGCGGGAAGTGTCACTTCTATCGTGTCAACCTTACCTGTATTGTAGTCTGTCAAGAAGAGAGACATTGGAAGTTCCGTACCAGAAGAATAACCGAAGGTGAGGTTCACCTTACCTTGTTCGAGGGCAAACCACTTGCCCTCCAATATACTCTCCTTGGCACAGAGGCTATAAGTCCAGGGTGAGCCATCGCTAATGCGCCACCAGCCGGTGTAGTTTTTCCCCGATTTCTTGTGGTATGTATAAGTCCACCCATCAGCATTGTTGGCTGTGGTCATTTCATAAGGTAGTGAGAACACGTTGTCTATCTTCACTGTAGCAGAAAGTGTGTCGTTCTCATGCACTTGGTCATTGTCTGCCGTCACCCATACTTTCACTGCATTGTCGGCACCGGCAGTAAGTGTTGCGGGAGAACTAAATTTGAAAGTCTTTGTCTCACCAGATGCACACTCGTAGCCACTCTCTAAAGTCTCACTGACGGGTTCACCATCATTCACGCTATATGAAGCGGTAAACGAAGTGTTAGGCATCGCCGTATTGGAATATTCAAAGGTGATATTCTGCTGCGTTTCAGGACCAGCCACGGGGGATACTATATTTGTCACTGCCAAGTCTGACTCACTGCCCTGCCCCACCGTCACGTCATCAATATAGGTATAGTTCAGCAAAAAGGCAGAACCGACAGTACCATTGCCGTAGTCACGGAACGCGATATAGACAGTTTTGCCCGCATACTTGTTGAGACTATATGCCTTTTTGCGCCAGTCTGTTTCCCCATAAGGGGTAAAGACCATGAGTGTATCGGTGAAATCAGCAGCCTCCGTGCCCGTTGTTGATACAAGAACAGCGAACTTACTGCGGTCTGTTTCTGACATTATCGCATCATTGTAAACAGGAGCGTAAGCCAACATGAACGAGAGAACATCGCCTGAGGCCACACTGACCGCAGGAGATATGAGCCACGAATCGGGCTGCACACCCGCCGTCGTGGTTTTGCCTGACGAAGACATCATGGCATAGGTCCCGCCATGAGTGTATCCAGACCGATACTTTAGCGGGTCACCAGTGTAAGCCACCTGCTGCCATTTAAACTTGTTGCTCGAATCGTCGCTTGAGGTACGCACTGTCCAACCTTGCGGTGGGACATCTGTTCCCTCGAAGCCTTCCGACAATGCGGAACTTTGAGCATTTGCAGCAAGTGCCGCACAAAACAACGGCATTGCTGACAATAATAATTTTTTCATAAGCATCTTACTTGTGATTTATAATGTTTGTGTGTAAATGTCTATAATGTTCACCAACGGCATGAACTATTTTAGCTTTAGCATCTTACGGCCCCCTTTAACGACAATGCCACGGAACGACATGGGAGCAAGCTTTCCATCAAGAGTGTATGTATTGGTATCGGATATCTTCCCTTCGGCAGCAATATTGTCTATGCCCGTCTGTTCACCATCGGAAATTGCTACAATACTGCCGAAGCGTGCCCAGTCTGCTTGAGACTTATATGCCGAGACTAGCGTTTCCGGCACATGGAGCGTTGCTCCAGAACAGGCTTCATCAAGGAAACTATCGCCACCGCTGACAACGATTTCTGCTTTTAGGTAGACATCTGTCAGGCGTGGTGCATCCTTGGTGTCTTTATAACGGGCAAAGCAGTCTTCACCTATCGTCGTCACTCCACTGCCTATCACAATTTTCCTCAAGGCCATATCATTATAGAAGCACTTTGCTGGCAGAGCATCAACACCGTCTGGCACAACAATCTCTTCAAGGGCAAGACACTGTGCAAAGGCAGATGCGTCTATATTCTTTAGCGAAGAAGGCAACTGCACCGTTTTCATAGCAAGATTCCCCTGCAGGGCACACTCACCGATGGAGGTCACTCCTTCACATATCGTCACCGTTTCCAACTTTGAGGTCAGCGCAAGCACATACGGAGCGAGTTCGGTTACGCCTTGCGGAACGGCAAATTCTTTCAATGCCGTAGCCATAAGTGCAGACTTGCCAAGAGCTTTTATCCCAACAGGCATATTGATATTTGAAAGGGAAGAGCAGTTAGAAAAGCTATAATCACCTAGACTCTCCACTGTTTCGGGCAGTTCAATACTCTGCAGACTGCTGCAACCATAGAATGTGCCGTTTGGAACGTAAGTCAAACCTGTAGGCAATTCAACACTTTGAAGGCTTGTACATCCAGAGAAGGTGTACTGTCCAAGATCGGTTACCGTGGCAGGAATACTCACAGAATAGAGATCTGTGCATTTGAAGAAAGCCTGGTTGTGTATTGAAGTCACGGTATAAGTTTTGCCATCAAAGGTAACACGGGCAGGAATGGTAACATCGCCAACATACGCCCCGTTATTGTAAACGACCTCCGCAGTGAGATCGTCTTCCGAAATCACAGCGTAACTAATTCCGTCCTGTTCAAAATCTACGGCAGCCATACCGCAAAGGCTCACAAGAAGAGCCATAGCGAGAAAAAGAAATTTCTTCATTAACTTGTATATTAAAGATGAATGTGCTATTGTTACCTATACTATTCTGAGCCACATCCGCTTTTTTTCCAAAACACGATTGCGGATGCTTCAACGAAAATCAAAAAAAATTACTTTCTGAAAGTTTCTCAATGACTTCGCAAAAGTAATAAATTAACATGAAGCAACAAAGAACATATCAAATATATCAATGAAACATACAAAAACTAACAAGTAATGGCAATTTTCTTATAGAGTAATGGAAAAAGTCTTATCTTTGCCTATATGAAAACGACTATCACGCTTTTTATTGCCCTGCTACTATTGCCGCTTAACGGTTTCGCACAATACAAAAGATACCACGGGGATGGTATCGACGACTATTTGCAATACACGCCAATGGCTACATCTTTTATCCTCAAGATTGCTGGCGTGAAGGGCAAAAGCTCGTGGGAACAGCGTATAGTGAAATCGGGAGCAACATTCGTGCTTTGTGCCGGAACAACTTATATCCTAAAACATTCCATACACTCCATGCGCCCCGATGGTACCGACAATCACTCATTCCCTTCCGGGCACACCGCTGTTGCCTTTTGCGGAGCAACGGTGTTGCACAAAGAGTACGGGAAAATTAGTCCTTGGATAAGCGTTGCCGGATATGCCGTAGCTACTGCAACGGCTCTTGACCGCGTAAGGCGCAATCGCCATCATTGGGGCGATGTTGCAGCAGGAGCCGCAATAGGTTATCTTTCGGCAGAGGCTGGCTACTGGATTGTTGACAAGATTATGGGCAAAAAAAAGAAGAAACTGCCTGATGGAGACATTATCAATGAAGAGCAAAAGGTACAAATAGGAATTGCGGCCGACGGGGTGGCAATGATAATAAAGCTATAATAGCTAATACATAAGCACAAGTCCTGCAAGAGCAGAGTATAGAATCATTCGGATAGGGTTTATCTTTAGAAAGTATGTGCCGACGAATGTGGCAACAAAAAGAAAACAACTAATACCGAATTGCCACGGGTTAACCGACGGAGAGCTAAAGTTTTCGGGGGTCATAAGAAGCAGGGCTGCAGCTCCAAGCAATCCGACTACGGCAGGTCGCAAGCCCTTGAAAACACTCTGCACCGGCGATGTATTCATATATTTTACGAACAAACGTGCTATAAGAATCATAAGAATCAATGACGGCAATACCAGGGCGGTCGTTGCCGTCAAACTGCCTAACACCGCCATTGCCTCATTATAGCCTGCATTGTGTACGGCGGTATATCCGCAATAGGTGGCGGAGTTAATACCGATAGGCCCCGGTGTCATTTGACTGATTGCCACGATATCGGTAAATTCAGATGTAGAAAGCCAATGATGATTGTGAACAACTTCCGTTTGTATAAGCGAAAGCATACCATAACCGCCGCCAAAACCAAACAATCCTATCTGAAAGAAAGTAAAGAACAGTGAAAGATAAATCATTTCTTTTTGTTTTTCTGTGTTTGTATTCTACTCCGTTGGTTTAACATACCGTCCATAGACATAACCACCCACTGCGGCCAAAACGATTATTATTATCGGGGATACGCCCATCAAGTATATGGCTAGTGCGCATCCGATGGGAATCCAACAGTTGCTTAACGTAATGTTTGCCGACTTGGCGAGGTTGAACGTAGGTGCTGCGATGAGGGCAACCACAGCTGGACGTATGCCGCGGAATATGGCTTCCACCACCTTATTATGTTGAAACTGATGGAAAAACATTGCTATAAGCAAAATAATCAGGAAGGAAGGAAGTGCGGTGGCAAGGCAGGTAACGAGGGCTCCCGGAAGTTTTTTCAGCCGATAGCCAATGAATACGCTCATGTTTATGGCAAGCACGCCAGGACAACTTTGCGCAATGGCAATGATGTCTAAAAAGTCTTCCTTCTTAATCCAGCCATAACGGTCTACCACTTCTTTCTCTATTATCGGTATCATTGCATATCCTCCGCCAAGAGTGAAGAGTCCTATTCTGAAGAATGTAGTAAAGAACGTAAGGTAGATTTTCGTATTCGTCATTGTCTTTTACTTAATATCATTTCGTTTTAAAAAGCAGACAGCCCTCTGCTCTCTGTGTGCAAGAGCTGGGAGGGCCGTCAGTCTTTATCTTTATACGGGTATTTTACTTTTTGCTCTCAATCCACTTGCGTGCATTAACAAACGCTTCTATCCATGGTGTAACGTCATCATCAAGACGATTCTTCGGATACCATGCGTTCTGCCATGGGAAGATGGCGCGTTCCAAGTGAGGCATCATTGCCAAATGGCGACCGTCCCAAGAGCATATTCCGGCAACATTGTAGTCGGAGCCATTCGGATTGGCGGGGTAACCAGCATAGCTATACTTGGCTATCACGTTATATTTCTCTTCCGCTTCAGGCAACGAGAACTTTCCTTCACCATGAGCCACCCAAATACCGAGCTTATTGCCGCTGAGCGAGCCGAACATAACGCTATTGTTCTTCGGGATGGTCAGCCCGACGAAACCGCTTTCAAACTTGTGCGAGTTGTTATGCAGCATCTTTGCGCGCTTTTCATGCTCGGGGTTGATGAGGTTTAGCTCCACCATGAGCTGGCAACCGTTGCAGATACCGAGCGAAAGTGTGTCCTCACGAGCGTAGAACTTATCAAGAGCTTCTTTTGCCTTGGGGTTATACAAGAACGCTCCAGCCCATCCCTTTGCAGAGCCGAGCACGTCGGAGTTGGAGAATCCGCCACAGAAGACAATCATATTTACATCTTCCAGTGTCTCACGTCCGCTCACAAGGTCTGTCATCATCACGTCCTTCACGTCGAAACCTGCCAAATAGAGCGAGTAAGCCATTTCGCGCTCACCGTTTGTTCCCTTTTCGCGAATGATTGCTGCGCGCACTCCTGATGCCTCGCGGCGATCGGCAGAAATGCCATACTGCTTGAGCTTGCCTGTAAAGTCTTTGTTGAACTTCATTTCAAGCGGCTGCTGAGCATAATTTACGAAACGTTCTGCTGCGCATCCGTTGCGACTTTGGTCGCGGTCAAGCAGATATGATGTCTTATACCATACGTCACGTAGCTTATCTATGTCGAACACATGCTCATAGTCGCCGGCTTTTACTGTCAACGTACGGTCTTTCGGTGTAGGATAAGCGATTTTTGCATAGCCCACTCCTTGGTCTTCCATAAATTCCTTGAACTCAGCCTTGTGTTCATCAGATATCTGTACCACAACTCCGGGGTTCTCTGCCATGAGAGACTTCACGATATCATCGCCTCCGAGGTCATGCAGATTAACATGCAAACCGCCCTTTGTATTGGCGAAGCACATTTCAAGCAAGGTTGTAAGCAGACCTCCTGCACTTATGTCGTGACCTGCCATAATCCAACCCTTCTTTATCATTTCCTGAACGGCATTGAATGCATCAACGAAGTATTCGGGGTTCTTAACCGTTGGTACGTCATCGCCCACCTTTCCAAGGCTCTGTGCGAATGCACTACCACCTAGTTTCTGTTCATCGAACGAGAAGTCAATATGATAGAGAGAAGAGTTCTTATCGTTTACAACTACTGGCGAGACGACTTTTCTCACATCGCTAACCTCACCACCGCTGGTCACGATAACCGTTCCCGGTGATATAACTTTCTCACCATTAGGGTATTGTTGTGAAAGGGACAAGGAGTCCTTACCCGTAGGCACATTCACTCCTATTGCGCAGCAGAAGTCACTAAGAGCTTCAACTGCGGCATAAAGGCGTGCGTCTTCGCCTTTCTGCGAGCGACAAGGCCACATCCAGTTTGCCGAGAGGCTCAAGCTCTGCATGCCGTCGGCAAGCGGTGCCCATACTATATTGGTAAGAGATTCTGCCACGGAGAGCACGGAACCTGCCTCTGGCGAGGCGAGTCCTGCCTGCGGTGCATGTCCGAGAGCAGTTGCTATACCCTTGTGTCCACGATAGTCGAGTGCAACGACGCCACAGTCTGAAAGCGGCAATTGTATCTCACCTTGGCACTGCTGACGGGCAATTTTTCCCGTTACAGAACGGTCAACCTTATTGGTAAGCCAATCTTTGCAAGCCACTGATTCGAGTTGGAGCACACGCTCAACGTATTCATCGATGTCCTGAAGCTTATAAGTCGCGCCCTGATAGTGGTGTTCAACTGTCTCGTCGTGCATATAAGTCACAGGGGAGTGACCGAACATCTGCGCCACGTCAAGGTCAAACGGCTTCACGCCATCACCCTGAACGAACGAGAAATGTGCATCACCTGTCGTCTCGCCAACAACATAAAGAGGCGCGCGTTCACGCTCTGCGATGCGACGTACATGCTCAATGTGCTTCTCGTCAATGAGAAGTCCCATGCGCTCCTGGCTTTCGTTTGCTATAATCTCCTTTGCCGAGAGGGTCTTGTCGCCAATCGGCAGCTTGGTCATGTCAATACGACCACCGCACTCCTCAACAAGTTCCGAGAGGCAGTTAAGGTGTCCTGCCGAACCATGGTCATGAATACTAACCACTGGATTTACGTCTTCCTCGCAGAGTGCGCGTACAAGATTGTAGGCTCTCTTCTGCATCTCCGGGTTTGCACGCTGCACAGCGTTCAGCTCTATGCCATTGCTGTAACGGCCTGTGTCTACAGACGAAACGGAACCTCCGCCCAGTCCGATGCGATAGTTGTCGCCACCAACCACAACTACCTTGTTACCCTTCTGCGGTTCTTTCTTCAGGCAGTCGCGCTTTGTACCGTAGCCCACGCCACCTGCCAGCATGATAACCTTGTCGTATGCGTATTTCGTGTCGTCACCTTCTGTTGCGTCCGCCTCACGATGCTCAAATGTCAGCACGGAACCACAGATTAACGGCTGACCGAACTTGTTTCCGAAGTCAGATGCTCCGTTGGATGCCTTTATAAGTATCTGCTCAGGCGACTGATATAACCATTTTCTCACGGGCAACACATCTTCCCAGTCACGCTGGCCTATATAATCAGCCTCAACGTCATTGCCGCGACCCTGTGCACTAACCTTAAGACTCAGTTCGTCTTCCTCGAGTCTTGGGTATGCCGTCATATATACTGCCGTTCCGGCTATTGGCCATGAGCCGACGCCACCACCCATACGATCACGGATTTCACCACCGGTTCCCGTAGCGGCTCCGTTGAAAGGCTCAACGGTTGTGGGGAAATTATGTGTTTCTGCCTTTAGGGATATCACGCTCTCTACGTCCTTCACACGGAAATAGTCGGAAGTGGACTGGTCTTCCGGAGCGAACTGCTCTACCACTGGACCTTGTGCAAACGCTACATTATCCTTATAGGCAGAGAGTATTTTGTTGGGATTCTCTTTTGTCGTCTTCTTTATCATAGCAAAGAGAGAGCTTTCCTTCTCTTTTCCGTCGATAACGAAAACTCCGCCGAAAATCTTATGACGGCAATGTTCCGAGTTAATCTGCGCGAAGCCAAATATTTCCGAGTCAGTGAGCGGACGTCCAAGCTGCTTCTCAATCTTATGGAGGTACTCTATTTCCTCTGGCGAGAGGGCAAGACCTTCCTGCTCATTGTATTCTTCCAGATTTTCCACGTGCTTGATTGGCTCAGGTTGGTGGTTTACTGTGAATATCTCTTGGTCGAGCCCGTTATACATACGCTGCAGCATAGGGTCGTGCTCAGCCTCGGGAGAATCCACGGGGAAGTATTCTTCTATACGCAAAATGCCGCCAAGACTCATATTCTGAGTTATCTCAACGGCATTTGTACTCCACGGAGTAATCATTTCACGGCGCGGGCCAACGAAATAGCCCTCAAGCTTTTCTGCCTTTTCTGCCACGGCGTCACCATAGAGCCAGCAAAGTTCGTTAATCTCGTCGCTGTTGAGCTGATGGTCAACCTGCGTTGCTATCACGCTCTTGGAAGGAGTTCTAAAAAAAAGAATCATAACGTTCTAAATAAGATATCTTTTGTTGATTTATGTCCAGGAACAATTTTGTTATGCGTGCAAAGTTACTATATTTATCGGAGAAAAGGCTAACGTTTGGAACGGAAACTACAAAAACTTGCTTCACCAAGCTATCTTTCCACCAACAAGGTAATGAAAAGCTATTATCTACCACGGGGATAAGACATGCATTTTACTGCTTTTTACTTGCTGTCATGCTTATTTTTTGTACCTTTGCACTCCCTAAACCACATTATTATATTTAATTTTTCCCTGCAAGACCGGGCGCTCACTGCGTGAACCGTCTGCCGGGGCAATGAATAAATGGAGAACAAAGACAACAAAAACGAGTTCGTAAAGCAGGTGGCGGAGCAGAAATATGAGTTTGGCTTCACCACAGACGTTCACACGGACATCATAGAAAACGGTTTGAATGAGAACATTGTGCGTCTCATCTCACGGAAAAAGGGCGAACCAGACTGGATGCTGCAGTTCAGACTGCGCGCCTACAATTACTGGAAGACGCAGGAACAGCCCACATGGGGGCATGTTAACGTGCCGGAAATTGACTATCAGGCGATATCATACTATGCCGACCCCCTGGCAAAGAAACCGGAAAATAAGGAGATAGACCCTGAGCTAATGAAAACCTTCGACAAGCTGGGAATTCCTTTGGAGGAAAGGTTGGCTCTGAGCGGCACTGCCGTAGATGCCATAATGGACTCCGTCTCGGTTAAAACGACCTACAAAGAGAAGCTTGCCGAGAAGGGGATAATATTCTGTTCCATCGGTGAGGCTGTAAAGGAGCACCCCGAACTGGTTAAAGAATACCTTGGCAGCGTGGTGCCTTACCGCGACAACTACTTCGCTGCGCTCAACAGTGCAGTGTTTAGCGACGGCTCCTTTGTCTACATCCCCAAAGGCGTGCGCTGTCCGATGGAGCTTAGCTCATATTTCCGCATCAACGCTAAAAACACGGGGCAGTTTGAACGCACACTTATCATCGCAGAAGACGACTCATACGTCTCTTATCTTGAGGGCTGCACCGCCCCGATGCGCGACGAGAACCAGCTGCATGCGGCAATTGTGGAGATTATAGTGAAAGACAACGCCGAGGTAAAATACTCAACAGTGCAGAACTGGTATCCAGGAGACGAGAACGGAAAGGGCGGAGTGCTTAACCTCGTAACCAAAAGGGGCGAACTACGCGGAGTAAACTCAAAGCTGTCGTGGACACAAGTGGAAACAGGCTCTGCCATAACTTGGAAATATCCATCATGCGTGCTGCGGGGTGACAACTCACAGGCGGAGTTCTATAGCGTTGCTGTGACGAACAACTACCAAGAGGCGGACACCGGAACAAAGATGATACATATAGGGAAGAACACCAAGAGCACCATCATCAGCAAAGGTATATCGGCAGGACACAGCCAGAACTCTTACCGAGGACTGGTTCGCGCCACTGCCAATGCCGACAACGCGCGCAACTACAGCTCTTGCGACTCGCTGCTGCTGGGAAGCGACTGCGGCGCACATACATTCCCATACATGGACATTCATAACGACACGGCTGTGGTGGAGCACGAGGCCACAACGAGCAAAATCAGCGAAGAACAGCTATTCTACTGCAACCAGCGCGGCATCCCGACGGAACAGGCAGTGGGACTGATAGTCAACGGCTATGCAAAAGACGTTCTCAACAAGCTGCCCATGGAGTTCGCCGTGGAAGCACAAAAGTTGCTGAGCGTTTCGCTTGAAGGTACAGTGGGATAAAAAGACTTCAGAAAACGACATTACAATAATACAATCATGTTAGAAATAAGAAACTTGCACGCCAGAATTGGCGACAAAGAAATACTGAAAGGCATCAACCTCACGGTGAAAGACGGCGAGACACACGCCATTATGGGCCCTAACGGCTCGGGCAAGAGTACGCTGAGCGCAGTGCTCGTGGGAAACCCTCTATACAACGTTACCGAAGGAGAGGTAACGTTCAACGGGAAGAACCTGTTGGAAATGTCGCCCGAAGACCGCGCCCACGAGGGACTGTTCCTTTCATTCCAATATCCAGTAGAAATACCAGGAGTATCGATGAACAACTTCATGAAAGCCGCAATCAATGAGAAACGCAAATACGAGGGGAAAGAACCGCTTTCGGCAGGCGACTTCCTGAAACTCGTAAGGGAGAAGCGAAAGGTTGTTGAGCTTGACAGCAAACTTGCCAACCGCTCTGTAAACGAAGGCTTCAGCGGCGGAGAAAAGAAGCGCAACGAGATTTTCCAGATGGCTATGCTTGAACCAAAGCTCAGCATTCTTGACGAGACAGACTCCGGACTCGACGTGGATGCTATGCGCATCGTGGCAGAAGGCGTTAACAAGATGCACACTCCCGAGACATCAACCATCGTCATCACTCACTATGAGAGGCTGCTCGACATGATAAAGCCTAGCGTTGTGCATGTGCTCTACAAGGGACGCATCGTGAAAACCGAAGGACCAGAGCTGGCAAAAGAGATAGAAAAGCGCGGATACGACTGGATTAAAGAGGAATTAGGCGAAATCTGACAATCATCATGCAAAGCGAAAAACAATATATTGACCTTTATGCGGAATGCAGGCAAACGATCTTCGACCACAGTAATGCGGCGATGAATGCTTTGCGCGAGAAGGCTTTTGAAGACTTCAAACGCGCCGGATTCCCGACAAAGAAGGTGGAAAGATACAAATACACCGATGTGCCGGCACTCTTTGAACCGGACTACGGACTGAACCTTAAACGTCTCAACATTCCCGTTGACCCTTACGAGGCTTTCCGCTGTGACGTGCCGAACCTTAGCACCTCGCTATATTTCGTGGTGAACGACAGTTTCTACGACAAGGCTCTGCCCAAAAAGGAACTGCCCGAAGGAGTAATAATAGAGTCTATCAGCATGGTCGTAGCAGAACACCCGGAACTAGTGGCAAAGTATTACGGTAAGCTGGCTGACACCGCAGAGGACGGGGTGACTGCCCTCAACACCATGCTTGCACAAGACGGGCTCTTTATCTATGTGCCCAAAGGGGTGGTCATAGACAAGGCGATACAGGTTATAAACATTCTGCGTTCTGATGTTGACCTTATGGTTAACCGCCGCTTACTCATCATTGTTGAAGAAAGAGCCGAAATAAAACTATTGTTCTGCGACCACGCTGCCGACGACAAGCACTTCCTCACAACACAGGTAATAGAAGCTTTCGTTGCAGAAAATGCAACGCTAGACCTCTACTGTCTTGAGGAAACACACGCAAAGAACGTGAGGGTGAGCAACGCATACATAAGTCAGCAAGCCAATAGCCGCGTGAACCATAATCTTATCACCTTGCACAACGGCACAACGCGCAACCGCACCGACCTTACCTTTGAGGGTGAAGGGGCTGAATGCAACCTTTGCGGATGCGTCATTGCGGACAAGAAACAGCATGTGGACAACAATACGCTCATCGACCATAAGGTTGGCCGCTGCACCAGCAACGAACTATATAAATATGTGCTCGACGATGAAGCCGTGGGAGCGTTCGCCGGACGTGTGCTCGTGCGCCACGGAGCGCAACACACCACTTCGCAGGAAACGAACCAGAACCTCTGCGCCACCAAGACTGCGAGGATGTTCACGCAGCCTATGCTTGAGATATATGCCGACGATGTGAAATGTGCCCATGGCAGCACAGTGGGGCAGCTCAACGACCAGGCATTGTTCTACATGCAGCAACGCGGCATCAGCCGTAAGGAGGCTAAGCTGCTGCTGGAGTTTGCGTTTATAAACGAGGTGATTGACAAAATGCGGCTGGAGCCTCTGCGCGACAGGCTGCATTACCTCGTGGAGAAACGCTTCCGGGGCGAACTGAACAAATGTGAAGGCTGCAAACTCTGCAACTAAAACGAACACTGACCATACATACAATGGACTATAATCTGAACAAATACCGCGCTGACTTCCCTATCCTATCGCGCGAGGTCTACGGCAAACCGCTCGTCTATCTTGACAATGCGGCAACAACACAGAAACCGCTTTGCGTGCTTGATGCCATGCGAGAAGAATATCTTAACGTCAACGCAAACGTGCACCGCGGCGTACACTACCTCTCGCAGCAAGCCACAGACCTGCACGAAGCGGCAAGAGAGAAGGTTAGAGCATTCATCAATGCCGGCTCCACCAATGAGATTGTCTTCACCAGAGGCACTACAGAGGCGCTGAACCTCGTGGTGTCGTCGTTTGCCGATGCCTTTATGAAGGAGGGCGACGAGGTTATCGTCTCAACAATGGAACATCACTCCAACATCGTGCCTTGGCAACTGCAGGCGGCAAAAAAAGGTATCTCGCTGCGTGTAATTCCTATCACGGAAAAGGGAGAGATTGACATTGAGGAATACAGAAAGCTTTTCTCTGAGCGGACAAAGATTGTCAGCGTGACTCACGTGAGCAATGTGCTTGGCACGGTAAATCCCGTGAAAGAGATGATTGCCATTGCCCACGAACACGGGGTGCCGTTCATGCTCGATGGTGCACAGAGCGTGCCCCACTTTAAGGTGGACGTGCTGGAATTGGACTGCGATTTCCTTGCCTTTAGCGGACACAAGATGTACGGACCGACTGGTGTCGGCGTGCTTTACGGAAAAGAAGACTGGCTCGACCGCATGCCTCCATACCAGGGTGGCGGAGAAATGATTGAGAGTGTGAGCTTCGAAAAGACGGTGTTTGAGAAACTGCCGTTTAAGTTTGAAGCCGGAACGCCTGACTATGTTGCCACACACGGCCTTGCCACTGCCATAGACTACCTGCAAGGCATCGGCATGGACAATATTCAGCGTCACGAACAGGAGCTGACACAATACGCCATGCAGCGCATGCACGAGATTGAGGGCATAAGACTCTTCGGAGAAGCGGAGGGGAAAGATGCCGTAGTATCGTTCCTTGTGGGCGACATCCACCATTTGGATATGGGAACGCTGCTCGACAGGCTTGGCATTGCCGTAAGAACGGGCCATCACTGCGCACAGCCGCTCATGATACGCCTTGGAATACAAGGCACAGTGAGAGCATCGTTCGCGCTATACAACACGAAGGAGGAGATTGACACCCTCGTGGAAGGTATAAAGAGAGTGAGCAAAATGTTCTGACAAGAGCTTACAACAGAAAATTATTAAAGGTCACATCCGCAACACGGATGTGACCTTTAACTTTTTATCCCGCACAAAAGGATTATCTAATGATTACCTTTTGATTGTTTATTATATACGAACCCGTCTTCAAACCCTTCAGCGACTTCATGTCCAACCCTATGGTCTTTCCGTCTAGCGTGTATACATCAAAGCTCTTTGCCTTTAATTCTGCTTCAACATTGTATATGTCTGTAACGATTGCCGTGGCAACTGTTGCTTCCGACTCGCCGTCGGCATAAACAGCCGTTACTGCATATACATAAGTATTGCCGCCCTGGGCTGTCTCGTCAACAAAGCTTACATTGTCTGCCCCGTTCACTGTTGCCAGCAAGTCACCATCGCGATAAACCTTATAGCCTACAACCGTTCCGGTTCCGCCCTCGTAGGTAACCTCGTCAACCATAAACACAAAAGCATAACCATTCTCTGTTGTCTGATGAATGGCAAAGTGTTTTGCGCCTTCGGGCACTTCAACTTCAACCTCTTCCCACGAGCCAGAAGATGCAACATGCGTGTCGCCTATCTTTATGAAATCGGTCTTGTCTGTGCCTGCCACTGAATAAAGCACGTCATAGGTCTCTTCAAACGACATATCTGAAGTGTTCATGTTGCTAACCCAGAACTTAACCGTCTGTGCATTTCCCGATAGTTCCGGACTGATAAGCCAGTTGTCTGCTCCCAATTCCTGTTCTGTGTCGGCATCAGTGGCATAGAACGAAGCAACATACTTGCTTCCCTCGTGTGGCTTCAAGCTTTCATAATTTTCAAGAGCGCTTTCCGTAAGCCAATTGTTCAACGGCTCTACCACTGTGAAGGCAAATGTCTGTCCCTCCACCGGATACGTATATCTGTGGAAGATGCCGTTGGTTATTCCGTTGGTGTTGCCGGTGAATGCACTCCAATTGCCGAAGTTGTCGGTTGCCCACGATGTGCAATCTTCAAAGCCATCGGTTATTGTCTGCATAGTCTCGCCTACGGGGCTCCAGTTCACGCTTACGGCACCCGTTTCTGTCTCTTGGGGCGTCACGCTTGCTGGGCGTGGCTTGGTTGAAGTTGAGATAAGTATTGTGGTTGACTTACTGTTGTCTTCAACATTCTGGTCGCCGGTGTAATCGGCTTCTGCCTTAAGCTGAGCAGAAGTTGCCTCGCTCATTATGCTCAACTTATAGTCCATGCTGTATGTTCGCGATGCGAATGACGCAAGGGGTTCCGTTTCAACCTTCGAGTCAACAAGTTCGCCGTTGGCATAAAGCTTAACGGTATATCCGTTGGCATCCTTGCTTCCGAAGTTCATAACCGTTACGTCCACCTTGGCTGTCTCGCCCTTCTTCATCTTCAGCGGTGCCGTCACGTCGCTCAGCGTTATGTCGTTGTCGCTGATGTCGCGCACATAAATCTCGTCGAACCCAATCGTTGAACCCTCAGCAGCAGAGCTTTCGAATATTATCTCTATATATTTTAGCGATACATATTCCTGCTTAAGTTGTATCGACTCGCGAATCCAGCTTTCCGTATCCTTTATCGAATCATAATCAACCGTTCTCAGCAGGTCTCTTGTTCCGTCGGGCTTTTGGGCATAAACGTTTATTTTTGCTTTGCTTCCCTCAAACGACTTATGACAGAACACAAGCA
The DNA here is from genome assembly GCA_963586715.1 of Barnesiella intestinihominis. Classification (GTDB taxonomy): domain Bacteria; phylum Bacteroidota; class Bacteroidia; order Bacteroidales; family Bacteroidaceae; genus Prevotella. Next base: position 58,665 of record CAVAAS010000002.1, read on the forward strand.
TTGGATTTGTTGCACCGGCAAGACAGATTTTTCCTGAACCGAGGATAGCCTTGTCGGCATCGCTCTTCGAGTTGAAATATATGCTTCCTCTGTCGGAATCTGAAGCGTCAACAGAATTGGAATAACCAGACGAACCGCCGTTTCGGTTCATCCACCACAATAGTTCGGTGCTTCCGCCTTTGAACGATTCAAAGAATGGCAGAGCGTAAGGCTTGCCACAGATGATGCCTGGGGTAAGGGTGAGGTCGCTCTCGCCCTTGTCGTTCAACGACGTAATGCCGAACTGCACAACATTCTGCTCGCCTTCTTCCGTGTTATAAGGCAAGTCGTAGCTTGTTGCGCCCTTGCCGGCGGTTGCAGCATATTGCACGTCATAATCAACAATGGTATATATGTTGTGGCTCAAACCCTGCGGGTCAACATATCCGCCGTTAACGCCCTTTTCAGAGGGTTGCCATGAAATATTAACCGAAGAGAAGTTGTCAACGGTTTTCAAGCTGTCGGGCGGATTAGGTGCGTCGATTCCTACATAAACCTTTTGCCCTGCACACTCCAACCCTTTGCCATATTCGCTTGTTGAAGCAAGCGCCGTGTATGTGTTGAAGCCTTCTGTGGGCTCGGTGTCAACATAAGAGAGTTGCTCGCCGGCACTCACTCCGGTGAATGTCTTTATCACCTGGCCGTCGCGCTTCAGTATCACATCCATTGAAGACAAGGCAACGGTGCCGTCAATCGACTTCACCGGTGCTGTGACAACCAAGGTTGCGCTCTTTGCACCATTTTCTGCGGGGGTAACACTGAAACTGCTAACCGAATCTGGAGCCTGATAGTATTTTCCCTCATCAATCTTTATGTCGTCGAGCAACAATGCAAACATGTCTTTCTTGCTCAAGGCATGGAATCCCACATAAAGAGCTCCGTCCTCTTCGGGAATAACATCTTTCTTGAATTCCTTATACTCGTAATCTTCAATGTCGGTAGGCGGTAGTATTTCGCCGGTCATAGCGTCGGCAGAAGCTGCCATGCCGTATTTCACTTCTATGCGCTCTGCGAAGTAAGGACTAATTGAGCGTGCCTTGAACGAAACAGTATAGAACTTTCCTTTTTCAACCCTTATCGGCGGAGTCAGAAGCCAGTCGTCGCCATCGTTTTCCGAGCTGTAATTATATTCTGCCGAAGCGTTAAAGTCTGAATCGCTCTCATCTCCGAACCAAGTCCAAGAGTTTCCGTCTTCATTACTGTCGATAATAGTGAACAGATTCAAGCTGTTGCTGCTGGTGAAGTCCTGCGAATAAGGCGGTTCCATCGGGTTGCCAAAGACAACAGCCGACGTCTTTGTTTCCTCACTGTCCTTCTTTCCGCTTGTTGCCACAACACCATAGCTGTAGGATGTAAGCTCACCTTTTTCAAGAGTCTCCGTGAAGGAAGTTTCTTTTCCACCGCTCACAACAGTTTTTTCCTCGGGATAACGCACTACGTTGTAAGTTATATTGCCAAGATAACCATTGTTCACTCCTTCAGTAACTGCGTTCCAACTTAGAGTAACCTTCCCGGTCTCGCTGTCAACATCGTACGACAGTCCGCTTACTGCCTGCGGTGTGTCGTAACCAACATAAAGGGTGGTTTTGGCAGTAAGTCCTTTTCCTTCGGCATTAGCCATAACAACGGTAATGGTCTTGCTGCCGTCTGTTTCAAACTCAACTGCCTTCTCCACCTGTTCGCCGACCGCTGCCGTTCCGCTGGCAAGAGTTGTCTGTCCGCAAGTTATTGCATATTCTACAGACCCGGTGAGCGCCTCTCCTGCCACAGTTGTGGTTGGGACTTTGAAAGATATTGTTCCGCTGAGCGAGCCATTACTGAAGTTTGCCGCGAGGTCTGTTGCGGCGGCTGGCGCTCCGTCGGCAACGGCTTCGGGAATGGTGAGCAGCGTTATCAGGTTCTGATTCTCGAAGTCTCCCACTTTCTGCGCCGCCCCAGTAGACAAGTCAACCGTATAGAGCGATGCAACATTGCCGCCCATATCGGCTGTTGCCCAATAGAAGACATCATCCTTTTGGTCTATCTCTCCGCTTTGGAAATAGTACTGTCCTTCGCTGTCGCTAACGGTCAGTCCCGTTTCGCCTATAGGCGTTTCTTCAGCCGTCTCGGTGTCTATTTTGTATAACTTGCCATCGGCAGCTATGCCATAAAGCACGTTTCCCTTCGTCATGCCCATGGCAACATAAGTGTTGGTCAGCGTTCCTATCGTAGAACGCGTCATGTTCTCATAGTCAGCAACGCCCAGTTCATATTCGTTTCCGTCGGCATTGTAGAACTCACCATAAACGGTTCCGCTAGGAGACACCGCTGTTTCAAGCGCAATCAAGCTTAAGTCGTCTAGCTCGATGGGGTCGTCAACGGGTTCCCATGTCTCGGTGTCGTAACAGAACAGAAGGGAGTAAATGGAATACCCGTCTGTATCATAAAACACGAAATACAGGCGGTTGCCCACCATTGCACCGCCGCCGTTTGCATAATAGTCGGTGGCTCCCAACAGGTTTGTCGTTATACTGCTTAGGGCATTGAACTTGTATATGCCATAAACATAGTCGTAGTCTCCCCAAGTATTGTCTGAAACGACGCTTCCCCACAGCTCGCGAACTGTCGAAGCGCTCTGGGCTGCCCTCAGCGGAACCCGTGGAGACAAAGCCAACGGTGAGACCTTTCGTCTGCCTGACTCCATCAGTTTCAGTGTACTTGACTGTTTCGGCTTGAACACTTTCCCCTTGAACAGGAGCGGAGTCTTGGCTTCAACCTTCTGCCTCTCTGCTCTCAATTGAGTCGGAGTCGCCTTTCTTGGCTTTTCTAACAATGTAACAGGGGTTTGCTTGCCCTTGGCTTGCTCTGCCTTCTGCGCATTGGTACCGACGGGCAGCAACAGAATTGCCACTGCTGCCGCCGTTAGAGTTAAACGGAAATTACTCATATTAAAAATTATCTTTATTTATGTTTGCAGTTGCAAATTTAAAGATAAATTCGCAATACACTGACTATTTGTAAAAGAATTTCAACAAACAGTTATAAACTTACAAGCTGAAGCAATAAAGAGTGTGTGCAAAATGTTCTGACATACCGCGGGCTTTTACTTATAAAGCCGCACGCAAAGCAAATTATCGCCGCAGGGATAAAAAAAGATCCCCGCAAGCATCGGAAACGGATGCCTGCGGGGATTGTTGGTTTATATCACGAGGATATTAGTCTAGATGATCGAGTGAGTCATTGAAATCCTTTGGCTCACGCTCTGCCATTGGGTCATGGAAGTCTGACTCCCCGCGGTGTTCAAAGCGGCGCTGCTCGCCTCCATTGTTGCCGAAGCGGTCGCCACGAGGACGGCGCTCGCCACGTTCTGGACGCGGACGACGCTCAGGACGGTCGCCACGAGGACGGCGCTCACGCTCTACGTAGCCTTCTGGTTTTGGAAGAAGAACCTTGCGAGAGAGTTTATACTTGCCCGTCTTTGGGTCGATCTCCATAAGTTTAACCTGTATCTTGTCGCCTTCTTTAAGTCCTGCCTCTTCAACAGTCTCAAGACGCTTCCAGTCTATCTCTGAGATATGTAGCAAACCATCCTTGCCTGGCATGATTTCAACGAAGCAACCGTAAGGCATGATGGAACGGACTGTTCCTTCGTAAACTTCGCCAACCTCTGGGATTGCAACGATGGCGCGGATCTTGGAGATTGCCTTGTCGATGCTCTCCTTGTTGGGCGCGCTCACCTGAACATGACCCTTGCCTTCTGTCTCGTCGATTGTTACGGTAGCACCAGACTCTTCCTGGATCTGCTGGATAATCTTTCCGCCAGGACCGATAACAGCGCCGATGAACTCCTTCGGAATGTCGAAGGCTTCGATACGTGGCACCTGAGGTTTAAGTTCTGCGCGTGGCTCAGAGATTGTATCGGTAAGCTTGCCAAGGATATACTCGCGGCCTTCCTTTGCCTGAAGCAGTGCCTTTTCAAGGATTTCGAAGCTCAGTCCGTCGCACTTGATATCCATCTGTGTTGCTGTAAGACCGTCTTTAGTACCCGTTGTCTTGAAGTCCATGTCGCCAAGGTGGTCCTCGTCACCGAGGATGTCGCTCAGAACGGCATATTTGTCTTCTCCCGGGTTCTTGATAAGTCCCATTGCTATACCAGAAACGGGCTTCTTCATAGGAACACCAGCGTCCATAAGTGCAAGTGTACCAGCGCAGACTGTTGCCATTGACGATGAACCGTTAGACTCAAGTATCTGTGATACCAAACGAACGGTGTAAGGATAATCTACAGGAATCTGTCCCTTCAAAGCGCGCCATGCCAAATGGCCATGACCAATCTCGCGGCGGCCTACACCACGCTGTGCCTTTGCCTCGCCGGTGCAGAATGGGGGGAAGTTGTAGTGAAGGAGGAAACGCATGTAGCTCTTGTCGAGAACATCGTCAACCATCTTTTCGTCAAGCTTTGTTCCGAGCGTACATGTGGTAAGCGACTGTGTCTCGCCACGTGTGAAGATAGAGCTTCCGTGGGGCATTGGCAGCGGACTTACCTCGCACCAGATGGGGCGTATCTCATTGGTCTTACGACCGTCAAGGCGGATGCCCTCGTCAAGGATGCAACGGCGCATAGCGTCACGCATAACATCGTGGTAATATTTCTCCATGAGTGCTGCCTTCTCCTCAAGCTCGTCCTCTGTAAGGTCGGTATGAGCGGCATTGTAAGCTTCCTGGAAGTCTGACAGTATCTTGTCGAAAGCGTCCTGACGGGCCTGCTTGTCAAGGGCCTGCTTTGTTACATCGTATGCCTTTGGATAAAGCTCGTCGTTCATCTGCTTGCGCAGGTCTTCGTCGTTAACCTCATGGCAGTATTCACGCTTAACGTCTGTGCCGAGTTCCTTTGACAACTCCACCTGCAACTCACACATCGGACGTATAGCATCCTGCGCAGCCTTGAGGGCTCCGAGGAGATCCTGCTCCGAAACTTCTTTCATCTCGCCCTCTACCATCATGATGTTCTCTGCCGAAGCACCTACCATGAGGTCCATATCGGCTTCCTTCATCTGCTCAAAGGTTGGGTCGATTACGTATTCTCCATTGATGCGTGCCACGCGTACTTCAGAAATCGGGCACTCGAAAGGAATATCGGAGCATGCCAGCGCACATGATGCGGCAAAACCTGCCAAAGCATCGGGCTGGTCAACTCCGTCTGCCGAGAAAAGGATTATGTTTACAAACACCTCGGCGTGGAAGTCTGACGGGAAGAGGGGGCGCAAAGCGCGGTCTACTAGTCGGCATGTAAGGATTTCGTTATCGCTTGCTTTGCCTTCGCGTTTGGTGAATCCGCCCGGAAAACGTCCGGCAGCGGCATACTGTTCTCTGTACTCTACCTGCAAAGGCATGAAATCTGTTCCGGGAACTGCATCTTTTGCGGCACAAACAGTGGCGAGCAATACGGTGTTGCCCATACGGAGCATACATGACCCGTCGGCCTGTTTTGCCACTTTCCCGGTTTCAATGCTGATGGTTCTGCCATCAGGCAATTGAACTGTTTTCGTAATTACGTTCATCTAAAAAAACTTATTGTTTTAACAACATCTGTTATCTATTTTTCTTCCTTTAATCTTTACATGCGGTAAAACCGCACAAAGTTAGCGATTTACTTACAATATGCGGCAGTTTACAGTGTATAATTACCTTTTTTTATGATATTTACATCCAGATGGAGCGTTTACGGCGGCAACAATTTACATCAATGTTACTGAAAAAGCGTAAACAGCCCTACTCCTTCCGATATGCGGAGGGCGACACGCCAACATGCTCCTTGAAGTATTTACCTAGAAACGACTGGTTGGGGAAGTTTAGCTCACGGGCTATCTCCTTGATGCTTTTGGACGTGTTTTTCAACTGCACACGCAACTCCAAGGTGACATATTTGTCTATCCATTCATTGGGTGTGCGGCGGCTAACGGACTTTACTGTTTCTGACAGATATTTGGGAGTTATACATAATTTCTCTGCATACCACGACACGCGCCTCTCGGAGCGGAATTCTTGTTCCACCAGGCGTATAAAATCTGTGAAGATGCTTTCAGCTCGCGTCTGCCGCCTCTCCATGCCATACTGCACACCATACATCACGTGACTTATGTCGTAAATCATCGCCGCCATAAGCGAGCGGGCAACATCGGCGCGGAAATGATGGTCTGAATCGGCTACCTTGCTCACGAGAAGTCTGAAATATGTCATAATGTTCTCCACCTCGTCGGCACGAAGTCCAAAGACGGGATGGCTGCGGGAAAAGAGAAATAGTGACGAAAGGTCGTGGACTCCCTGCACTACTTCGTTGAAGAAATTTTCAGACATCATTATGGCAATACCGCTAAGGTCTTTGCTCAGACGGCTATTGTTCACAACTTGCCCTTCGCTTATTATGATTACGTCGTTGGCTTTCACCATGCGTTCTTCCGTATCCACGGTATAACGGACTTCACCCTTTAGGCATAGACCAACCAATATACAGTTCATACGCTTGGGCATGTCAGGAATTGGTATATCACCGAACTCTGGAAACAACAGAAGGTCATCGTCTATCGACGGACCATCATAAATCTTTCTTGTAGACGAAACGGAAATCTGGTCTATATTAGATATCATAAAAATGGGTTTGGCATTGATTTAAGTCCAATCTGGCAAGGCGGTCAGTTTGAAAGACCTAACTTCTTGCAAATCTAACTATTTTTTTTCATTTAACAAACATACCGCTATCTTTTTTGAACAAAGCATGCACTGAAATGCCATCGCCACCTAGACCTATTTAAGAGAAATGGGGATAACAGAGAATACATTAGACTAAAATGTTACAAAATACCCACAAAACGTACACAAACCGTTTCGTTTTGTAAGTGAAACGACTATAAACACCAACAGATGTTTAGCTAACGCACCTTTAATCCTTTACTTTTGCTTACCTAAAACAATCCATTTGATGAATAATATATCCCATATTACGCACAAGTTGAATAAACTTTCTTTATTCTTTTGTCTTTTTACAAATGTAATGTAGATTTGTTGCATCAAAACTCAACGGCGCCAAGGTTTTGTGCTGACCACACAGTCCACTTGTGTGGAGAAAGGAGCGAATGCCGAAAAGCTATACGAGTAGGCTTAACAAAATGGCTAAGATATGAAAGCTTTATGTTATTCCTTGGTATTGTTGCTTATGACTGCATTTTGTGCTATTAGTTGCAACAATAGCGATGACCCCATTAGTGCGGAATCGACAAAGAGTAGTATTATTGCAGAGCGTCTGTCGCAAGGAATTGTTGAGATCATGGAAAACAAGAACTCTCAATTTAACGAAGGCGGCTACATCGTGTATGACGCAGAGTCTGACAGCATGGTTGTTTGTTCAGATTTCATCTACGGAATAGTAACTGCTTTTTACGATTCGCTTGACAAAGGATCTGCTAGTTCTACAGACTCTGCCAGTAAGGTTTGTAAAGCACCTGCTGGCAAGGGATGGAAATTTGGAGGTACTTGCAAGGGGAAAATCAGTGCACTTAAATTGGCTGCAAAAATTGGACAAGATATTCCTGCCAACGCCAAATTTGAGCTGCATATAGAACCACAAAGTGATGGCACGTATAAAGTGTGGTATCGGATTGTAAATTAACCGCGGTCAATCAACGGGTTTATTGTAACTCAATATGAATAGCTCTTTACTCATTGGCTTTTAATGCCTATTGAAGACTTAATCATATTCTTTTCTAAAGGGATACGGCACAATTACCATGTCTATCCCTTACTCTTTTAATAATGCTCTACTTGAAAGCGCAAAAGAGCCCAGCAGAAAAAAATCCACTAGGCTCTCGAAATCATCTCCGATAAGCTTTACACTTATCAATTGGGTTGTATTATTTCTTGATAAATTTCTTACCGTTCTGAATTACGATACCCTTAAAATCTGCACCTACCTGCTGGCCGGCAAGGTTGAACATGCGGTCGGAAGCATTGCTACGGTAATCAGTAGAAACAGTGTTTATACCATCTGTTGACGTATGCTTGCGGTAAATTGAAAGATTGGCTACAGCATCATTGAAGGTATTGAAGTTATAATCGGAAGTATCATAGCCGAGTTTCTTTTTTGTCGCGTTGCCTGTAAAGGTTATCGAGGCAATTCCATCAGTAATGGTCATGGTTGCAATACAGTTTGCGTCTGCCTTTGTGACTGTCTTCAAGCCTGAGGAGCTTGTGCCGAGATAGGAATTCTGAGCTGTGCGGAAACCCCATCCACTGCCATTGGCTGCCTTTATGAGCGTTAGCGGCATGACATAATCATTACCGTAGACTTTTGAGCCGTCAATCTTTACGGGTACTGCTGCACGTCCTGAAGTCTGTGATGCCTCTGCCAAAGCGACACCTTCGGCTTCGTTCACGAATACAACGACATCGTTTGTTGCCAAAGCGTTTATGTCGGAAACTTTTTCGTAAACATCGCTCTCGCCTGCTACCGCATGGCTAGCTGAAAGGGATGAGTTCTTTACGCTGAAAGAAACCGAGCCATCGGGACTCTTCAATATCTTATAGATTGGCATTTCTGAATATTCTGTCCCTGCAAACAACGGGTATGTTTCTTTCTTGTTGACACCATTTCCGAAGAGGTCTGCAGGGCGACTATCGTCCTGTATCTTACGACCACCGGCTGTTACCACCATGGCACGTTTGCGATCCTGAATGGTGTTAAGGCGGTTATTGTACCATATCGTGCTATTGTAGCTGACACGTTGAAGGAGTAGTCCACTGCCAAAGCTTGAAGGATACCACGTGCCGGGCTGACGATTCTCGATGATAAAATATTCGCTTGTGTTTTCGGGATTACGGAACATGACAGCCATTTCACCGTCGGAGAGGTTTGGATCGGTTAGTGTTACCGCTTCCTCATCTTTCAGCTCGCGCATATTCAACCAGCCCATATAGCTGCGTTCGTAAGCTGTATAGCCAATAGGTGCATAAGCTCCGTTGACATATGGACCGTTTTCCATTACAGACCATTCGCCATAGGGGCTGTCACCAGAATAAGTTGGCGAGGTACTGGTATCATAGAGGTCGGGGAAACCTAAGGCATGGCTCAGCTCATGAACCATAACGCCCATTCCCATGACACTTGTGCCTGAAGAACCATTCAGCTCGTTGCCTACAAAATATGATCCGAAGACATAGTCTCCGATACGCCCCCAAGTGATAGGGAGATCTAGCTCGTGAGGCCAAATGGTGTTTTCGTCACCTCCCGTTGCTTCGCCATAGCCTGCATAAAGGATTATGACATTGGGAATTTTGTTATCTACTTCATATTTCTTGAAGCTGACACCTTGAGAAATGGCACCATTCACAGCATCTTTTACCATCTGAAGTACATTACTGTCGGCTCCACGGTTGTTGTTTCTATTCTGCCCGTAGTACGCATAACCATTGGAAAGCGAAACCTTTGCCACCACGTCAAACGTGGGGTCGAACATGCCGCGGCTCTGCGACTTGAAATAGTCTTTCACTGAGCCTACTTGGCGTGAGTCGTCTTCACAATATCCTTCGGCATTCATAAAGCGAGAGTAATGCTCAATTGTCCACGAATCCTGAAATTTCACATCTGAGAACTCTACCATGATTACTGGTATTGTTGGGGTTCCAATTGAAGGGAGTGAGCCGCCTGCTGTTACACCGTACTTGCCTAAGCCGTCGGACGTTGAGGGGGTAAGCGACTTAAGGGGCGAACGTTGAACTTCCGTTCCATTCATTTCCTTAGCATCTACACGATATGCCTCCATTGGCGTGAGGGTGTTTGAAGAAACAAAAGCCTTTTCTGCGTCAGTGCGCTCACCAATGTTATGGGTAACCACGGAAGATGCCTCTAGTTTGCCGTCCTTCACCTCTGCATAACACAAAGTTCCATTGCTGTCGCGTATGACAACCTGATTGTCCTCTGTGGTATAAAAGGCAAGATACCCGTTTCCGTTCTTATAAAGCATGACAGTTGTTCCGTCACTTTGCTTCACGGGGAACAATTTGTGGATGGGACGTATGGCATTTGCAGTCAAACCGAGTGCCAAAGCCACAGCTACCGTTAGAATGTGCTTTTTCATATTTCTTTTATCTTACAATTTTTCTGATTAAAAAACATGTGATCATATAAAAAACACTGCCACAAGCCAATGTTTTGACAAAGATAAGAAGAAAAAGCGCAACGGAAAAGGTTTTAAACAAAAATAACTTATAATTGAGGGGAAATGTGAAAGCAGACAATTCTCAAAGGAACATAAAAAGCCGCAGTGCATTTTGAAACACTGCGGCGTAGTTATTGATATAGCTCTTTCCCTTTAATTAAGGGAAGTGCTAAAGTATCGGAAATTACTTGTTGAAGAACTTCTTACCGTTCTGGATTACGATACCCTTATAGTTATTACCAACCTTCTGACCAGAGAGGTTGAACATAGAAGCATTCTCTACGTTAGACTTGCCATCGAATGCAACAGCGCTGTTAATACCTGTTGATTCAGCTGCGTCACCCTGAAGTACATATACGTATGTAGGACAAGCGATGTCTGCCTTGCCGTGGATGATGAGCTTAGCTGTACGGCCTGTTACACCTGTAGGAAGTGCAGAACATACTGGCTGGATGAGGTTGTAGCCAGGAAGACTGTTGCCATCATAGAGATCTGAGTTATAGTTTACACTTTCAATCCAGTCTTCACCGCTGAGATATTCTACCTCTACGCTATAGTTAGAGTTTTCGTTATCATCAACCCATGGGAAAGTTGTGCCGACAAGAGCTGCGCCAAGGTCATAGTCTGTGCCTGAAAGACCGTCTGTAGATACTGTCTGACCATCAGCAGAAACGCGTAGAACGTTCCATCCATAGAAAGAAGAAGCGGGGAATCCATCCTGAGACTCGTATGTCAAGAAGTCTTTTGTAGGAATAGATATCTTCTCAAACATTCCTTCCAATGCTGCATGGATACCAATGTTTGACTGATACCAATAGCTTTGGCCGTTGTCAAGGTTAACACAACCAGGTGCACAGTTATCCTCATCATTAGCAATAGTACCTGAGAAGCCTAGGTTTACACCTGTCTTGTCCAAATCTGCAAATGTAATTGCGAAAGCCTTGCCCTCAGGAAGAACGATAGGATTAGAGCTTTCTGTTCCCATGATAGGATCGATAGTCTTATCGGTATTGTAATAAGTTACCACACCTGTAGTTGGATTCTTGCCTTTATAGTCGCCTTCTCCTGACCAACCTGACACTACATCATCACTGCTCTGTGTGAATCCGCTTGTGGTCTCAGAAGTTGCATAAAGCTTGGCATAGATAGTATTGCCTGGCTGATAATAAACATTACCGCTTTCAGAAGTAATGGTATCAACATCTGTTACATAAGCGAAAATAGAGTCATTTGCTGGAATAGGACCATTTTCATTGAATGTTATACCGCTAGCAATAATGTCATCTGCATAAAGAGGAGCAGCTATCGGTGTGAAGAACTGTGTAGATGAAGCCACCTTAGAAACAGTTGCGTCGTCATTTGTATATGTACCAGAACCAAAGAGGAATTTTGTTCCCCCAATGAAACCATATCCTACAAGAGTATTTGTAAATGTTCGGCCATCAGATTCCCTAGAACCGTGGTCGTTTACTGCATAAATAGGCAAAGTCAAAGAAGTACCGTCAGAGAAACTAATTGCTGTAGTAGTCATTGCATTACCTGCATTAGCAAGGCTAGTAATCTGACCCTGAATGTAATAATAGTTATTCTCACCGAACTGATACTGTACTGAACCGTTTATCAAAGTCGGAACATAGAAAATACCGTTTGGATTCAAGCTATAAACATAATCGCCGTTAACAGCATACTGAGTTACATCAGTGCCGTTCATCTGCCATACTCCATTTGCTGGAGTGTTCATCATGTTTGTGAAAGTGATGTCTGTGAACGGTGGAACAAGATATACTGCAGAACCTGTACCACGACCTTCGGCATTCCAACCCAAATAAAGACCGCCCTGTGGCTGATAGTATGTCTGGTTTGAATATGACTTCTTTGCGGCAACGTTTTCTGTCATGCGCTCGAATGTTGTCATAGGAGAATATTTCGGTGCTGTAACCTTCTCCATTTGCATATTTGCAACCTGTGCAAATCCTGCCGTAGCTGCGAAAGCAGCTGCGCTAAGTAGTAAATACTTTTTCATAATTTAAAAAATTAAGTTATCTTTGATACATTGTTACGTTGAACCACATGTCCGAATTGCTACCAGAAGTGACTTTAAGGTTCGTCAAATCGAACGACGTTTCGGCTGCTGAGAATTTCAAATCACCTGTAAGGGCGTCAATAACATTCTGCAATGCCGTAAAAGTTTTGAGTGCATTCTCACCGGCTGTTGCAGCAGCACCCAAATAGGTTGTCTTGACACCAGTATCGGTTTGGACAAATTTGAAGTTATAGTCTATAGAATAATCACGGCGATTATAGTTATAAGCAAACCTCAATGAGAAATAGCCTGTGTCAGTAGGCACAATAGAGAACCTTGTCAAGCTATATTTAACCTTTGACATCTGGGATACCAACTCGTCAATTATTGATTTATATGAAGAGGACATTCCACTTGAAGCTGTCCATCTCCACTGTATTGACTTGTTGCAGAGTGCGAAATAAATAAAGCGTGTGGGGCTGTCACCCGTGATATAGCAACTATCATCATCGGTACTTACAAAAGCATCACGGTCTGTAACGTACTTGAATTCCTGAAGCGTTACGAGAGAATCTGTCTCTGAACCTGTATTGTAAGCCTTGGCATCACGGAAGCGAAGGTAATAGTCGTTGCCACGCTTTGTGATAAGGAACGGATTGAACTCCTGGTCGATTATAGCATCGGCATTATAAGGATAGATGTTTGGAATACCTTCGTCTGCATCTTCAACCTTATAAGAAGCATCGCGAACCTTCAACACATCGAATGTTGGTGCTGAAGCAGGGAACATTTTTTCTTGGAATGCTTTAACATCCATAAGGTATGACTCAAAATCAACTCCTTCTTCTACAGGAGTAAGAAGGTTATATGTTCCGCGTTTCTTTCCCTTAAGCATCATGTAAGAAGCGTCTTCAGGAGCATCAACGATGATAAATTCATAGTCACCTTGAATACCTTTTCCAGTTTCATCATTAGGTATTTCAGCTGTACCCGTAGACTTGATGTCTTCTGGGTCGCTGAATAGGTGAACAACTTTGTTGTAAGTATTGAATGTAAGCACGGGGCCATTATCTGTGATAACATCCCAAGAGGATGTATCTGTAAGATATTCCCATACTTTATTCTCGGTACTACTTGACTTTAGATAAGTATATGTTGCAGCATCAACAGACTTGTTCTTATGGAAGCGGAACAACAAGAGATAACCATTGCCATAAGGAGTCTCGTCTTCTGTGGTGGGATAAAGTTGAACTGCCCATCCATTAGGAGAAGCTGTCAAGCGGTTTGAATACAGCTCGCTCGCTTCATTAAGACGTTCTGCAGCACTCTTGTCAAAGATGTCGTCTTCCTCGTTGACACAAGAAGCAGTGAAAGTCAGCGCTGAAGCGCAAATCAATCCTATATATAATATATTCTTCATATTAATTCCTTAATTGTTAGTTTCAACAAGAGAATTGTATTTGTAAACCTCATTGCGCAGTTCGTCAATCAAAGTACTGCCGGAAGCCTGCGTTTCAGTAAGTTTGTTGATTAGCTGCCCGAACCTGTCGAGAGCATAAGAGCCGTCGCTGTTCCTTACTAGCGTGCGTGACTGAACCATATCGCGTATAGCGTCAAGGTCAAGACCATAGTTCTCTTTCAAGTAATTTCTAACCAAATCAACCTTCTGAAGTATAACGGAACGACCATCAATTCCACTATCATGAGTCCATTGAGGCAGACCATTCTCATCAAGAACCACGGAGTCATCAGCATTTCTCAAGCACTTGCGGCGATAAATCTTGGTTTCAGAACCACTTTCTGTATTCTTGAAATAACCTATTGTATCAAGGTTACATCCTGGAGTAAGCTTCTTGTTGTATTCAGACTTGCTAGCACAATCAATCTCTTCCCAGTCATAGCTTGCTGAAGCCAACTTCTGAGCCCACTCAAGTGTGTCCATTGTAATATAGTTGGCCATTGACTCTGCCCAGTCTTCACTGGTAGAGCTTGAAGCATAAGGCGTAACAAATCCCTGGCCTGCCTTCAGAGAATCGGCAGCATCACTCCAACCGGCAGCATCATAACCGTTTGAAAGAACGTTGAATGATGTTGGGTGAAGAACAGTCTGGTCAAGGATATGAGCAAACTCGTGGTGCATTGTCTTGAAGAAGTATTCGTTCATCATAGAGATGTCGGAAACATTCAAGTTGTTAACATTATAAAGATTAATCTTTACTCCGGAACTTGCGTCACCCAAGACTTCGGTACCCTGCGAAGCATTGTAGTTCTTTGACCCTGTAATACTTATGATACGTGGACTATTGACCTTAAGGAAAGTCTCGTTGCCAACCTGCTTGTAAACATCATACCACAAGTATTTGGTGAGAACAGCAAGGTCTACACTCTTGTCGTAAGCAGCAGGCGTCAGGTTCTTGTTCATATCAGAACCCTTATCCTCGAACTTATAGACAAACTTAACATTATACGGCTCAAGAAACTCTTTCTTGATAAAGGTATCAAGCGGGAACGTATACTGAGTCTTGTCAAGATAATCCTGAGCAGGATCGGTATCAAATATGGTTGCCGTGAAATCGTCGTCCGAACAAGAAGCCAAGCATCCTGCAACGACAGCGAACAAACCGACAGCCAAAGTCTTTATGTTAAATTTCATAATTCTTTTTTCCTCCTTATTTTGATTTAATCACAAAATCGCTCACATTCATGGAAGCCTTCTTTGCTTCAGAATCATTTGTTGATGTAGGACGAGATGAATCAAGTCCGGCAGAGATTGTTTCCCAGGGTACTTCAATTGCTCTAGCTGAAGAAGTTACGGAGCTTTTGTACCTATAACTACCAACTCCAAAATAATGGATATATTCGATACCCCAACGCTTAAGGTCAAAGAAACGGTGTCCTTCGAAAGAGGTCTCGTATCTGCGGAAATCATTAATACAGTTCATATAAGGAACGGCCTCTGCAGGAACGACAAAGTCAGAACTCATATACTGAGTGAAGTCCCAACCACTAAAGCAGTTTGTATTGGTGGCATTCGCATAATAATTAGTGAATTCGGAATTTGTCATGTACTTGTTATATCCCGTAGACACAAACTGTTTCTTGTCATCTTCACTGAATGTATTAAGCTGGCAGTTCCAATACCAACGAAGGTCATTGGCAGCATCTGCATATTTGCCAAGCATAGCCTCTGCTTCTGCACGCTCAAGAATAAGCATTTGAGCAGTAAAGGCACGATATATTTGGTGACAATAACCAATACCTGCTACTTTATCAGTATATTCAAAGTGCTCTCCCACTTTAGAGCTGAAATATCCATAGTCGTGAGAACTGCTTCCGAAGAGCTGACCCGAAACGAGTGAGATACCAGGAGCATAGTAACCAGTCCAAAGTGTAGAGTGATTACTGCGATACATAAGCGCGTTGCTACATGATGTTCCAGCATAAGAATAACGATAGCCGAAGAGACGACGCTGCAGCAAAGAATATGTGTCAATCAACATCAAGTTATTATTCTGGCTAGGAGCCACCCATACGTTAGCATAGTCAGAGAGAGACGAGCTACCGTTAAACTGGGAGTAATCCATTGTCATGCGCTGGAAGCTTGCAGAGTCAGAACCAATCACCTGATTAGCATGTTCAATAACCTTCGCATAGTCACGTTTGAACAAGTAATAACGCGCGGCGAAAGCATGAGCAGCATTAGTATTAAAGTGATATTTCGGTGCTGTTGAATAGTTGACATCACTTATAAGGGAGAGACCTTCTTCAAGGTCTTTACCTATAAGCTGGTAAACGCTGTCAACATTGATTCGGTCATACTTCTTTGAAACGACATCCTCGATCTCGGTAACATAAGGAACACCAATATCCTTCTTGCTCTCAGTAGAGTTTTTGTATGCTTGAGAGAAGATATTTACCAATTGGAAATGGTCGTAAGCGCGAAGAAGAAGAGCTTCACCTTTAGCCGCTTTAAGTTTGGATGACAAGTTTCCATCAGGAGAAATCTTGTCTATTGCTGCCAAAGCTTGGTTTACAGTTGCCACAGAACCATAATATCCGCTCCAAAGGCTACCAGGAGAATCTTGATTAGAATAGGTTGCATTCTCCGCAGCCTCAAACTTATACAATTCATCGTCCCACTTTGAATAGGAACTGTAGTTGTAATAAGACAACACCTGCTTCTTTGATGGATTAGAAGGATAGTGAGGTGTTTGGTTATCGAGAAGATTGTCGGAAGAGATTTCGCATACCCATGCTGGATTTCCCTCGGGATAAGCAGAAACGAGCAAGCTGACAACCTTGTCCTCTGTATTGATTTCGGTACGCTCATCAGGCACTTTGTCAAGGAAGCTTTCGCTACATGATGCAACTGCCATAAGAGCTGCGCCGAATGCCATTACCGTATATTTATATGATTTCATATTATATGTATCTTTTTTACCAATCTTGAATTAAAGTCCGAGGCGTACAGTCAGAGTGAACTGCTTTGAGAGAGGAGTTGCCACACCGCCGGAATTAACGAACTCAGGATCCTGTCCGTTCAACTTGTCATCAGCATATAACAGACAGAGGTTTGTTGCATCGAGTTTAAGAGATGCTGTCGAGAGGCCGATCTTTGACAAGAAAGAACGTGGAATATCGTATGTCAGCGAAACGTCCTTCAAACGAATAAAGCCACCGTCTGCGACACGAGCCGTTGAATAGTTGTAAGCATTATACGCATATGACAGATAGGTATCGTTGTAATACTGACGCTTGCTGGCGATTGCAGGAATAGTAGTCTTGTTCTCATCGCCAGGCATAACCCAACGGTTCTTGAATTCCTTAGGCATTGCCGACATGTCGGAATAGCTAGAAGAGAACACTTGGTCAAGACGAATCTTGTTACCGAAAGAATATGTCACAAAGATATTCAGACGCCAGTTCTTGTATCTCAGAGTATTGTTGAGACCACCGTTCATTGTCGGTTCCGTAGGACCTTCATACTTGAGGAAGTCAAGCGACTGATACTCCTGGAAGTTGATGTCTGTTGTAGTAACCTCACCCTTTTCGTTAATAATCTGGGGTATACCCTCGTCGTTAAGTCCTACGAAAGGAATAGAGAACAAGGAGCGGTGTGGATATCCTTGACGGATGTTAGCACCAGAGTTGTAAACCAAATTTATTACGTTAGCCTGTGAAAGCACATCGGTAATCTCGGTCTTTGTATAAGCGAAGGTAAGGTCGGTAGACCAATCAAAGTTCTTAGTGCGTATATTCTGCGAAGAGATTGTCGCCTCAACACCGTGGGATTTCATTGAAGCTACGTTTGCGAACTTACGTATTTCACCGCCAGCACCGCTCGTATTTACATAACCCATGAGGTCATAGTTGTTACGCCAGTACCAATCGGTCGTTAAATTCAATCGGTTGTTAAGGAAACCCAAGTCGAAACCGACATTGAATTCTTTCTTCTTCTCATAAGTCAAATCGCTGTTGGCAAGCTGCGAGAGGTAAATGTAGCTCTCCTGCTGGTCACCTTGCGGACGCCATTTGATACCAGAGCGGAAGATTGCAAGGGCATTGGAAGCAGTAGTCTGCTCACCTACTAGAGAGTAGCTCAAACGTATCGTACCGTGAGACAACCAATAGTTGTGGGCAGCAGCCCATTTAGTGAACCAGTCTTCTTCATGAGCGTTCCATGCTCCAGAGATGTTCCATGTAGGAAGCCAACGAGAACTTCTAGAACGACCAAGCTGGTTAGAGCCATCATAACGACCAGTAACACTGGCTGTGTAACGTCCCTTATAAGAATAGCTCAAGAAAGCGAAGTAAGCCAAACGACGGTTCCAAGACTTAGAGAAAGAAACTCTTTCAAGTCCTTCTTCCTTTGCCTGCTTATAGAACTCGTATGGAAGAGACTGCAAACGGCTGTTGTTGTAGTCAATACCATATTCCTCGTCATGACGAGAGTCATAGTCCGCGCGGTTTGCCTCCATACCTGCAAGAGCGTTGAAGATATGTGTATTGTTCCAAGTATTGTCATAGCGCAGAGTTCCGCGGAAGTCAAGCTGCGTAACGCTGTTCTCATCCATAATGTTTATACCGCCCGTCGGCATAACCGAAATAGGAAGAGCATTCTTCACATCTGGGTCAGTATAAAGATATGTATTGTTGTACATTATGTTCGGGTTGTCAACTCCAGCGCGGTAAGCCTCTGCTTGGTTAGAGTTGTTCATCACGATATGTTCACGTGAAGAGCGCATCGTACGATAGTCACCCAATACATTCACTTCAACGTGCTTGAGGGGTTTCCATGTCAACTCACCCTGAAACTTCACGTCATGCACATTGATGTCAATGTAGTTGTTCTGCAACTCGTCAAAGATATTGAAAGAAGCGTAGTTGCGCGTGTAAGTCTGTGTAGGGTCCAATGTGCGTGATGTATTCAGAGCGTAGCTGAATGGGTTGATATCGAAGTCACGGCTTACAGAACCGCTAACGGGGTCAACACTCTGGTTCAGCGTACCAGGAGCCTGCTGCTTACGATAGCTGGCATTAGTTCTAAGAGTTACGCTCAACTTGTTGCTAAGGTTGAACGTTGCATTCATCACACCTGTATAACGCTGCACTTCGCTACGGTCTGTCCATCCCGGATCATTGTAAACAGAAAGTGAAGCATAAAGGTTTGCCTTCTCTGTACCTGTTGATACGCTAACCGAATGGTTCTGTGTAAGGTTATTGTGGAACAGAAGATCAAACCAGTCGGTATTACGGAACTCAGCCTGCTGTAGGTAACCGTTCATTGCAGCCTGTGTATAAGGAAGCCCGAACTGACCGTTTGTCTGGTCGTAAGTATTGATCAGATTATACATCTTTCCATAAAGACCAGATGTAGAGCTGTTAACCAAAGAAGCGTATTCCAACCATCCTTTTGCAGCCATCTCCTTGTAAATACCCATCTGCTCCTGTGAGTTTGAGATGTTGTAGTTACTGTAACTTGGCTTCAAACGATATGAGAACTCACCAGTATAGTTAATAGAGCTTTTTCCTGCCTTACCTTTCTTAGTGGTAACTACAACGACACCCGACATGGCGCGTGCACCATATATAGAAGTAGCAGAACCATCCTTGAGGACTTGAAAGCTCTCTATGTCGTCAGGGTTAAGACCAGCAATGGCATTAGCGATAAGAGTCTGTGCGTCACCAGAAGAAAGGTCGTCAGAACTTACATTAACCGCATCTTCCATGATTACTCCGTCCACAACCCACAATGGGCTAGACGAGCCATATATAGAAGAAGCACCGCGCACACGAATCTTAGGAGCTGTACCAAAAGTACCGGAAACGTTCTCAAGCTGAACACCAGCCACACGACCTTCAAGACCACGAGTAAGGTCGGCAACACCGTCAAGCTTTGTTTTGTCAGCATCAATCTTTGTTGTTGCACCTGTAAAGAGGCGTTTGTCCTGTTTCATAATACCAGTAACGACAACTTCACCGATACTCTGGGCATCGTCAGACTTCAAGACGATTTTCATACCCTTGCGACCTTTCAGCGTCTGAGTCTCCATACCAATGTAGCTAACCACAATCGTAGGATTGCTTGCAGAGGAGTTCAGCGAGAATTTACCGTCAATATCAGTAGCAACACCAGTTTTGGTGCCCTTTATCATGACGGATGCACCAATGATAGGCTGTCCGTCTTCTTGAGATATCACGGTACCCGAGACTTCTGTCTGCGCCAATGCCATTCCAATGCAAAGGAATAGCGAGGCCAACAGCATTGTTAGTCTTTTTTCCATAAATACTCTCTTCCTAAATAATTAAATGAATGAATAAATTATACTTTTTGTTACGTTTTTGCAAAATTAGTTATTATTTCTTTTCCATGCAAAACAACAACTTAAAAAAAGGTCTTATAATGCTATTTTTTAACTAAAACAACACGCATCCACTTTAATTCCATTCGAAACAATAAGTAATATAGGGAAAAATCTCACACTTTGAAATTATATATCCGGAATATTTAGCGTGTAATTATACCATATTAAAATAACACTTTGCTAACATTATGCACATCAAGTATACACTTTTGTCACTAAGAGCAGCCTTACACAACATATAAATAATAAGGTATGCGCACGCACGCATACCTTATTATTTATATATATTGGGTTTTCTTTACTTAACATTTTGTAATTTTAAACCCCAATTTTAACTCTTTGTTTTTCCATCCTTCTCTATTTTTAAACAAATCAAAGCAGGCTCTGGATTTCCGCATCGAGGTCCTTAATCTGGGCGTCACGCTTATAGAGCGTGTTTGTCTTGTCTACGAGGAAGAAAGTCGGCAACTGTTGGATATTGTAAAGTACGAGAAGGTTTGAATTGACCGAGTTTTCATCGCGCACACATATCCATGGCAATGCCGCGGTTTGGGTCTTCCAAAAATGCTCGTCGGGATCAAGCGACACTTGGTAAATTTCAAGACCACGGGAGTGATACTTGTTATACAAATCGCGGAGCTGCATTATGCGTTGCGTAGAGCCTTTGGCTGCAAATACATGGAAATCAAGCAGTACTACCTTCCCCGCCAAATCTGTCAACCTGCGCACTGAACCTTTATTGTCACGCAATTCAATATCAATTATATTTGAAGTCTTAACCTTAGACGGGTCGATTTGCCTACGGCTTGCAGCTATCTTATTCTCTATTATACGCACATTCTTCATTCCTTCTATGGCGATGTTATGAAGATTCTCACCACGAAGTGATTTAGGATAATAAGCATCCCAACTAGTAGCCACGGCAGCGAAAGCCTTTATATCTTCCTTACTCTCACGCGGGTTAAAGATAAGCCTGTCGCCCAACGACTGAAAGAGCGCGAAATATGAGGATGCCCTCATGGGCTGCTTATAGATATAGTTACGCTTTATATAGTCTTTATATTGTTCTATGGCTTTCGTTATGGTATCCTCTGCAGCATCATAACCCAATGCCGGATTATTTCCAATGCCAATTATAAACGACTGAAGGTTTATCTGCTTGATTGCCAAATCCTTTATCGTCTTACATTCTTCGCTACCCTCCACGGTGTACCCTGTAGACATATGGGGATAGTCTGCCTTTACCGTAACCGTTTCGGTAGAATCTACGCTCAAGTTTATTATTTGATTGGCAATTCTCAAACGATAGAACTCTGGCGCAGAGGGCGCATCATCTGAGAAATCAAACTGACCGTCGGCAGTAAGTTTCACGGAGTCAACGGCAACAGGTCCGTCAAGGCTCATGTTTTCAAAATACAACACGGAGTCTTTAGCCTCCGTTATACTGCCTTTTATATGAAATTTCTTTCCTCCACAGGATGTAACCATTATTGCAGCAAAAAGCAATGCAAGAGCTGGGGCTATTATTTTTCTCATCTTTTTTGTTTATTCTACATATTATTAAGGTGGCATTCAAACGACGATGCCGTTAAAGAGCACAATGATAACGCACTATGCCATACTGCAAATTTACGGCAAATAATGCGAATAACAAAGAATTTACTGTTGCAATTGCCTTGACACCCCACTTTAGAGGATTAAAACGAATTAGCCGAAAACAAATTCCGCCATGGGCAAAACAGAACTAATTAACGTTTTACACATTCTTTCTTTAACACTCTAACACAAAAACGGGAATTATTTTGTAATTTTGCAACCGCTATTTCACCTTAACAAATGTACTGTCTATTGAAGGCGGCACAAGAATACGGAAGAAAGCAGAACAAATAAAGGACGTATAACTTAAGAGTAAATATGGAAAAGAACAGCAGAGCAAATTTCGGAAGCAAGCTTGGTGTCATTCTTGCCACAGCAGGTTCGGCAGTTGGACTGGGCAACGTTTGGCGTTTCCCCTATATGACCGGCCAAAACGGCGGAGCTGCATTCATAATAATATACATAATGTGTGTATTCATTTTGGGCATTCCGTGCATGCTCAACGAGTTTATCATCGGTCGCCACTCGGCTACAAATACAGCGCGCGCCTACCGCAAGTTGTCTAACGGCACGCCCTGGATGCTTATAGGCTATTTCGGAGTTTTCACCGGCTTTGTCATAACAAGCTACTATGCCGTTGTTTCCGGTTGGTGCTTTCAATACATCTTCGCCTCTGCCATTGGCCAGCTTAATGGCACACCGGAGTTTTTCGCCAGCTATTTCGATTCTTTCGAGAAAGACCCCATAAAGCCTGTATTTTGGGCAGCTGTTTTCCTCTGCGTAACGCATTTCGTTATTGTACGCGGCGTACGCGATGGTATAGAAAAGGCTTCAAAACTACTCATGCCTGCATTGTTCATCCTACTTCTCATCCTCGTTGTGGCTGCGTGCATGCTGCCTGGAGCATGGAAAGGGGTGGAATATTTATTCAAACCCGATTTTTCAAAGGTTACAAAAGACGTGTTCCTCGGTGCCCTAGGGCAGTCGTTCTACTCACTTAGTGTGGGAATGGGATGCATTTGCACCTTTGCCTCTTATTTCTCCAAGGAAACCAATCTAACACGCTCTGCCGTTCAGATTAGCTTCATTGACACATTCATTGCAATCCTTGCCGGTCTCATTATCTTCCCCGCAGCATTTTCTGTTGGCGTTAAGCCAGACAGTGGTCCGGCACTTATCTTCATAACACTGCCCAACGTGTTCCAAGAAGCATTCTCCGCAATGCCTGCCGTTGGCTATGTGGTATCGCTCGGCTTTTATGCGTTGTTATCGCTTGCTGCCCTAACGTCGCTTATATCATTACATGAAGTCTGCACGGCTTTCGTGCAAGAAGAAACAAAGATGTCACGCCGCAAGTCGGCTACCATTGTCACTATTGTCTGCTCCGTCATTGCTGCCCTTTGCTCTCTCTCGCTCGGCAAATGTGATTGGCTCTCAATAGGAGGAATGTCCATGTTCGATTTATTCGATTTCGTTAGCGGACAGATAATGTTGCCGCTGGGTGGCTTCTTCACTTGCCTGTTCCTTGGTTGGTATGTGCCGAGCAAGATTCTGAAAGACCAATACACCAATTGGGGAACGATGAATGGAAAGTTTTTCCCACTATACCTTTATGCTGTAAAGTTCGTTTGCCCGATATGTATTCTCATGGTATTCCTTAACCAGTTAGGCATAATATAGAAAGAAAAATCAAATACAATCAAAAAAAGCCCCAACCGTTCTAAGCAGTTGGGGCTATTTTTTTACCAAACGTTGTTGCGCTTGGACTTATAAAAATCAGTCAATGATAAGATTTTCTCCGGTCATGTCAGCAGGCTTCTCCAGTCCCATAATGTGAAGAATGGAAGGAGCAACATCGGCAAGGCGTCCGTCTTTCACTGTAGCAGAGTTATTGTCTGTAACATAAATGAAAGGCACAGGATTCAACGAGTGTGCCGTATTAGGCGTTCCGTCCGGGTTAATAGCATTGTCTGCGTTACCATGGTCTGCAATTATAATGGCCTCATAGTCGTTTGCCTTGGCAGCTTCAATCACCTCCTTGACACAATTGTCAACGGCATGCACGGCCTTTGCAATAGCGTTATAGATACCGGTGTGACCAACCATGTCTCCATTTGCGAAATTCACAACGATAAAGTCATACTCCTGAGTATTTATTGCGCCAACCAACTTATCTTTCACCTCATATGCACTCATTTCCGGCTTCAGATCATAGGTTGCAACTTTCGGAGAGGGAACAAGTATTCTGTCTTCACCTTCGTATGGAGTTTCACGCCCACCGTTGAAGAAGAATGTGACGTGTGCATATTTCTCCGTCTCTGCGGTATGCAGCTGTTTCAGTCCCTGCTTACTCAGATATTCGCCCAGCGTATCCTGAACGTTCTCTTTAGGGAAGAGGATATGTACGCCTGTGAATGAAGCATCATAAGGTGTCATGCAATAATAGTGCAAGTCTTTTATCGTGTGCATTCCTTCTTCGGGCATGTCTTGCTGTGTGAGCACTTGTGTCAGTTCCTTTGCGCGGTCGTTGCGGTAATTGATAAAAATTACTACATCGCCTTCCTGTATGGTTCCGTCAACAGTTGAGTTGCTTATCGGCTTCACGAATTCATCCGTTACACCTGCGGCATAGCTATCTTCCATAGCTTTCACCATGTCGGCAGCCTTCTCGCCCTTGCCTTCCACAAGCAAGTCGTAAGCTTCCTTCACACGATTCCAACGCTTGTCGCGGTCCATTGCATAGAAGCGTCCAACGATGCTGGCGATATGCGCCCCGTTTTTCTCACAGTGTGCAGTAAGTTCTTCAATAAAACCCTTGCCACTCTTTGGGTCTGTGTCACGTCCGTCCATGAAACAATGCACGAACGTGTTGCTCAAGCCATATTCCTTTGATATTTCAACGAATTTATAGAGGTGGTCAAGCGAAGAGTGAACGCCTCCCGTTGAAGTCAGTCCCATGAGATGAAGATGTTTGCCCGACTCTTTGGCATAAGTAAAGGCATCAACAACCTGCTGGTTCTTCATTATCGAACCATCAGCGCAAGCACGGTTTATCTTCACTAAGTCTTGGTATACAACACGGCCGGCGCCAATATTAAGATGGCCAACCTCCGAGTTTCCCATTTGGCCATCAGGAAGACCAACGTCCTCGCCGCATGCCATTAGTTGGGAGTGTGAACTGACTGCCGTAAGGTAGTCAAGGTATGGAGTTGGAGTGTTGTATATCACATCCCCCTTACCGTGTTTTCCGATACCCCATCCATCGAGTATCATCAAAAGAGCTTTCTTTGCCATGATTCGTTTTTTGTATTATATGTTATTCGTTATTTCCAGCATTTATTCTTTCCATGCAAAATTACTACATTCAGTTTAATTCGCCAAAAAGAGTGCCTCATTATTCGGTTTAAAGAGAGAATGGTTTTGTTCCACCGCCAAAAGAATTATTTTGCCCGCGGCGACTCATTTGTTTTGCCGCGGCGTTTTGTTCTTGTCACCGCGGGCTAATGCCGGCAAACAAAAAGAAAAACGGGAGCCACACTGCAATCGTCA
Organism: Barnesiella intestinihominis; assembly: GCA_963586715.1. Classification (GTDB taxonomy): domain Bacteria; phylum Bacteroidota; class Bacteroidia; order Bacteroidales; family Bacteroidaceae; genus Prevotella. Next base: position 83,927 of record CAVAAS010000002.1, read on the forward strand.
TTGCCGTGAGGCTCCCGCCAAGCTATTTATTATTTGGGGTAATTATGTTCTTCGTTTGTTGTCGTTTTCCCCGGAACGCTACTTGTTATTTACCCATCATAACCTTTTTGCCGTTAACCACGTAGATACCGCGGTTGAGGGTGGTGGCTGCGTCCTTGAGGGATGCGTTCTGAGCTACGCGCTCGCCGGAGATAGTGTATATATCAACAGGTGCGTTGCCTTGTTCTGCGTTGTTTACGTTGTCAATGCCGCTTGTTGTGCTTTCTTCTTCACCCATAAATGACTTCTGCTTGGCGTCGCTTGACTTTGTAAGTTCGTAGGTTTCTGATTCTTGCGAAGACCAATAGTAATCATCGAAGATGGCTACATAGTGTATCTTTATATAAGCTTGTACCACATAACGCACATTCTTCACGTTGCCAGGAATAGTTACTGTAACGCTGTTCTCTTCACTATATGTGTTTACCGAATTGACCATTTTCCATGGACCGCCGTCAAAAGAGGCGCAAACATAAGTGTCATCGTATGAATCCTTGTAGACATCTTTCATTGTCCAGCGTATTTCCTGGGAATAGGTGTCTGTTTCCGCATTGTAAACTGGTGTGCCCATTACCTGCATGTCTACCTTGCCATTAACTATCTGCAAGGCGTCTACACCTTCAAGCCAATCGGCTTTATAGTTCCATGCCATAAACTTGTTGTTGTCACTGCTCTTGCCTGCAACCTTCACAAAGAGGGTTTGCATCTCTTCGGTTGGGAGACGACGCAGTAAAGGCTTCTTGTACCATGCCATCTCACCTAGGTCATGCACCTTATTGGCATCTATGTTTGTTGCTGAAACCGTATAATCGGTGCCATCAATGTTGCAACGGAAATACGCATATTTGTCCGTGTTCTTAATGCAGCCCCACACTTCACAACTATCGGCAGTTACGCCCAATTTAACCATTCCAATTGTCGTTTCATCAGATGTACCCATGGTGCACTCTACTTTCTGCGCATGGTACATGTCTGCAATGGCTTGAGTTGCGTTCATTGTGAACATTGCTACTGTTGCTGCTGCCGTTGCGAAAATCTTGTTAAGTTTCATAATCTTACCCCTTTTGCTTTGTGTCTTCAGCGTTTTTCCTTTTTTTGCGTCAGACGGTTAAATAACTTTGTTAATACTCTCTGTGGACCTCGAGGCCCTGTTCTTATAGCTTTAGTGTTTTGCGACTTTGCGTTAAATAGCTCTTTGCTTGACTTTCGGTTTCGTTTACCGTTGTCTTTTATTTCATTATTCTGTTCTTATCTGCTGCAAAGGTAGCCCAAAAATCTTTCTCTGCAAACTTTTAAGACATTTTTTTGTAGAAAAAGAATAAAAAAGCACCTTTTCTTGCTTGAGAAGGTGCCTTTTGTGCATTATACCTTATATATTATAAGGCATTTGAACATTTCACTCTAAATTTAAAAGAGCGGATTTATTACTGGCAAAAATTGCTTTTCACCACCACTTCCACAACATTTCTCACTGTAAATTGAAAAAAAATGCACCATAAAGCAACATTTACGTAAATTATTTTTACCTTTGCGCCCGCCGGAATTTGCTTGTTTGAGTTTTTAAGGCAGCGCTAAGGTAGGTAAATTTCCTGACACACGTATATACAACAGAATGCCAAGCTATCATTCTGCAACTAAATTAATTTATGAAAAGCAAGTCTGCCTACTAATAAGCAAATATATGGCTACAGAAGAAAAGTTCACGCTTAACGGAAGTTTTTGCGTAAAAAAAGCCGTAATGTTCGGCATTGCTGTTTTAATAACAGCCATTTTGTGGAATCTGCCGTTGGAATGCTTCGGCATTGATGGTCTTACCATTATCCAACGGCGCATAATTGCTGTGTTTGTCTTTGCCACACTACTGTGGCTAACAGAGGCCATACCGTCTTGGGCAACCTCAGTAGCACTGATAGGTGTTCTACTCCTTACCACTTCCGACAATTCTCTGATATATTTCCGCGGAGGTATAGACAAAAGCGAGTTGCTACACCACCAAGCCATCATGGCTTCATTCGCCGATCCCATCATCATCCTTTTCCTTGGAGGCTTCATGTTGGCGATAGCGGCAACGAAATCAGGGCTTGACGTACTCTTTGCCCGCACATTGCTGCGCCCGTTCGGAACAAAGAGCGAAAACGTTCTACTTGGTTTTATACTTATCACAGGACTTTTCTCAATGTTTGTCAGCAACACCGCCACGGCAGCAATGATGCTTACGTTCCTCGTTCCGATATTCAAGGCTATGCCATCAGAAAAAGGACGCGTAGCACTTACTCTTGCTATACCTGTAGCTGCGAACATCGGTGGTATGGGAACACCTATCGGAACGCCGCCCAATGCAATAGCGATGAAATACATTAACGACCCGGCAGGCCTTGACCTAGGAGTTACTTTCGGCAAATGGATGCTTTTCATGATGCCGCTCACTATAGTCCTTTTGCTGATTGGATGGTTCCTACTTAAAACATTCTTCCCTTTCACAAAGAAGGAAATAAAGCTGGAAATTAAAGGCGACATGGCGCATAATTGGCGCACTGCCGTGGTTGCCGTCACATTTATCCTAACCGTAATGCTGTGGATATTGGAAAACTTCACGGGCATCGGAGCGAACACAGTGGCAATAGTTCCAATTGTTGTGTTTGCCATTACTGGTGTTGTCACCGCAGATGATTTGAAAGAACTTAACTGGGCTGTAATCTGGATGGTTGCCGGAGGATTCGCTTTGGGCTTGGCTCTTAATGATTCTGGGCTTGCCGAGAATGTTATACATAGCATTCCGTTCGATACATGGTCGCCACTTGCCATCATGCTTATCTCCGGATTGATTTGTTACATTCTTTCAAATTTCATCTCAAACACGGCCACAACGGCGCTCCTCGTGCCGATATTGGCTGTTGTGTGCAGGGGAATGGGTACATCGCTCAACGGTATCGGCGGTGCTTCCGTTATTCTCATCGGGGTCGCCATTTCTGCTTCCATGGCAATGTGCCTGCCTATCAGTACGCCCCCAAACGCGATCGCTCATTCCACAGGCTTGTCTACACAAAAGCAGATGATGAAAATCGGACTCGCCATGGGAATAATCGGACTTGCCATGGGATACACGCTACTCATCATCCTTGGAAAATTCCATATTCTATAAGCTGAATATATTATACTTAGCATAAAAACATCTAGCCCCACAAAATCCATTGCGCATTTTGTGGGGCTTTTTGGTACAAAGAGGGTTTTGCTGACTTCTGAAACACAAACGTCTTCACTAAAAAACACCTGGCAAATAATCAAAAACAGGCACGCTATGAGTATATGCATTGAAGTTTTTTAAGCGTAAAGATATAAAATCAAGCTCTTTGTTGGATGTTTGCATAAAAATCACGTAAATTTGTAGCCAAAACATTACCTTAAAATACAATATGAATAGATTTTTTACACTATGTGTATTGGCATTTGCTGCGACAGCCGCATTTGCAGTTCCCGCAAAACCGGGACAGTGGAAAACTATACGCCTTTCCGATGGCACAGAGTTAAGAGCCGAACTAAAGGGAGACGAATGGGGAAGCTACTGGCTTGCCGACAATGGCAAGACATACAATGAGGGTGCAAACGATGGTGTCTTCGTACAAGTTGATGCCGAAGTCATCAACGCAAAAGCCGCAACATTGAGGGCTAAAAGCAATAGTCAGCGTAGCTCTATAATGGCAAAAGCCGCAGACAGTTCAACTAAAGGCTCGGCATATACAGGAAAGAAAAAGGGACTTATCATCCTAGCAAACTTCAAGAACACAACAATCCGCTTCAATAGAGAACATACAAAAGAGCTGTTTGAAGAAATTGCCAATAAGGAAAATTACTCCAACACCGAACTTGGATACACAGGAAGTGTGCGCGACTATTTCAAAGCACAAAGTCTTGGTTTGCTAGACATAGAGTTTGATGTTGTTGGACCCGTAGACCTGCCACGAAAAACAGAATACTACGGACAAGACTCTGGCTCTGGCATGGCAGTGCTACGTGACATTCATGCTGGAGAATTTGCTGCTGACGCTATAAAAGCTGCCGATCAATACGTAAACTTCGCAGATTACGACTGGGACGGAGACGGAATAGTTGAACAAGTTTTCATTCTTTATGCAGGAAAAGGCCAGCACGACGGTGGCGGTTCCTATACAATATGGCCACATCAGTCGAAGTTGAGCGCATCAGACTACAAATCTTCATTGAATCTTGACGGAGTAACAATTGATACTTATGCCTGCAGCAGCGAGCTACAGGGCACGGGATCAATATGCGGCATCGGCACTATTTGCCATGAATTCTCACATTGCCTCGGATATCCTGACATTTATGACGGCACATCCACCAATTGGGGCATGGGATCATGGGACATTATGGACATGGGGTCATACATTGACAATGGTTTTACACCGGCTTGCTACACCGGACTGGAACGCATGTTGGCAGGATGGCAAAACGCAACAGTGTTGCGCAACGACACAACAATTACTGGCATGAAGCCGATTTCTGAAGGAGGAGAGTTCTTCATCATATACAATGAGGGCTACAAAAACGAATTCTATATTCTTGAGAACCATCAGAATGTAGGTTGGGACAAGAAACGCACCGGAACAGGTCTTCTTGTAACATACGCAGACTATTCGGAAAGCGTATGGAAAGGTATGGCACCCAACTCGGGCTCGTCATACTCACGCTGCACTGTTATAACAGCCGACGGAGTAAAAAGTGACAACTACCCAGAAAACAACGCTTTCCCATATGGTTCAATAAACAGGTTGACCGACACGTCTTCGCCGGCAGCGACACTAAACCATGCTAACATAAACGGAACGAAGTTAATGGGTAAGCCGATAACAAATATCAAACAGAACTCTGACGGCACGATCTCTTTTGACTTCAAACGTAATGTTGACCTTAGCGACAAGCCTGACCCATGGGCTGACGTGCTTGCTGCAATAAAAGACATTGAAACGAACGCCGCCACCGTAAAAAGCCCAAGCCGAATATACACGATTGATGGCAGATATGCCGGAACGGACACAAAGCTGCTGAAGAAAGGCTTATACATCGTCAACGGCAAGAAGATAATAAAATAAGGAATCTGTAACTAACAGGAAGTATATTGGTATGAAAAATACGATTTTAACTCTAGCCTTTTTGAGCTCAGTCTTGACTGCTGGAGCAACACCCGTGTTGCCAGGGGTATGGCGAAACATTACATTGGCTGACGGTACGATCGTAATGGCAGAAATGGCGGGGGACGAAAATATTACATTTTGGCGGGCCTCGGACGGTTCTTGCTACCGCCCAAATACTGACGGGAAAACATTTACTAGGGTTTCCGGCACGCTATTACAAGAAGAACTGACTGCCGTTCTAAAGCAGAAAGCCATGCATGCAAAGCGCATTGAGGCTCAAATGCCAAGACACGCCCAGACAAAGAACGCTGATAAATATACGGGTAAGAAAAAATGCCTCGTAATTTTAGCAAACTTCGCCGATACGAAATTCAAGCCTGAACATACGCTTGATCTCTACAAACAAATCATAAACGGCACGAACTATACTAATCCCGAATTGGGATTTAAAGGAAGTGTGGCTGATTATTTCAAGGCACAAAGCGGAGGACAGTTCGAAATAGACTTTGATGTTGTAGGACCTGTAGATTTGCCCAAAGGATATGCCGCATACGGAAAAAACGACACTTCTGGACGCGACCAGGCAGAACTTGTATACCCTATGATATCTGACGCAGTAACCTTGGCTAAGGATTTAGTGACAGATTGGAAACAATACGATTGGGACGGTGACGGGTTGGTTGAGGAAGTATTTGTACTCTATGCCGGACACGGACAAGCTACATACCCTCAAAACGGCGATCTTGTATGGCCGCATAAGTCACAAATCGACCCAGTCACAGTTTCCGATGGAGTGGCTGTCAGTGTTTACGCATGCAGCTGCGAATTGGGTGCAACAGAGGCGATTGACGGCATTGGAGCTTTCTGTCATGAATTCTCCCACTGTCTTGGTTTGAAAGACCATTATGACATTAACGGAATCGGATACGGCACGGGATACTGGGACATAATGTGTTTGGGATGTTACAACGGAAATTCATTCGTTCCTGCAGGCTATAACGCATACGAAAAGATGTTCTGTAGATGGCAACAACCAGTGGAACTTAATGACGAACCTGTGCAAGTAGACAACATTAAGGCTCTTGCAGATGGAGGTGACACCTACATTTTCTACAATGATGCCACACATGACGAATACTATATGGTAGAGAATCGTCAGAAAACAGGATGGGATGCTGAATTGCCTGGACAGGGAATTATTATTACCCATGTTGACTACGAACAAGACGCATGGGAGTACAACCAAGTGAACTACGTTGCATCTAGACAACGTATGGTTGTTATTCCGGCAGACAACGACTTTGGCTCTTCCACAGACAACAAGGCTGCTGATGCATGGCCGTACAATGGCAACAATAGCTTATCCAACTATTCTCGTCCTGCTGCAAGCGTTTACAACACAAATACAGACGGTTCATTGCTGATGAATAAGTTTCTGATGGATATGACACAAAATCCTGACGGAACCGTATCGTTCAAATACACAACGAAGCAAGCAATGAAGCCTGACAAGCCTGAAGAAGCATTATTATATGATTCGTTTGACAATTGTTCGGGCATTGGAGGTAACGATGGACTATGGGAGGGAGACAACATAGGCAATGGAGATTTCATTCCGGACACCGATGGCTGGACGGGAACGCCCAAGTCTGGAGCAAACAAGTGTGCACTCTTCGGCAATGCTACACGAAAAGCAAATGTGGCTACACCGACATTTAACATCACGGAGCCGTGCATAATTTCACTACTAGCTGCTCCTTACTCTGACAATAGCGAAAATAAGCTTACACTCGCAGCAAACTATGGAAGTGATGCTACGCTTGGTGAAACAGAATTCACACTTACACCAAGACAATGGACTGAAATAAAGACATCACTGACTGGCAATGGTGATGTTTCACTGAGAATAAGAACGAATACAAAAGGTGTCTTTATTGACAATATTTGCGTCTTGCCACAGGAATACGCAGGAATTGACATTACTGACAACACACAAGCGAAAAAGGCGTCTGAAAGCATCTATACCATTGATGGACGATGTATAAAGACTTCACGCAACGAACTTCCCAAAGGTATATATATAATTAACGGGAAAAAGATGATAAAATAGAAAAAGGAAAAGGTCATGAACTTGTTAGAAGTTCATGACCTTTTTGCATTGTCGGGATTACTGGACTCGAACCAGCGACCCCGTCGTCCCGAACGACGTGCGCTACCAACTGCGCTAAATCCCGAAAGCGAATGCAAAGTTAAGCTATTTTTCCTATACGAAGAAACTTTTTAAACGAAATTATTTGTGAATACAAAAAAAAAGCATACCTTTGCACCCGCAAACAAGGAAATACAATTTCCACTCTGCAATGGTGCCATAGCTCAGTTGGTAGAGCAAAGGACTGAAAATCCTTGTGTCCCCGGTTCGATTCCTGGTGGTACCACTTCTAAAATCTAAAGAGTTACATTATTTATGTAGCTCTTTTTTTTCGCATTCTGCCCATTTCTTCTATTAGAGTAGCCGTATGAGTTTTTGGTATTCCCACTTTTTTAATTAAATTTGAATAAAAGTAACACATTAAATTGCTTTTATTAAAAAGCTTAATACCATAATTAAGCATAATGATCACAATATAGAGCATAATAATCCCAAAAGGATAAATAGAGAAACTATACCATAGAACGGGAATTATATAGAGAAAATCTTTTCAAAACAAGAAGAACTAAGTATTAGAAACGCATAAAAAGGAGACAACAAACGTATTTATATTTATTTAACTATCAATAAAAACATTACAAAAATGAAGAAAACATTACTTGCGGCATTGTTTGTAACTATGATTGGCTATGCCAATGCACAAACAATTGAGATAGAAACAAGTGCAGACAGCACGAGTACAAGTCTGCAAACCGAACAAACTAGTAAGCTTGACTCATTAGAACAGAAAGTGGCAGCACTGGAAACAAAAGATGCACAACGGGATAAGAACGACTACGACAACGCTATTTGGAGGCGCAAGAAATACTTTATGATTGGTTACGCTGGGCAAAACCTTGAAACCGAGACTGATGGTATAAAAAACAAATATAAGAGTCAAGTGGCAATAAACTTGAATTGGGGACGTACTTACTATATGCACAAGGACGCAATTGCAGACATCTTGAAGATTGGCCTTGACTGGTCATGGATAAATCTCTCATTCGCTAAATATAAAAGCGGAGATGGTATACATATAAACACTGACTATTCCGACTACAAGAACAACGGATATCAAGACAATGACAATGAAATAGAACTTGGCATATACCAAATGGAAGCAGGTATGAGCATTGGTCCTTCATTCAACATTGCTCCATTCTATCACATCGGAAAAGGATTGCAATACCTAAAGAGCCATGTATATTTCCACTATACTCCCTCCTACTCTATGTTTCTTGAAAGTTATGAAGGAGAAAACGAGTTCAGCTCTGGCTTTGCAAACTTTTTCAACATTGGCATAGACGTCGCTTACAAGGCTATATCTGTGGGTTATGAATACCGTTGGGGTAACGCAAAATATGAAATCTCTGACTTTAATGAGAACAACGAAAAAAGTAGTAGCAAGACTAAAACAAAAATGAATACCAAGACTTGGTCATTCTTCGTAAGATTTAATTTCTAAAAGTGCCATGAGACCGGCGTTAATGCCACCTCATTACATTTTAACTGGCAAACTTTCCGACACAACAAACATTATTATACAGTAGCGATCAATCGGTTTTATGTAAAGAAAGGGATGAGCTTTAAGCTCATCCCTTTCTTTTATCCTTTTAACTTTGCCTAATAGGCAAAATGAAAATTCCCCAAAAAAGCATTACAACTTCTGCTTTACTTCTATTTCTGTAAATGTTTCAATAACATCACCAACCTGAATATCGTTGAAATTTACAAGCGAAATACCGCACTCGAAGTTTACGCCCACTTCCTTTACATCATCCTTAAAGCGTTTCAAAGCATTTATATCACCTGTATGGACTACAATGCCATCGCGTACGAGACGAGCCTTGTCTGCGCGATGAACCTTTCCTTCTGTAATGAAAGCGCCAGCAACGGTGCCAACCTTAGAAATCTTGTAGACTTCGCGCACTTCAACCTGGCCTGTAACGACCTCTTTAACGACTTTGTCAAGCATTCCTTCCATAGCAGACTTGACATCCTCAATAGCATCGTAGATTACTGAATAGGTATTTATTTCAACCCCTTCTTGATCAGCAAGCTTACGTGCTGCAGCCGATGGACGTACCTGGAAGCCAACAATAAGGGCATCAGAAGCATCTGCAAGCGTAACATCGCTTTCGGAAATCTGTCCTACAGCCTTGTAGATTACGTTTACCTTTATCTTCTCGGTAGAAAGCTTTATGAACGAGTCGCTCAAAGCCTCAATACTACCATCAGTATCACCCTTAACAATAATGTTAAGTTCCTTAAATGAGCCAAGTGCTATACGATGGCTAATATCACTCAACGTCAAACGCTTTTGTGTTCTAAGGCCTTGCTCACGTTGAAGCTGCAATCGCTTGTTTGCAATGTCGCGCGCCTCTTGCTCTGTCTCAAGGACGTGGAATGCATCACCTGCAGTTGGAGCTCCGTTAAGTCCAAGGATGATAGCTGGCTCTGCGGGTTCTGCCTTGTCAATACGTTGATTACGTTCATTAAACATAGCCTTAATACGTCCGTAACTTGTACCTGCAATAACATTATCGCCTACACGCAATGTTCCATTGCTTACAAGCACAGTAGAGACATACCCTCTACCCTTATCAAGCGAAGACTCTATGACACTACCCGTAGCCTTACGGTTAGGATTGGCTTTTAGTTCAAGCATATCAGCCTCAAGCAAAACTTTCTCAAGAAGTTCTTCTACACCGACACCCTTCTTTGCGCTAATTTCTTGACATTGATATTTACCGCCCCATTCCTCTACTAAGAGGTTCATATTGGCAAGGTCTTCACGTATCTTGTCTGCATTTGCTCCTGGCTTATCAATCTTGTTTATCGCAAATACCATAGGTACGTTTGCGGCTTGAGCATGCGCTATGGCCTCTCTTGTGGTAGGCATCACACTATCGTCGGCTGCAATAATGATTATGGCGATATCTGTAACCTGAGCACCACGTGCACGCATGGCGGTAAAAGCCTCATGTCCAGGTGTATCAAGGAACGTAATATGACGACCACTCTTCAGCTCTACATTATAGGCACCGATATGTTGTGTAATACCACCAGCTTCACCAGCAATAACATTGGTATTGCGAATATGGTCAAGTAACGAGGTCTTTCCGTGGTCAACGTGTCCCATCACCGTCACAATTGGAGCTCTTGGCACAAGATCGTTCTCGTCATCAGGCTCCTCATTGATGGCTTCAGAAACCTCTGCACTCACGTATTCTGTCTTAAACCCAAATTCTTCAGCCACGAGATTTATTGTTTCGGCATCAAGTCTTTGGTTGATAGATACCATTATGCCAACACTCATACACGTTCCGATTACCTGGTTCACAGAAACATTCATCATGTTTGCCAATTCGCTAACGGTAACAAACTCCGTGAGTTTGAGTATCTTGCTTTCAGCCTTCTCTTCTGCACGTTGCTCCTTAAGATGTTCCTGTGCAGCATCACGCTTTTCTTTACGATATTTAGCGCCCTTCTTGTTCTGTCCCTTGCTCGTAAGTCTTGCAAGCGTTTCCTTTACCTGACGTGCTACATCTTCCTCGCTCACTTCAGCGGCTTTTTGTCCGCCGCCACGCTTACGATTCTTTTTCTTATTGCCTGTACCTGCATTCTTTTGTCCAGAAGATTGACCATTATTCTGCTTTGACGCAGCCGCAATGTCTACGCGGTCTTTGTTTATGCGTTGACGCTTCTTACGTTCTCCGTTAGCTGCAGAGTGAGCTGCATTGCCATTGGCTGTTTGACCTTTGTCTTCGCGTTCCTTGCGGCGTTCCTCCTTAGTTTTTTTCTTTGGACGCGTGCTTTGGTTCAGTGTTGAGAGGTCTATTTTCCCGAGCACGTTTACCTTTGGAGTAAGCTTCTGCTCACTACGCAAAGTAAAGACCTTAGGCTCTGAAGATGAAGTTTCTGGTTCTGTCTTTACCTCTGTCTCTGTTGAAGTTACCTTAGGCATTTCCGTCTTCTCATTTGGAATAACAGTTTCCTCCTTCTTCACGGGCGTAACATCCTTTACAACAGTTTCGGGCTCAACCGGTTTTTCAGTTTTTTTATATTCCGGTTGCACCTTTTCTGCATTCTCTTTAGGCAGGCTTACGGCAGAAGCCTTTACCTTGTTATTAGTTTCTTCCTTGGGTGAAGCAGCACCAAATTTTGCTGATGAGCGTTTGCCCAAAGTGCTCAAGTCTATTTTCCCAAGCACTGTATATTTCTGCTGCGGTCTGGGGTCAGAGGACGCCCCCTGTTTCCGATCGTTGCGTGCCTTATCCTTTGGACGCTTTTGCAGCAGTTTTTCTGCCTGCGAGCGTTCCTCCTTATCGGATTTATAGGCTTCAACAAGGGCATTATACTGCCCATCGGTAAGTTTGGAGTTTGGTCCTTCTGGAGCAGCTCCGAGCTCGCTTCTTTTCTTCAGGAAATCAACTGCCGTTTGAAGTCCTATATTCAATTCACTAATTGCTTTGTTTAATCTGATGCTCATATTTTATTATTTACCCTTCTTCTTTTCTCTGTTATCATTCTCAAGTGCCGCATATGTAACAGGGCAACACGCCCAGTTCTGTGTGGCATGTCACCGTGTACTAACCTTATTCAAATTCGGCCTTAAGCACTTCGAGCACGTGGTCTACTGTTTCTTCCTCTAGATCGGCTTTCTCTACAAGCATCTCACGCGGTGCGTTTAGAACGGCCTTCGCTGTGTCAAGTCCGATACTCTTGATAGCATCAATAATCCACTGGTCTATTTCGTCGGCAAACTCATCAAGATAGATGTCTTCCTCCTGTGGCTCACCTTCTTTTGCGTCACGGAACACGTCTATTGTGTATTCAGTAAGCATGCTTGCCAACTTGATGTTCATACCGCCACGTCCTATTGCCAAAGAAACTTCCTCCGGCTCCAAGAACACCTCTGCCTTATGGTTTTCCTCATCAATATTCATTTTTGAGACCCTTGCCGGACTGAGTGCGCGTTGGATAAAGAGCTTTGTATTTGCCGTATAGTTTATTACATCAATGTTCTCATTGCACAATTCCTTTACGATACCATGCACACGACTGCCCTTTACACCGACACATGCGCCAACGGGGTCAATACGTTCATCGTAGCTTTCAACGGCAATTTTAGCTCTTTCTCCAGGCATGCGCGCGATACGCTGCACAGTTATCAAGCCATCAGCTATCTCAGGAACTTCTTGTTCTAGCAGTCTCTGCATGAAAAGCGGACTTGTACGACTGAGTATTATCTTCGGGTTGTTATTCGCATTGTCCACTCGCAATATTACCGCACGAACAGCCTCGCCTTTTCGATACTGGTCGCGTGGGATCTGCTCACCTTTAGGAAGTATAAGTTCGTTGTTCTCGTCATCAACGAGCAATACTTCCCTCTTCCAAACTTGATATACCTCTGCACTAATGAGCTGTCCGACACGGTCTTTATACTTATTATACAGGCTATCGTGTTCCAATTCGAGGACTTTAGAAGCCAATGTCTGTCGAAGATTTAGGATGGCGCGGCGACCGAACTTACTGAAGTCAACTTTTTCGCTCACGTCTTCACCTATTTCATAATCTGCCTGAATTTTGCGTGCTTCTGTCAGCGTTATCTCCTTATTGTCGTCATGCTCAGCATCATCTGCCACCACGGTACGATTTCTATATATTTCAAAGTCACCTTTGTCTGGATTGACAATTACATCAAAGTTCTCGTCGCTTCCGAATATTTTGGCAATGACGTTACGAAAACTCTCCTCAAGCACACTCATAAGTGTAGTGCGGTCGATATTCTTTGTTTCCTTGAATTCCTTAAAGGAATCGAACATGCTTACGGTTTCTTCTTTTTTTAATAATGCCATAGCTTATTTGAAACTTATTAGATATTTTGTATATTTCACGTTATTCATGTTGAAGGTATGGTCTACATCTTCTATTACTGGACGTTTTGCACCTTCCTTCTTTACCTTTTCCTTCACGCTTACCACGAAGTTGTCGCCATCTACAGACTTCAATAGTCCTTTCCATTTCTTGCCGTCAGCATCCAACACTTCAACATCCTTGCCTACGAAATTGATATACTGTTGCTTTACCTTGAACGGCTGTCCGAGTCCAGCACTGCCAACCTCAAGTTCATAGTCTTCCTCATCACGGTTAAGGTTATCTTCGATGAAGCGACTCAGATCTACACAATCTTCTATCCAAACACCATCAGCGTGGTCAATTTCAACTACAACCCTGTCGTCACGGCTAATTTCAATGTCCACAAGGAAATATTCTTTGCCCTCAAGCCACTGATTTACTAAATTTTCAACTACGTTTTTGTCTATCATAAATATAAAAGTTGTGCATACATCCTCCGTCATACTACGTTCAGCAGAACATTTCTGCCTTCACGCACGGGGATTAAAAATAAAATGAGGAGCTCCCTTGGGGCTCCCCATTCCACTGAACGTTGCAAAGTTAACAAATTTTATTAGCTCTACCAAGGTTTTACAGTAAAATATATCCTAAGATTACTATTTTATCAGTTTTTTACAAGCCTCAAAATTTAAAAAGAGTGTGTCAGACACCGTCTCAAACGGCTTCCGCACACTCTTTAGTCATTAGATTTTCTTTTATTTGTTGTTTTCAGGATTGTCTTGTTCTGAGAATTTCGCCAGGAAAATGTGTCACTTTAAAAAGCAAACAACTATTTCAGCATATTGTATTGAAGAGATTTGTTAAGCATCAATGTTTGCATAGGTGGCATTCTCTTCGATAAACTGCCTACGTGGCTCCACATCATCACCCATTAGCATGGAGAAGATTTCGTCTGCCTCAGCTGCATTCTCTATATTAACCTGCTTTAGCAGACGTGTTTGGGGATTCATAGTAGTATCCCAAAGCTGCTCGGCATTCATTTCTCCCAAACCTTTATACCGTTGGGTATGGATATTTTTGTCATCATCCGCCCCATTGCCGTATTTGTCAAGGAACTGCTGGCGCTGTTGCTCCGTATAACAATATTCCTTTATTTTGTTCTTGTAAGTACAAAGATAGAGCGGTGGCGTTGCTATATACAAATGTCCTTCTTGAATTATCTTAGGCATAAAGCGATAGAAGAGCGTCATTATCAATGTGTCGATGTGAGAACCATCGACATCGGCGTCGGTCATGATTATAATCTTGTCGTATCTGAGCTTGTCTGTATTGGCCTCTTTATCGTCTTCGCCGTCAACACCAAAGCGCACACCTATGCTTTGAATGATGTTCATAACGGATTCACTCTCAAAGACCTTGTGCCACATTACTTTTTCAACGTTGAGGATTTTTCCCCTCAGCGGGAGTATTGCCTGTGTATAACGGTCACGCCCCTGCTTTGCCGAGCCGCCTGCAGAGTCTCCCTCGACAAGGAATATCTCGCATTCCTTAGGATCACGGTTCGAGCAATCTGCAAGTTTTCCAGGCAGGCCACCGCCAGTCATAGGATTCTTGCGCTGTACACTTTCTCTCGCTTTGCGAGCTGCAATACGCGCTGTGGCTGCAAGTATAACTTTCTCGCAGATCTGCTTAGCTTCTTTAGGATGTTCTTCAAGATAGTTGGCAAGAGCTTCAGCAACCGCCTGCTGAACAGCACCTGTCACCTCGTTGTTTCCAAGCTTAGTCTTTGTCTGACCCTCAAACTGCGGTTCGGCAACCTTTATTGATATAACGGCTGTCAATCCTTCTCGGAAATCTTCTCCTGCAATTTCTATCTTAGATTTTTCTATCTGCTTGGAAATCGAAGGCTCATTATCGGCGTATTTTTTTAATGTACGCGTCAATGCCATACGGAACCCTACAAGATGCGTTCCACCTTCTATCGTATTTATATTGTTTACGTAGGAATGTATATTTTCACTGTAGTCTGTGTTATACATTATCGCCACCTCAATAGGTATGCCCTGCTTTTCCGTTTTCAGATAGATGACATCATCAAAGAGATGCGTGCGGTGACGGTCTACATAACGTACAAATTCCTTAAGACCTTCTTTTGCATGGAACACTTCCTGACGCGTCTTTCCCTCTTCATCGGGACGCATATCCGTTAGCGTGATGGTTATTCCGGCATTAAGATATGCCAGTTCACGCATACGCTTGGCTATGATTTCATATTTATATATGGTAGTTGTGAATATACTGGGGTCTGGCCAAAACTGTTGCCGTGTTCCCCTTAATTCAGTCTCGCCCACAACCTTTACAGGATAGAGCGGCTTTCCTTTTTCATATTCTTGCTGATAAATCTTACCGTCACGGTAAACTTGCGAGAGCATGCGCGTTGAGAGAGCGTTCACGCAGCTTACACCTACGCCATGAAGGCCTCCGCTTACTTTATAAGAGCCTTTATCGAATTTTCCTCCTGCATGCAACACTGTCATTACGACTTCAAGTGCTGATTTATGAAGTTTTTTGTGCTCATCAACAGGAATTCCTCGTCCGTTATCTTGAACCGTGATTGATTCGTCTTCATTTATGGTCACTTCTATGTGGGTGCAGTAACCTGCCATTGCTTCGTCAATGGAGTTGTCGACAGTTTCATTCACCAAGTGATGGAGACCCTTTTCGCTAATGTCTCCGATATACATTGCCGGACGCTTGCGCACGGCTTCAAGTCCCTCCAGCACTTGAATATTACTGGCGGAATAATTACTCTCGTTTATTTGATTTTCTGACATTGCCTTGAATAGTGATTTCAAGTGGCAAAGATACTCATTTTTATTGACATAAAGAAACTTTCATATCAAAATTAAACATGCCTACCATTCGTGCTTATTTGGACCACTCACCGCACAGCTTCACACTAAAAATGCCACACCCATTCTTCAAAACGACAGAAAAAGAAGGTCGCAAACCATTCGGTTTGCGACCTTCTATGTATCTAATTATCAATCAATATTAAGCAAGACTATTAACGTGCTGCGCTAATGAAGACTTCAAATTTGCTGCTTTATTCTTATGAATAAGGTTTGTCTTTGCCAATTTGTCAAGCATCTTCTGTACGGTAGGATAAAGCTTTACTGCCTCCTCCTTATCTGTAATGGCGCGCAACTTGCGGACTGCGTTACGCATAGTCTTTGCATAATATCTGTTGTGCAAATTCTTTTTCTTGTCCTGACGGATTCTTTTGATTGATGATTTGTGATTTGCCATCTTAATGTTATTCCTTTTTATTTTTATGGTAGTCCCTAGGAGAGTCGAACTCCTCTTTAGAGAATGAAAATCTCTCGTCCTAACCGATAGACGAAGGGACCATGGTTTTAATTTTGCGGTGCAAAGTTACGGCGTTTTTATTTAACTCGCAAATTTTTCAAGGAAAAAGTTATAAAAAACTTCATTTTTTTACGTTTTACGGCGGGAGCAACGGCTTTTAAACGCACTTTTCAGTACTTTTGCGGAGTAATTGCTGTAATCTCACGCAAACAGGAACGAATCGTCCCACATTCGACCATACCATATTAAAAGGGAAAGAAACAAGACAAGAGAAACATGCTTACAAACTTAACCGCCATAGTATTACATTCTTTTATGTTTAACGACACGAAAATGATTGCAGAAATCCTCGCTGAAACCGAAGGACGCATTTCGTGCGTAATGAAAATACCACGGACAAAATCAAGGAAAAGCCCCAAAAACCTTTTCCAACCATTGTCAATTCTTGATCTTTCTCTGGAAAAGAAGCCTGCCTCACAACTGGCAACAGTAAAAGAAGCACACCTTTCCCTCGCCTACTCGTCAATCCCGTTTGACGCAAAGAAGTTGGCAATTGCGTTTTTCATAGCAGAATTTCTTAAAGTAACAACTAGAAATGGACAAAGCGACCCACTCATGTTCCGTTTCATTAGAGAAAGCCTGCTATGGCTCGACAACGCAGTAACAGGCTATACAAATTTCCACCTCGCCTTTCTTATACGCATGACACGCTTCATTGGAATATACCCCAACCTTGACAATTACACACAAGAGAGCCGTTTTGATCTTGAAAACGGAAACTTTGTAAAAAGGGGAAGCGGAAGATTTTTCCTTTCCATAAAAGAAACAGCCATTATGCACAAACTCATGCGAATCAACTATAACAATATGCACATCTTCCGCATGACTCGCTCCGAACGCAACCGCTGCCTTGACACGATAACCGACTTCTACCGTATGCACCTGCCCGACTTTGGAGAACTCAAAACACTTGATATTTTGAGAGAGATGGCAGACAACACAAAGCATTGTGTAAAGAACGACACAAATCACCAACAATAATATATAATAAGGTGAATGGCTAGACAAGACACAACAAAAGAAATACAAACAGCACATTAAGAGTAGTGGTAATTTCTATCATGATTACCCCCGGCAAAGACACAGCCAAAGGATGTTATTTGTTAAATATATTAACAATAACTAAACCACGCATATGTTAAAAGTGACTGCCTTGCATTGGTATAATAAGCACATATTTGCCAAAAGTCTTCCGCCAAAATTTAAAAGACTACATTTCCCACAAAACGCACTATTCCCTAATCAGCAAGCACAAACACAAATCTAACAAAACGCCACATCAACCTTTTAAAAAGCGCGCGGGCTCTACCACGAAAAGCCGCATGCTTTTGTCTTTAACTCCACGGCCTTACGGACAAGAATCCGCACGACTAAGATAAGGACCTTACAGCTTTCAACAATTGAGGACCAGACCACCTTATCAGCATCTTACGCATACTATTAACAATACCGCATAATTCAACACAAAAGCACCTAATTAATGAAGCGCAACGCACATAAAGATAAACGTTAAATCACCAACTATAAGTAATAAAATATATGTTAAACACAGCAAAACTTTAGAAACTTGAACCACACTCGAAAGATAACAAGCACAACAGTCAAAACAACTAAAAATAATCAGCGCCACAAAGTTTATCATTTTTACAAAAATTTGAAGTACCAACAGAAGGCTTGCAAAACGAAAATACTGAAGAGAAAAATCTTCTTTGCAGCATCCGTCAAAAAAACAGGGCGCCAAAACAAAAAAGTGGGGCAAAGTGGCGAAGTGTGGAGAAAAATATGTAATTTTGAAGCCCTAAAGACAATTAATAAGTACGCATGCGATTTATAGGAAACATAGATGCCAAGGTTGACGCAAAGGGACGGGTATTCTTCCCGTCTGCATTCCGCCGTCTTTTACAGACCAGCGGAGACGAAGGCCTTGTGCTTCGGAAAGACGTATTCCAGCCGTGTCTGGTTCTCTATCCCGAAAGCGTGTGGAACTGTCAAATGGATGAATTACGCAGTAAGCTTAACCGATGGAATCGCGACCACCAGCAGATATTCCGACAATTTGTAAGCGATGTTGAAGCCATTTCCCTTGACGGAAGCGGACGTTTCCTCATTCCTCGCCGATATATGGACATGGCGGGAATATCACAAACAGTGAAATTCATAGGCATGGGCGACAGCATTGAAATATGGAGCTCGGCAAAAACCGATGAGCCGTTTATGAAAGCTGATGAATTCGGAAAGGCTCTTGAAGAAATAATGGGACAAAATTTCGGACTATGATTCTCGACACCTACCATATCCCCGTATTGCTCGAAGAGAGCGTTGGCGGACTTGACATAAAGCCAGACGGCATCTACGTCGACACGACATTCGGCGGAGGAGGCCACAGCTCAAGGATTTTAAAATCTTTGGGAAAGAACGGGCATCTTTACAGCTTTGACCAGGACGCTGACGCGGAAAAGAACGTTGAATGTGCAGAAAACTTCACATTCGTGCGCAGCAACTTCAGATATCTGAAGAACTGGATGCGATACTATGGAGTGGAACAAATTGACGGTCTCCTTGCCGACTTAGGGGTTTCCAGCCACCATCTGGACGATGAGAGCCGGGGATTCTCATTCCGCTTTGATGCACCTTTAGACATGCGCATGAACAAACGGGGAGGAGCCAGTGCCGCGGACATTGTCAACAAATCCACGGAAGAAAAACTGGCAGACATTCTCTACCTATACGGAGAGCTGAAAAATTCCCGTCGAATATCAGCTGCCATATGCAAGGCACGCCAACAAAAAGCAATATTGACGACGCAGGATCTGATTGAAGCGACACAGACGCTTTTTCCGAAAGAGCGAGAAAAGAAAGATTTAGCACGCATGTTTCAGGCTCTACGCATCGAGGTAAACCACGAGATGGACGCGTTGAAAGAAATGCTACAGGCCGCCAAAGAGCTGCTTAAGCCAAGCGGCAGGCTTTCGGTAATAACATACCATAGCCTGGAAGACCGCATCGTGAAGAATCTGATGAAGACAGGCAACACGGAGGGGAAAGCTGAACAGGATTTCTTCGGGCGAAGAGAAACACCATTCAGACTGGTAAACAACAAAGTTATCTTGCCCAGCGAAGAAGAACAGAAGCGGAATCCGCGCAGCCGAAGCGCAAAACTAAGAATAGCAGAGAAGAAATGAAGACAGACGAGACTGACACTATAAAGGGAAACGCAGAAAAAACAGACAATACTGCCACAATCAATGAAAACATGGCTGAGGACAAGAATCTGTCCGATGCCGATAAAAAAAAGGACAAAAGCCAAGAAGAAATAAAAAAACTGCTCGGGAGCATAGAAAGCGATGACGAACAGCCGTTGCAGGCAACGGTTACTTTGACGAAAATTCTAGGAGGGGAGTTCCTCAATGCCAGGGTTCTGCGCAAGCAGATGGGACTTGTGGCCCTCATTATGTTCTTCATAATCGTTTACGTCTCCAACCGATACAGTTGCGACAAGCAGCGCTTACAAATAGCCAGCCTCAACAAGGAGCTGGAGGAAGCCAAATTCAAAGCTATGTCGAGCACTAGTGACTTGACACGAATAAGCCGCGAAAGCAACGTCCTTAACATGCTTCAGCAGAACAAGGACAGCGTTTTACATACGCCCAGCCAACCACCTTATATTATTAACGTGCCCGAAGAATGAGTAGCAAAAGGACTAATATCAACATCATCAAGCGTTTCCGCATAATATCGTGGGGAGCCGTTGTCGTGGGGTTGGCTATCGTGGGCAAAGTGGTCTATACTGGCACCATAAAGCACGACTATTGGATGAAGGTGGCTGAGAAGAAGAAGAACAAGGAAGTTCCGATGAAACCAGAACGCGGCAATATCCTTAGCTGCGACGGACGGATGTTATCGGGAACTCTGCCGGAATACGACGTTAGAATTGACTTCAGCGTATGCCAAGAGTTCCGTGACAGTATGTGGAAGGCAGAAATCGGCAACATATGCAAAGGTCTGCATCGCATTTTCCCGGAAAAGAGCACCGCATCTATAAGGGAACATTTGGAGAAAGGCTACAACAAAAAGAGCAAAAGCTGGCCCATCGTGAAAGGACGCGTAACGTTTGAGGAGTTCACGGCAATTAAAGCCCTCCCCGTTTTCCGCGAGAATCCATTGCGAGGAGGTTTCAATTTCCAGGTTTACTCCATGCGGAAAAAGCCTTTCGGCTCGCTAGCTAGCAGAACAGTTGGAGACCTCATAACATGGAACGGACAGCCCAAATGCGGATTGGAGCAGTCGTTTGACTCTTACCTGCGAGGTAAACCAGGTATAATGCAAAAGAAACGTATCTTTAACAAGCCTATCTCGCAGATAATAGAAGAGCCAATAAACGGCGCCGACATAATTACCACAATAGACGTCGGGATGCAAGATCTTGCCGAACGCGCTGTCGTAGAAAAACTGAAAGAAATAAACGGCGACGTGGGCGTGGCCATCGTAATGGAAGTTGCTACCGGAGACGTGAAAGCCATGGTGAACATGTCGAAACTTGCCGACGGCAACTATGCTGAAATAAAGAACAATGCCGTTTCAGACTTGCTTGAACCTGGTTCTGTTTTCAAGACTGCCTCCATCATGCTCGCGCTTGATGACGGCGTAGTTGACACGACATACATGGTTGACACCGGCAACGGAGTATGGGACATGTACGGGGCAAAGATGAAAGACCACAACTGGACGAAAGGCGGATACCAAACGATATCGCTTCCACGCACGTTGGAGGTAAGTTCAAACATTGGGGTAAGCCGCATAATTGACAGGTTCTACAGCAAAAACCCAGAGAAATTCGTTGAAGGTATACACCGCATCGGACTGGGAACAAAGATGTATCTGCCATTTCAAGGCTCTGCTCAAGCACGTATCCGCATGCCGAAAAAAAACAAACATGGGCAATATATTAACTGGGCGAAGACGACTCTACCTTGGATGAGCATAGGATACGAAACGCAAATACCGCCGATCTACACCCTGACGTTCTACAACGCCATTGCAAACAACGGGAAAATGGTGCAGCCAAGGTTTGTAAAGAGCGTGGTAAAAGACGGGGAAGTTATTAAAGAATTCCCCACCGTCGTACTGAAAGAGAAAATATGCAAAGACAAAACCCTGAAAACCATGCAGACTATCCTATACCATGTGGTAAGTCAAGGATTGGGGAAGCATGCCGGGTCGCAGTCATTCAAAGTGGCAGGCAAGACGGGTACAGCACAAATCTCAAAAGGAAAGTCGGGATATAAAAGCGGACAGACACACTATCTTGTTAGCTTTGCCGGATATTTCCCCGCTGATGCACCCAGATATAGTTGCATAGTATGCATACAGAAACCCGGACTACCTGCATCAGGAGGTCTGCAGAGCGGTGGAGTATTCCACAAGATTTCAGAAGGAATCATGGCACAAGACTTGAAGCTTTTAGCTTCTGACGCTAAGGACAACTCATCGATTCTTGTACCAGAAGTAAAGAACGGAAATATACTGGCCGCAGACTATGTGCTCAACCACCTGGGGATAAAGACTAACAGTAGTTGGAGCGGTAGCTATGCCGACGGCAACCCAATATGGGGAAAAGCCGAAACAAGACAACACGACGTACTGCTCAGCAAACGACAAGAGCTACCGAAGAACCGAATGCCTGACGTAACGGGAATGGGCGCACGGGATGCCGTTTACCTGTTGGAGCTTATGGGAATGAAAGTGACCCTTTACGGACGAGGAAAGGTCTATGAGCAGAACATTGCCCCTGGCACATCCATAAAGAAGGGGATGAGATGTACTATAAAATTAAGAAACTAAAAAACGAAAAAACATACGATGATGACATTACAATCAATCTTGAAGGACATAAAGCCGCTGAACTTGACAGGCAGCACCGATATTGAAATAACAGGAGTAAACATAGATTCCCGACGCATCGCTGAAGGTCATCTATTCATAGCACTGCGCGGAACCCAAGTTAATGGACACAAATTCATTTCAAAAGCCATAGAACAAGGTGCAAGTGCTATACTTTGCGAAGATATGCCAGAGGAAATGGCAGAAGGAGTGACCTATGTGCAAGTGGCATCAACCGAAGATGTCGTTGGAAAGGTTGCTACTCTATTCTACGGGAACCCGTCAAAGAAGCTGAAGCTGGTAGGAGTAACAGGAACTAACGGCAAGACGACTATCGCCACCTTATTATATAATATGTTCCGCAAGTTCGGCTACAAATGTGGGCTGCTTTCCACAGTGTGCAACTACATCGAGGATGTGGCCATTCCTGCCGACCATACAACACCTGACCCAATTGAACTAAACCGCCTTCTCAATGAAATGGTTGAAGCAGGATGCCAGTATGCCTTCATGGAATGTAGCTCTCATGCCATTGCACAAAAGCGCATCGGTGGTCTTTACTTCGCCGGAGGAATATTTACCAACCTTACACGCGACCATCTTGACTACCACAAGACGTTCGAAAACTACCGCAACGCAAAGAAAGCCTTCTTCGACATGCTGCCAAAATCAGCTTTCGCCGTAACAAACGCAGACGACAAGAACGGCATGGTTATGGTGCAAAACACGAAAGCTACTGTAAAGACATACTCAACACGTTCAATGGCAGATTTCAAGGCACGCATCCTTGAATGTCATTTCGGAGGAATGTATCTAGAAATTGACGGAAAGGAAGTTGGGGTTCAGTTCATTGGGAAATTTAACGTAAGCAACTTGCTTGCCGTTTACGGAGCTGCCGTTATGCTCGGCGAGAAGCCGGAGAACATTCTCCTTGTAATGAGTACGCTGAAAAGCGTCAATGGCCGTCTTGATCCTATCAGATCTGAAAAGGGATACACAGCCATCGTTGACTACGCCCATACACCTGACGCCCTTGAGAATGTTCTCAATGCCATTCACGAAGTGCTTGACGGCAAAGGAAAGGTTATTACCGTTTGCGGGGCAGGCGGCAACCGCGACAAAGGGAAGCGACCGCTTATGGCACAAGAAGCCGTTAAACAGAGCGACCGCGTTATAATAACGAGCGACAACCCCAGATTCGAAGAACCACAGGAAATCATAAACGACATGCTTGCCGGACTTGACCAACAACAAATGAAGAAGGTTATAAGCATCGTTGACCGACGTGAAGCCATACGCACGGCATGCATGATGGCACAGAAAGGCGACGTAATACTTGTGGCAGGAAAGGGACATGAAGACTATCAAGAAGTTAAAGGCGTAAAACATCACTTCGACGACAAAGAAGTGATTCGTGAAGCAATGGCCTTGTAGCGCAAAAAGGAAAATTAACCAAAAGAAAACGTACTGATATGCTATATTATCTTTTCAGATTTCTAGAGCAATTCGGCATCCCTGGAACACACATGTGGGGATATATCTCGTTCCGTGCCCTTCTAGCTCTAATCCTTTCGCTAATAATCTCGGCATGGTTTGGCGAAAAGTTTATCAAATTTCTCAAAAAGAAGCAGATTACCGAAACACAACGTGACGTAAAAATAGATCCGTTCGGCGTGAACAAATTAGGAGTCCCCTCTATGGGAGGAATTATCATTATCGTTGCGATACTGGTGCCAGTACTTCTGCTAGGACGTATGAGGAACATTTACCTTATATTGATGATTGTTACCACCGTTTGGCTTGGCTTCCTTGGCGGTATGGACGACTATATAAAGATTTTCCGCCACAATAAGGAGGGCTTACCGGGGAAATTCAAAATCGTGGGCCAAATAAGCATCGGACTCATCGTGGGACTTATACTATGGTTAAGCCCCGATGCAAAGATAAACGAGAATGTTTCGATAAAGAAAGAGAACGCTACGGAAATTGTAGTCAAGCATAAGACACAGTCGGTAAAGTCTCTCAAGACAACAATCCCCTTCGTCAAGAACCATAATCTTGACTACTCAAGCATAATGTCGTTCTGCGGGAAATACAAGACTGCCGCAGGTTGGATTCTTTTTGTCGTTATGACGATCTTCGTCGTGACGGCTGTATCAAACGGCGCTAACCTTAACGACGGAATGGACGGCATGTGCGCCGGTAATTCTGCCATAATTGGTGTCGCACTCGGAATATTAGCGTATGTAAGCAGCCACATAGAATACGCTGCCTACCTGAACATCATGTACATCCCGGGGTCGCAGGAGCTTGTTGTGTTCCTGTGTGCTTTCGTTGGCGCACTGATAGGCTTCCTGTGGTACAACTCTTATCCTGCCCAAGTGTTCATGGGAGATACAGGCTCACTGACTATCGGTGGAATAATTGGTGTATGCGCTGTGATAATCCACAAAGAACTTATGCTACCCATACTATGCGGCATTTTCTTCGTGGAGAGCCTTAGTGTTATATTTCAGGTCTATTACGCAAAAATGGGAACTCGCCGCGGCATTAAGCAGCGTCTGATAAAACGTGCACCGCTTCACGACACTTTCCGAACCACTGACGACAAACTTGATCCGGAAACGAAATATCTCTTCAAAAAGCCACATACGGCAATACATGAGGCAAAAATTACCATGCGTTTTCTAATAGTCACAGTCATATTAGCCGCATTGACGATAATTACCTTAAAGATGAGATAAAACAAAAGCGGCAATAATACATATACAGAAAGGCAGGAAATACGATATAAACCTGCAAAGAAAAGAACAGGAATATAAGATATGAAAAAGAGAATTGTTGTACTCGGAGCTGGAGAGAGCGGTGCTGGAGCAGCTGTCTTGGCAAAGGAAAAAGGTTTCAACGTATTCGTTTCCGACATGTCTGCCATCAAGGAAAAATACAAGAATCTCCTTGACTCTCACGGAATAGAATGGGAGGAAAGCCATCATACGGAAGAGAAGATTATCAATGCCGACGAGATTATAAAAAGTCCGGGCATTCCTGACGAAGCTCCGATGGTAAAAAAATGTATAGAAAAAGGGATTCACATTATCAGCGAAATAGAGTTTGCCGGAAGATACACCGATGCAAAAATGATTTGCATAACGGGTAGCAACGGTAAGACGACAACAACATCGCTTATCTATCACATTTTCAAGAATGCAGGATACGATGTTGGACTGGCTGGCAACATCGGGAAAAGTTTGGCCCTACAGGTGGCAGAAGACAAGCACGAATATTACGTGATAGAACTCAGTTCTTTCCAACTTGACAACATGTATGACTTCCGCGCCAACATTGCCATTTTACTCAATATAACCCCAGACCACTTGGACAGATACGGCTTCTGCATGCAGAATTACGTGGATGCCAAGATGCGTATAATCAGGAATCAGACTGCTGACGATGCTTTCATTTATTGGAACGACGACCCTGTTATAAAGAAAGAACTAGGTAAATATGACATTAAAGCTGTGCAATGCCCATTTTCTGAACTGAAAGAAAATGGTTCAACCGGCTACATTGATAACGGACAATACAAAATAGAATACCCTACCCCGTTCAATATGGAACAAGACGAACTGAGCCTTACGGGGAAGCATAACATATATAATTCTCTTGCTGCGGGCATAGCTGCGAACATAGCAGGCATAAAGAAAGAAGACATTAAGAAAAGCCTTAGCGATTTCCCTGGTGTTGAACATCGTTTAGAAAAAGTAGCAACGATAGGAGGCATTCTCTATGTGAACGACTCCAAGGCAACCAATGTGGATGCCTGTTGGTATGCACTTGAAAGCATGAAGACTCCAACCATACTTATTATAGGCGGCAAAGACAAAGGCAACGACTACAATGCTATAAAAGAACTGGTGAAAGAAAAATGTGCCGGCATCGTTTATCTTGGTGCCGACAACAAAAAATTACATGACAATTTCGACAATCTTGGAATCCCGGTGGCAGACACTCACAATATGAAAGATTGCGTATCTGAATGTAACAAGATGGCAAAACCTGGATACACGGTTCTTCTAAGTCCGTGTTGCGCAAGTTTCGATCTGTTCAAGAACATGGAAGACCGAGGTGAACAATTTAAATCTCTGGTAAGAAGCCTTTGATACCTTTTGACCTACAGCCTATTGGCTTAATCTACCATCTAGACTGCAACAAGGAAAAGGATTGTTATAAAGTTATGAGAGGAAAACTTAACAAATGACAGAAAAGAAAAAAACATCTCCAAGAATAAAAGGTGACGGAGTCATATGGACTTTGTTCTGTGCTCTATGCCTTATCAGTATCGTTGAGGTGTTCAGCGCTTCAAGTAACCTGACATACTCTACTTCCAACTATTGGGGACCTGTGATAAAGCACACTGCATTAATGCTTTTTGGGGTGTTCTGCATGATTGTTACGATGAACATCAAGTGCAAATACTTCACGATTGTAACTCCATTGGCACTTCTGATTTCATTGGTGCTACTTATTCTCTGCTTTGGATTCGGTGCCATAAATGATGGTCACCGTTGGATTCCACTCCCCTTCGGACTGAATTTCCAACCATCGGAGTTTGCAAAGGGGGCTGTAATCCTCTTTGTATCATTCGTTACCAGCAGATGGCAAACAGAAAATGGGGTGGAAAAAGGTGCATTCAAGTATATTTGTGGTGTCTGCGCCCTATTTCTTGCTCTTATCGGAGTGGAGAACCTATCCACAGCTGCCTTGCTCGCATTTGTAGTTATCGCAATGATGTGGTTTGGGAGAATATCTAAAAGACAACTTGGCCAGCTACTCGGAGGATTGGCAATACTTGTAGCAATAGCCGTCTCTGCAATCATGCTTTTCGGCAACAACGAGAAAAAAGAAGAAGTCACAGATTCTCGTATGGTAATTGTCGAGAACACGAAGCCAAAGACAAAGGGAGTCTTTCATAGAATGAGCGTATGGAAGAAACGTATAAACGACTTTATAAGCGGAAAAGAAATACCTGCAGAAGAATACGACCTTGAAGACAAAGCACAGGAGGGTTATTCGCAGATAGCCATAGCGTCGTCAAACATGGTAGGAAAGGGGCCTGGCAATTCTGTAGCCAGAGATTTCTTGCCACAAGCCTACTCGGATTTCATATATGCCATAATAATTGAAGAGACTGGGCTGCTCGGAGCCGCAATAGTTTGCTTCATATACATAATGCTACTTTTCCGTTCTGCAAAGATAGCGAGCCAGTGTGCTTACACTTTCCCCGCTATGCTTGTGCTAGGACTATCCTTGATGCTAACCACCCAAGCAATGTTCAACATGGGAGTTGCGGTGGGATGGCTTCCGGTTACGGGGCAACCTCTCCCACTAATAAGCAAAGGCGGAACGTCATCCATAATGAATTGTGTGTATATCGGCATGATTATGAGCGTGAGTTGCTCAGCCAAAAAGAAAGAATCCGTTGCAACAAACAATAATGTAGAAATCCTACAAGCACAGACAAACTAATATAAACTGAAAAACATTCCGGAATGATGGAAGAACTGAGAATTATAATTAGCGGAGGTGGAACAGGCGGACACATTTTCCCCGCTGTTTCAATAGCCAATGCAATCAAGGCGAAACGTCCTGAAGCAAAGATACTTTTCGTTGGAGCTTTGGGAAGGATGGAAATGCAGAGGGTTCCCGCTGCAGGTTACGAAATAAAAGGGCTTCCTGTGAGGGGACTCATACGTCCGTTATGGTCGCTAAAGAACGTAGGTGTATTGTTGGATTACCTAAAGAGCAAGCGCATGGCAAAGCAGATTTTAAAGGAGTTCAAACCTATGGCAGCCGTGGGTGTGGGCGGATATGCAAGCGGAGCGACACTTGATGCCGCACATTCATTGGGTATTCCTAGCCTTATTCAAGAACAAAACTCCTATGCTGGGAAAACAAACAAGATGCTATCTACTAAAGTTGACAAGATATGCGTTGCCTACGATGGCATGGAACGTTTCTTCCCCGCAGAAAAAATAATGAAAACAGGAAATCCCGTAAGGCAAAACATAACATCAACGACCACAAGCTGCGAGGATGCGAGGAAGAGCCTTGGGCTCGACCCAGAGAAAAGAACTATCCTTATTGTTGGAGGAAGCCTTGGAGCACGCACTGTAAACGAAAGCGTATTGGCTCACTTGGACGAAATAAAAGAATCTGGCGTGCAGTTCATATGGCAAACCGGTAAGTTCTATCATCAATCCATTATGGAACAGCTGAAAAACCATGGTGATATGCCTATGCTAAAAGTTCTTGATTTCATCTCAGACATGGGGGCTGCCTACAAAGCAGCCGATCTTGTAATAAGTCGTGCTGGGGCAAGCAGCATCTCCGAATTCTGTCTCATCGGGAAGCCCGTAATTCTCGTTCCATCACCTAACGTAGCAGAGGATCATCAGACAAAGAATGCAATGGCTTTGGTTGAAAAAGGTGCAGCTTTAATGGTGAAAGACGTGGAAGCAAAAGAGAAAGTTGTAAAACTTGCCCTTGAAACTGTGGCAGACAGCAAGAAGTTGGAAAGTCTTTCCAAGAACGTGCAGACTCTCGCCCTACCCGATTCCGCAGACATCATAGCCGATGAAGTCATAAAACTTGCTGAAAAAAGATAATTGGCAACTGATTAAATTAAAGAAAACAAAACATGGAACTGAAAGACATCAAGTCAGTATATTTCGTTGGCGCCGGCGGCATTGGCATGAGCGCCATCGCACGTTATTTTATCCACAAAGGGCTTGTTGTGGCTGGCTACGACAAGACTCCGTCAAACCTAACAAACCAACTTGAAAAAGAGGGAATGCTTATCCACTACGAGGAGAATATTGAGGAAATTCCCCACGCATGCAAGAACTCTGCCACAACACTCGTCATTTATACTCCCGCCATCCCACAGGAACACAAGGAACTGACATTTTTCCGCGAAAACGGATTCTGTGTAGAAAAGAGAGCACAAGTGTTGGGAATGTTGACACGCACACACAAAGGTCTATGCTTTGCTGGTACACACGGCAAGACAACCACCTCAACAATGTGTGCCCACATCATGCATCAGAGCGCAGTTGACTGCAATGCCTTCCTTGGTGGCATATCAAAAAACTACGGAACGAACTACATCCTCAGCGAAAAAAGTGACTACGTAGTTATTGAAGCCGACGAATTTGACAGAAGTTTTCATTGGCTCCGCCCATGGATGAGCGTAATCACATCAACTGATCCTGATCATCTTGACATTTACGGAACAAAAGAGGCCTACCTTGAAAGCTTTCGCCACTACACCACACTCATTCAGCCCGGAGGCGCACTAATTATACATAAGGGTCTTGAAATGA
This sequence comes from Barnesiella intestinihominis, assembly GCA_963586715.1. Taxonomy (GTDB): domain Bacteria; phylum Bacteroidota; class Bacteroidia; order Bacteroidales; family Bacteroidaceae; genus Prevotella. Next base: position 113,860 of record CAVAAS010000002.1, read on the forward strand.
AACAAGCAGTGCAAGAAGGAGTAAAGGTATATGAATATGCCCTTAATGAAGGAGATTTCCATGCCGAAAACATAAAAATAGACAACGGAGAAATTACCTTCGATTTCATTTCTCCTATAGAAAACATTAGCAACATACGCCTAGGTCAGCCAATACCCATAAACATAGAAAATGGAGTGGCAGCTATGGCAATGGCCCAGCTTAACGGATGCACAACAGAAGAGCTGAAATATGGCATTAGCACATACCATGGCGTGGACAGAAGGTTCGACTTCAAGATAAAAACAGACAAGCTTGTATTCATGAGCGACTATGCCCACCATCCTAAAGAGATATTCCAAAGTGCAAGAAGCATACGCGAACTTTATAAAGACAAGAAGATTACAGCCATATTCCAGCCGCATCTCTACACTAGAACACGCGACTTCTACAAGGATTTTGCCGATAGTCTGAGTTTGCTTGACAGAGTTGTGTTATGCGACATCTATCCTGCACGCGAGAAGCCCATACCCGGAGTTACGTCAAAGCTCATATACGACAATCTTAAACCTGGAGTTGAGAAGGAGATGATAAAGAAAGAGGACGTTATTGACTTCGTGAAAAATAACGATTTCGAAGTTCTTGTCATTCTTGGAGCAGGCGATCTCGACAATTATGTTCCGCAGATAGAAAAAATACTCCAAAAGAAAAAATAAGCCACCCTTCCCTGCCAATAACAAAACGCGCCATCATGGCAGGGGAAAACGGCTACATGCCACAAAAGACAATGCATAAATATCAAGAAATCTGATGCAACCGAGATACAAGAAAATCATACTTATACTGCTCGACACCGTACTTTTTGTCTATGTCGTGGTAGCAATGGTTTCGTTCAATAAGCCGGACGAAAGCAAAAAGATATGCTCGGAAGTTAACATCGAGATTGCCGACCAAAACGCTAACGGCTTCCTTACGGCTGCAGAAGTAAAGAAAATTCTGACAGACAACCGCATGTATCCGCTAAAGGATAAAATGACCGATATAAAGCCAAGGCAGATAGAAGACTTACTCTGCCAAAGTCCATTCGTAAATACTGCCGAATGCTACAAGACCCAGAACAACCATGTTTATATAAGCATTACTCAACGGCTGCCTATTATAAGGATAAAAAGCGAAAAGGGCGACGACTACTACATTGACGACAAAGGTGGCATCATGCCGAACTCAAAATATACGTCAGATCTTATAATTGCGACAGGCAATATCAGCAGGTCGTATGCCAAAAACTACATCGTCCCTGTTGCAAATGTAATAATGGCAAACGACTTGTGGAAGAATCTGATAGAACAAATCAATGTTTTGCCAGACCTTGGCATAGAAATTGTTCCACGTGTAGGCAACCATATCGTTTATATCGGCAGCCTGCCAATGACAAAGAACATGCGAAAAAGACAATCTCTGATAGAGGATTTCGTCTCTCGCAAGCTTACAAGACTAGTAAAGTTCTACAAATACGGACTAAGCCAAGTGGGATGGAACAAATATCCATATATAAATCTTGAGTTTGACAACCAGATAATCTGCAAACGTGCCAACAAGGATAAAGAAAAACCTGTAGAAACGCAGGCTGCACCTGCACCGATACAAAAAGAAAATCAAAGTTCTACTACAGAACAAAAAGAAAACCACGGTGCAAAAGCAGAGAATGCTCAACCCCAAAAGACGGATGCAGCAAAAGAAAAGGAGAAAAATAAAGAAAAAAAGGTAAAGGCAGAGTCCCAAACAGATAAGAAGAAAGCCGATGGGGGCAAAAACTCACCAAAGAGTACTGCAACAAGCTCCAAGAACAAAAAGACAACGGCTGACAAGAATACAGGCAATGCCTCAAAAACCAAAACAAAGAATTAGGAAACAACAAGAAAAGAAACATAAAAATAGAGACAACAAATATGCCAGCAAAGGATTTCATTGTAGCAATAGAGCTGGGTTCATCCAAACTGAGAGGAATAGCAGGAAGGAAGAACAACGACGGCAGCATTTCTGTGTATGCAACCGCCAGCGAAGACTCTTCGTCTTATATAAAGAAAGGCATCGCTTATAATATCGAGAAAACGGTGCAAGGTATCACAAATGTAATAAACAAACTGAAAGGAACGCTAAACAAGGAAATTTCACAAGTTTACGTTGGGGTTGGCGGCCAGTCTATACTCAGCGTAAAGAACGAGATTACATGTAACTTGCCAAAGGATACCATCATAACGCAGCACATGGTCAACGAAATGATGGACAACAACCGCAACAAGAAATATACCGACAAAGAAATTCTTGACGTTGCGATACAAGAATATAAAGTGGGAAACGACTTACAAAACGACCCCGCAGGAATACAAACTGACCAGTTTACGGGCAACTTCCTAAACATTTTATGGAGAAAGACCTTCTACAACAAGCTTACAGACTGCTTCAATAGGGCAGGCATAAAGATAGCAGAAATGGGAATAGCACCGCTGGCCTTAGCAGACATTCTGCTTGACGAAAAGAGCAAGCGTGCTGGCTGCATGCTGGTTGACCTCGGGGCTGATACAACTACTATGCTCGTTTACCACAAGAATATACTTCGACACATCGCAGTAATACCTCTTGGCAGCAACAACATAACGAATGACCTCACGACACTGAAAGAAATGGACGAATTTTCAGTAGCGGAAAGGATGAAAAAGGAATACGGAAATGCATTTTACGAACAGGCTGACGAAACACAAGAATACCCTGTAGACTCGCAAAACAGCATTTCCAGCAAAACATTCCAGCAAGTTGTGGCTGCACGCACAAAGGAAATCGTTGAAAACGTGTGGCAGCAGGTTCCGCTGGACTACAGAGGCAAACTCAACGGCGGCATAATCCTCACAGGAGGAGGCTCCAACCTAAAAGGTTTGGCAAAGGCTTTCCAAAGAAAAAACGAGACGGAAAACATTTCCATTGTGCAATTTGTACCAGAAAAAGTTGACTTCCAGAGCAAAAGTGCAAACATTCCGCACGACGGAACAATGAACACGTTGCTTGGACTTCTGAAGAAAGGCGAACTAAACTGCAACGGCGGTGAACTGGACAACGGACTATTCAAAGAAAAAGACAAAGAAAACGAACCTGCAAACACAGGGGCCTCAGGCGAGACGCAGGGACAAACAGGGACAAACACCTATGGAGCTGGAACAAACACAGGCATCAAAACACCCGAAGAAATAGCAGCTACTGCCGAACAAGAGCGCAAACGCGACAAAGATGAATGGGAGAAGGCAAAAAGTGACGACACGGTAGAAGCCTACAAAAGCTACCTTGACAATTATCCAAGTGGAGTATACAGAAACGAAGCAAATGAGAGAATCACTGAACTGAGCGCACAAGCTGCACCTAAAAAAGGAGGTTGGTGGGCAAAACTGCGCGATATAGGAAAGAATATCTTGACCGAGCCGGAAGAATAATTGTAGACATAAAACTACAAAGGCAAGGCAACATACTTTTAAAAAGGCTTCAAACAAATTCAGACTAAAAAAGAAAGATAAGAATATGGCAGACGACAAGAGAATAGGCAGCTTGATAGACATTTTCGGTGAACCCGACAAGCCTAAAAGCATCATCAAAGTTATTGGTGTGGGAGGCGGAGGAGGCAACGCAGTCAACCACATGTATAAAGAAGGCATACACGATGTGAACTTCGTTCTCTGCAATACCGACAGCAAAGCCCTTGAAGACTCACCCGTCCCTGTACACCTGCAACTTGGAAAAGAAGGACTTGGAGCAGGCAACAAACCACAAAAGGCAGAACAGGCAGCGAAAGAAAGCGAAGAGTCCATACGCAATATGCTTGACGACGGCACAAAAATGGTATTTATTACGGCAGGAATGGGCGGTGGCACTGGCACAGGAGCCGCTCCCGTAGTGGCTCACATTGCCAAAGACATGGGCATATTGACTGTAGGCATCGTAACAATACCATTCAAGTGGGAAGGAAAAAAGAAAATCATACAGGCTATCAACGGAGTTGAAAAGATGGCAGAGAACGTCGACGCGATGCTTGTAATCAACAACGAGCGCCTCTTTGATATCTATAGCGGCCTGTCTGTTGTAAACGCATTTGCAAAAGCCGACGACACTCTGAGTATTGCAGCAAAAAGCATTGCGGAAATCATAACAATGCACGGAATAATAAACCTTGACTTCAATGACGTGAAGACAGTGCTCAAAGACGGAGGCGTTGCCCTTATGAGTACTGGCTACGGCGAAGGGGAAGGCCGTGTAAAGAAGGCGATAGAAGATGCGCTAAACTCTCCTTTGCTCAACGACAACGACGTTTACCATTCAAAGAAGCTCCTGCTCAGCGTATGGTTCGGCGAAGCAAAAGGCGGAAGTAGCGAGTTGATGATGGACGAGATGTATGCCATCAATAAATTCATGGAAGGGTTCAGTGATGACATTGAGACAAAATGGGGATTGAGCAAAGACCCTGAGCTAGGAGAAAAGATAAAAGTCACCATTCTCGCCACAGGCTTCGGCATGAAAAGCGTTACAGACAGAACTCCGATTGCTAAAGCTCCAGAACAAACAGGAAACGGGCTTGATCAAGATGATGACGGTAGGATAGAAGGCTACTACGGGGGAACTAACGGCAGCAAAAAGCACTTCAATCCGCACATTTACCTATTCAGCGACAGTGACCTTGACAACGACAACCTTATCTCCACGGTTGAATCAATGCCTACCTATAAGCGAACAACCCAGCAGGTTAACGATATCAAAAATACGTCGAAGGACAATGCTGCAAAAGACACTGCCAGCAAGCCACAAGCTAACGTTTCTGGAACAATAAAGTTCTGCTAAACAATAGCCAAACAGAAAGAAAATAACTCCAGAGCCGTTTTGATGCGCTCTGAAGGATTATTCAGAACGTGCCAAACAATGTACCCATTAAAACATAGAAGCTTGGCTAAAGACAAGAAAAAATGGCATACAGAGAAGCAATAAATCAACTAACAATAAAATAAAACAGATATGTTATACGATCAAGTAAGCAATGACATCAAAGAGGCAATGAAAGCCCGCGACAAGGTGAGGCTTGAAACACTCAGAAACATAAAGAAAGTGTTTATTGAAGCCAAGACAGCACCTGGTGCAAACGATACACTTGAAGATGCCGCCGCACTGAAAATATTGGCAAAGCTTGCCAAGCAAGGCAAGGAATCTGCTGAAACATTTATCCAGCAGAACCGTCAGGATTTGGCTGATGGCGAACTGGCACAGGTGAAAGTCATCGAAGAATATCTTCCCAAGCCACTAACGGCAGAAGAGATCGAAGCAGCCGTAAAAGCCATAATAGAACAGACTGGTGCACAAAGCATAAAGGAAATGGGCAAGGTTATGGGTGTTGCCAGCAAACAAATGGCAGGCAAAGCTGACGGAAAGATGATTTCCGACATCGTGAAAAAACTTCTTGCATAAAAATTTCCACCGCCTCAAGCATTTTATGCCCGCGGCTATCTGAGGGCAAAATTCGCGAAACCTTCGCTAAAACAAAAAGAAATTCGAAAAAAATGCAGTCACATCTATCCAATTAAGATAGAAAGACTGCATTTTTTCGTGACAATAATATACTATTCCCTTGAAAAAGAGAATATATAATTGTCTACTATATTACCCAGTTTTTAATGTTGATTCTATTAAGTTTTAGCAATTGACTTACATACCTTATAGCTTTCGCCAAGAAAGGCATCCTTTCATTGATGCAAATTTAAACATAACTATTAAAAGCGGGAAATGAAATGACCAATTGACGCCATGTTTGACAATTTATCGCAAATAATCCCGATTTAATCGCTGTGCCTATACAATTTTTGCAGCATTTTTTCAAGCTCAGAAATTGCAGGAAACGGAGCTACATATTTGAAAAGCTCTCACGAAACTCAGCAGGTGTCATACCATAACGCTCTTTAAACAGACGTTGAAACGTGCGGACTGTTGTGAATCCGGAAACTTTTGATATATAATCAATGGTATGCCAACTGTTCTTTTCGCGCAGAAGGCGATAAGCATAATCAAGCCTATAACTGTTTGTATACGCTGACAGATTTGAGAAGCCGCTATAGTCACGGATGGCTCGCCCTATACGGTTACGGTCAATATGAAGAGTGTCTACAAGCGTCTGCCTCTGAAAATCAGGGTCTAGATATAGCTTTCCATCAAGAATAGTGCGGTCTATTAATTCGAAGAGCTGCCTGTATTCACAATTCGGATCATCTGCTTCAGCTGCACTTGCACACTGCTGTTCACTGCTATTGTCGGATTTCTGTCCTCCTATGGAGGGCATATCTCCTTTTTCATCTAATGGCATGTTGGTCGCTTTCGAGCCAAGAAGCAGTCTTTCGTATTTTTCCTTGTATTCCATACTGCGCTCAATGGAGTTCACAAGAGCCTTGTTCTTTTGCGTTATTCGCCTGCGTTGAGTTATCAAATGCACGATATAGACAATGCCAAAGACCATAACCAAAGCCAGTCCGACTGCTATAAGGAACATGAATTTTGCGGTGAATTGGGCTTTTTGCGTTTTCATCTGCTCATCATGCACCCTATAAAGACTTATTGTTCGCGCCATTTGACTCATGTTCTGCCTTTTGTTCAATGTGTCTTTCAGAGCCAACGCCCGGTTTAAGTAGTCACACGAGGTCTTGGTGTCTCCACGGCTTGCTGCCTCACGTGCCAAGAAATCCAGTTCCTCCCCATAGCTCTCATTCAAGGTGTCGCCCGCCATATCCGTGTCCAGTGTTTGAAAGATTTTGCGCATCCGCTTGTAATGTTTCATCTCGCCAAGAGCCGAAACAATCATACGCTGGCAGTCAATCATGCCGGAAAGTTCTGATTTGTCAAACTCAGCAAGATATTTTTTCGCTTCCGCAATATCGCCAATCTTTGCACTGGCGTATGCCATATATGACAACATCTGTGTTCGGTAGAGCCGCACGGCAAGGATGAATGACTCATCGTCCTTTTCCCAAGACTCGGGCTTTTCCTTTACCGTTTCTGGATTTGCCTCCATCTGGTCAAGCATCTCCACCACCCCTTTGCATACATTTACTATATCAGCATAACGGCCATCACGATCTAGTGCAGCTATTTTCAGTTTTGATGCTATAAGATAACCATTCCTACCGTCCCATGTATAGTTTCGGCGAAGCTGTGCCAATGCCTCTTCCAGCATTTTAAAGCCTTCTTTCCCGTGCCCCATAAGAACCATTCCATAGCCCACGGTTGCTTTCATCTCTTGCTCTTTTTCCTTCTCCCCAAGTCTTTTTGCCAAATCCTCTGTCTTGCAAGCATATTGCAGCATATCTGCATTACTGCCGGCTGCCATAGCTGAATTTGTCATCAAGGAGTATACACAGTATTGAAGCATGTCGTCATCCCTGGCATCGGGCTCTTCAAGTGCCTTTTCACAGACAAACAACACAGAATCAAAGTTTGCCAACTGACGATAAACCACCATTGCATGAAGGAATTTACTTTGTCCATGCCCTATCTTGCCAGAATCCAAAGCAAGGGAAATATCGCGGTCGGCATTTGCAAGTGTCGGCGAAGTACAAAGTTTCTCATACAACCTATTGAACGAGGCGTTTTCCTTAACCCTCGACGTGGAAACATTCCTTCCATCACCGCAGGAGAAGAGGAATATAATGGTGAAAGCTACCGGAACTATTCGTTGCACCACTGACTTTACGGCATCATTTTTTATTCGCATATATAATGTTGGTTTAGCAGATTTGTAGTTTTCATGGTAATAAGTCGCCGCCATAGCCATGTAGAGTAGCTTTTATAGCGAAATAAAGTGGGGAACAAAAAAAATTAAATATCCCCGTTTTTATCGACAAATTTATGCAAAGCATGACGAACGGAGCGCAGTCCAAACTGTTCTATGTGAAGCTCTTTCAATGGAAGCCAAAAACATTCAGCAGCGTCGTCAGCGGCTTCAAGTTTTGTTTCGTCATCAATTTCACATCTGAAAAACATATCTAGAGTGTGAACATCGAAGTCTGAATAATGGTAAATATTGGGCATACTGAACAGATATTCTGCCTTAGTAACTTTTAGCGATGTTTCTTCGGTCACCTCCCGGCAGATACTCTCCTCCGCTGTTTCATTTATATCAGAAAATCCCCCAGGCAAATCAAGTGTTCCCTTAGCCGGCTCTTTTTTTCTCCGTTCAACAAGAAGTTCCCCCTTGCCGTTCACGATGAAAGCGGCTACGGCTGCTGCCGGGTTAAGAAAGAACTCAAAGCCACAATTCTCACAGGTCTTGCTTTTTTCCGTTCTTACGGCAAAATGATGACTGCCGCATTTAGGACAATAAGCGAATTTGTCTAATATATGCATAACATCGGTATTTAAATTTCATGTTCCGTCCTTTCCGCATGGCAGTTATTACCACTTCATACAAAACGGACGTGTAATAACTTGCAATATTACGATTTTTTGGCCAAAAAAAGAACTCTCCGACAGTGTTTCTTGCCTATCTCGTTTTTTTTTGCGAATATTGCATAAACAAAAAAGCCGAAATGCGCCTTTTCTATCTGAAGAAGAGCATGCGCACGGCCATTCTAACTAAAGAAAAGACATATTAGAAATGAACAAGTTAACCGCAATCCTGACAACCGTAATTCTTTCCCTTTCAGCCGCTACCGCCACGGCGCAGAAAACATTTGACATCGATTTATGGCAAAACAGTGCGCCCAACGACAACGGCAACCCTAAGGATACCGCGCGCGTGAGAGTATTCCTTCCGAAAGAAAACGAGAACACAAGACGTTGTGTGGTTATTTGTCCTGGTGGAGGATACTCCCACTTGTCTATGCAAAACGAAGGTTACCAATGGGCTCCCTTCTTTAACAATATGGGAATTACTGCGGTGGTCCTTAAATACCGCATGCCTAACGGAAACTGCGAAGTGCCGGCTTCCGATGCCGAGGAAGCATTGAAGCTTGTGCGCCGCAACGCCTCCGCATGGAAAATAAAGACTGACCAAGTCGGCATAATGGGCTTTTCCGCAGGCGGGCACCTTGCCTCTACTGTTGCCACACACTCAAAGGGGGAGAGCAGACCGGACTTCCAGATTCTTTTCTATCCGGTAATAACAATGATGCCCGACATTACTCACAAAGGATCGCACGACAGTCTGCTTGGAAAGGACGCAAAGAAGAAAGACGAGAGATACTATAGCAACGATACCCAGGTGTCACGCACCACTCCACGTGCATTTATCGCATTGTGCGACGACGACCATGCGGTTCTGCCAGTCAACGGTGTCAACTACTACACAGAGCTTTACCGTCACGATGTCCCTGCCACGCTCCACGTCTTCCCCTCAGGCGGCCACGGTTTCGGCATGAAAGAATCATTCAAGTACCACAATGAGATGGAGCTTATGCTAAAGGCATGGCTCAGAAGCTTCTAAGAAAGCGTTCCAATTTGCGCTTTAGCAACAACGAGCCTTGCGTCTATTGCTCTTGCAATGCGCCGACTAGTTCTTCAAAGTTGTTTGCTACAACTATGTGTTTGCGGTAGTCACCACGCACCATCCCCCTCTGCTGCAAATCATCGAGCAGGGCAACGAGCGTATTCCAAAAGCCGTTGATGTTGTAAAGCACCACACGCTTGCGGTGGTAGCCGATGGTTGCAGCTGCTGCCATGGTGAATATCTCGTCAAGAGTCCCTATTCCGCCAGGCAAAGCCACCACAATATCACTCTTTAGCAACATCAGGTCCTTGCGGTCACTAAGATTGTCGCATGGTATCTCCACACTAAGATGCGGACTGACGTGGCCGTTTTCTTCTATCTTTGATGGAACGACGCCAATCGTCATGCCTCCCGCATCAAAAACGGCTTTGGCAACACATTCCATAAGCCCCATGTCACATCCTCCAAACACGATGGAATAGCCGTTTTTTGCTATCCATTCACCAAGTTCCCGGGTCTTTTCGAAGTATATCGGCTCTATATTGCTGTTAGCCGAACAGAACACTGCTATCTTCATAATTTTCTACTTTTATCAATTCTGCATGTAAAGGTAAGACTTTTAGGCGAGTTTTCGTAAATTTGCAGCGGCAAAACAAATGACACGAAGATAAAAACGCGAATAAAACCAAACTGTTATGATGAACTGGAACACCCTTATCTCAAACAAACGTTTAGGACAAGAAGAGCGGCACACGGAGCGGCATGACGATCGCAGCGAATTCAAGCGCGACTACGACCGCCTCATCTTTTCAGCCCCCTTCCGCCGCATGCAGAACAAAACCCAGGTGTTTCCGCTTCCAGGAAGCATATTCGTGCATAACAGACTTACCCACAGCCTTGAGGTTGCGAGCGTGGGCATGTCGCTCGGCAACGATGTTGCCACGGCAATAATGGAAAAGCGTCCGGAACTGGCAAGAACTCTATTTACACAAATAGGAACTATAGTAAGCACTGCCTGCCTGGCACACGACATGGGCAACCCTCCTTTTGGCCATTCCGGAGAGAAAGCAATACAGACTTTCTTTTCTGAGGGAAAAGGTGCATTTCTAAAAGGTATTGTAAGCAAAGCATTGTGGAACGACATAACGCACTTTGAAGGAAACGCCAACGCTTTCCGTTTACTTGCCCACCGTTTCAAAGGACGTCGCGACGGTGGCTTTGTCATGACCTACACCACCTTGGCTAGCATTGTGAAATATCCGTTTGAGTCTTCATTGGCAGGAGGGCACGGAAAGTTCGGCTTTTTCAACACAGAAAAAGACATTTACTGCAAGATTGCTGAGGATTTAGGCATTACCCTAAAGTCAAAACCAGGCGAGCCACTTAAATATGCCCGTCACCCACTGGTTTATCTAGTTGAAGCCGCCGACGACATCTGCTACGAGATTATGGATATAGAAGATGCCCATAAGCTGAAGATACTCTCGTTTGCTGAAACGAAGAACTTATTATTAGGATTTTTCGATGAAACCGCGAAAAAAAACATTGAGAAGCGCATTGTTGACGAGGGAATAACCGACGACAACGAGAAAGTTATCTACATGAGAGCCTGCGTTATCGGCAAGCTTGAGAATGTATGTGCACAAGCATTTATTGACAACGAGGAGGAGATACTTTCAGGAACATTTGGCGGTTGTCTTATAGACCATATCCCCGAGCCGCAATACTCGGCATACAAGCGTTGCACAAAGGTTTCTTTCGAAAAGATATATAAGAGCAAACCTGTTCTTGACGTGGAGCTGAGCGGTTTTAAGATTATGGAAACGCTGATGGAAATAATGACCGAAGCTGCCGTTCACCCCGACCGTTTCTACTCGCGCCAGCTGATGAGCCGCGTATCTAGCCAATACGACATTGCCAGTCCTGACCTTGAGACGCGCATCATGGCGGTCATAGATTATATCAGCGGCATGACTGATGTTTATGCCTTGGATGTTTACCAGAAAATTAACGGCATTAGCTTGCCTATAGTATAAGGATTTTGTCTCAAAGATAGTTAGTCCTTGAAGTCAAGCCATCCCTCACCCCCACCAAGCAGATTGAACGTGCGCCTATGATAGGGGGTTATCCCTTCACGCCGTATGGCATCGCGGTGCTTCTTTGTGGGGTATCCTTTATTACTCAGCCAGTCATAGGCGGGATACTCTTCTGCTAGCTTGTCCATATAGTCGTCGCGATATGTCTTTGCCAGTATGCTGGCGGCAGCAATAGACAGGTATTTACCGTCTCCCTTTACTATTGTTTGGTATGGAAGGTCGCGGTATGGCTTGAAGCGGTTGCCATCAACGATGACAGCCTCCGGGCGAACTTCAAGCTTGTCCAGGGCGCGGTGCATGGCAAGTATGCTCGCATTGAGGATATTGATGCGGTCTATCTCTTCTGGAGTAACTATGCCCACAGCCCACGCCACGGCATCACGCTCAATAGTCTGGCGCAACATCTTTCGCCGACGGTCGGTAAGTTTCTTTGAGTCGTTGAGTTCTCCGTTTTCATAGTTTGGTGGCAATATAACAGCAGCGGCAAACACACTGCCTGCAAGGCACCCTCGCCCTGCTTCGTCGCAGCCCGCCTCAACGATATCATTATAATAATGTGACAAAAGCATATCTTTACCCTATAAAACTACGGGGCAGACTCTTTAAATGCTGTTTTCCCCGACAAGGGCAAAGATACGCTTTTTTTCGGATTCAGGAAAGCATTAGTCAACAATCCTCTTGGTTGTTTCAACAACCCTGCCTCCTGCTAATGCCTTTACCACATAAACACCAGGCAAAAGGGCTGAAGTATTCTTTGCCGACCGCACTTTCTTTCCGTCAACAGTGTATATTTCGTAGCGAGTTACTGCCTGCTTGGTATTTTTAAGGTCCTTTATTCCCGTTGTTCCTGCTATATAGAAGTTTAGTTGCCTTGTCAACTCACCCCAATTGTCGGCATCTGTTGCCTTGATGAGCAAGGAAGCTAATGGACTGGCACTTTGTCCTGCACCAACAATAAGTGTTGTTCCGTTTATCGATGCAGCCATATTCCCGCTATTCTCAACAATGGAGAACGTAGGCTTGTTGTTGTAACCGGCAAAGAGCTGGGTTAAGTCTATTGAGACCTCGCCTTTTTCTATCGTGTAGTGCGGGTATGCCAGCCAGTTGAGGTAATCTTCAAGATTGGTATAGCCATCGTTGTTCCAGTCTGCATTGGAATTATCCACTCCGGCTGCTTCTTCCCACCAGTCTGGCATGCCGTCGCCATCTGTATCCCAGTTGGCGGGGCGATGTTCTTCAACGAGCCCCAACCCGTCGAAGCCTTCACATCCTTCGTCTTCCTCAGAGTCTATAAGCCCAGCCTTACCACTTCGGCTGCCTTTTGTTGAAGTTGTGCCAGAGAGAGTTTCGCTCACCATTCTTTTGTCATGGGCATTAAAGAACGGTTGGTTCGCTCCCACATCGCTAAGCACGTTCTTGTATGCCGCTCTTGCCGTTTCAACTGTTGCAAGAGGTTCGAAGAATTGCTCTGAAACGAATGGTTCCCAGTCAACAACCTGCCCATTTGATGTAGTATATGAATAGGTTGTCTTGTATTCATCCTCTGTCAACGCACCATTGTTCTTGGCTTGGCGCACATTGCCGCTGACATACGCGCTCTGAGTTCCCGTACCTGTTCCCTCTAGCTGAAGGATAAAAGGCATAGTCTGCGTTGTTGATGCACCCATCTTGTAGAAATTGCCCACGAAGTTCATTTCATGCGTTCCGCCATCGGTGGCGCGTCCACCCCAATTATACACGACATTGTTTGAAACATAATGGTGTCCGTCATACGCTCCGCTGCCGTCAAGACCGCCGGAGATGCTCCAGTTGCGCCCTTCATTGTGGGCCAGCAAATTATGATGATAGGAACCGCAGGTAAGTTTCGCCGACATTTCACCGCCACCAATGGTTGCAGCAAATCCGTGACGCTTGCCGGCACTGTAGTTCGGGTGGCCTGCCTGATTGAGAGTTTCCGAGATGAGCGTGCGTTGCAGCGTTACACTCTGCGCATTGCGGCTGGAGAAAGCCTCGTCAATAGTCCAGGAAATAGAGCAATGGTCCATGATGGCATTGGTATTGCCTGCCATTCCCATTCCGTCGTTGCCTGAAAGTATTGTCTCGTCTGTAGTACCTGCCTCGTCACCGTAGCTGTATCCGTTTTTATCCTTGTTGGGTATAACGCCGTTTATAAGTTTCTTGTGACCCAACCCCATGCGCATGAAACGCGTTATACCGTCGGTTGCCATTCCGAACGGGCTGGTTCGCAGCATTATGCCGTTGCCTGGAGCTGTCTGACCGGCAATGGTTACGTATTTGTCGGAACAGGTCAGACGACTTTTCAGATGGATAATGCCCGAAACGTCAAAGACAATGGTTCGTGGACCACTTACTTTCTTTATTCCGTAGCGTAAAGAACCCTCTACAGGGTTGGCATCATCGCCGTTATCCTCCAGAGTCGTTACGTGGTATACCGTTCCCCCGCGTCCTCCAATTGCGTATTTTCCGTATCCTTCAGCTCCGGGGAAAGCAAGATGACGCGGGCGGAAGTTCCATACCTCGCCCTGAGAAACAGTGCCATCGGCAGTACATTCGTCAACGCGCCAGTAGTATGTCTGCAGATTGCTAAGGCCGGAAACGGTGTAGCATGTATCGTTTAGAGAAGCTAATTTGTCAAGTTTGTCGGGAGAAGTACCGAAATAAAGGTCATGCGTAGTGGCGTTCTGAGCTGCAAGCCACTGCAAAGTTACCTCTCCTCGGTCTGCTGCTGCATGGAAGTCGCCCGTTTCCGGATAAGGATTGCTTGCCCGGAGCATTGTGCTCGTCTCGTCAATGATTATTCCGTTGAGGTATACAAGAGTAGAGCCGTATTCTTTGTCTGCCTTCGGGTCAGAAACGAATGTAATTGTAACGTCCTTCCCCTGTTCTACGCTGAACTGCGTGTATGAAACCCCTGCTTTGTCGATGGAAAGGGCGTTTTCCGACTGGATTATGTCGTCTGAAACAAGAGTGCCGTCAACGTAGACATCAATAGGAGCAATGTTCTTAAAGCCGTTTACGCCATTGTGATAAGCCTGTAGAGAGTGTGTTCCTGCCGAAAGTCCTGACAATGTCAATGACACGGACATGGGCACCGTTGTCTGATTGGGCGTATTGTTGTCTTCATCAGCAATAAAAGCAACAACAGCATCGCCAAGCAACTGCATGTTGGGCTTGCCTGACTTGAGCTCTCCCTTGCTCCATTGTGCGCGAAGGCGCGTGGAATTGCCCGTTGCGGCAACGGTTACTGACAAATCGTCCAAAGTAAGGGTTTCCGACTGAGACATATTCACTGCCCAAGGCGTCCAGCCTGTCTCGGTAACTTCTGCTTCCTGACGTCCTGTCATGTTGAAATCAATCTTTTGAGCATTGCCCAACAAAGGCAAAGCGGAAAGGAAAAAGATTATTCCTCTTCTTGTCTTTTTCATAATCTTTAGTTTTGGTTGTATAAAAGACGCCCATAAAATGCAAATGTACTGATTTTATTTTGACATTTTGCGTTATTTACGTTCGAAGCCCACTTGGACTTAAATAAAAGCCCGCACAATTATGAATACGGCCCCGCGGGATTATACATAAAAGCCCGTGGGATTATACATACAAGCCCGCAGAGTATTCATATTATTTAACAGAAATAGTTGTATATTTGAACTTATTGTGCAAAAACAGCCAGTATCTTTGCATCAGAAAGGAAACGGAATCCCTTTCTAAACTGAGAACATCAAGAAAGAAGTTGAACCGACAAATTATCAATGATATGGAAAAGAACATTGCATACGGAACGGAGGCTAAAGAAGAAAATGCTTTGGAAATGGCAGAGTTGTTCAAGCGTTTGGGCAAATGGGCAAAGGAGCCAATCGCCATACTGCGGGACTTCTACGCTGAGTGTTTGGAAGAAAATATCACTATAAAGCAGACATGGAGGCTGCTTGAGGCACAGGCTGCATTCATAATGGCAATTATCCCTGTCGACATGAGCATTACGGTGCGTGTGTTGCTGCTTGGATGGTTTGCTTCGGCAGCCCTACGCTGCAGAAGAGCAATGAAAGAATAACAACGTTTTTGCCAACATACAAAACACTATATACATGGCGGCAACCCCTCAAGCGCGAGGAGTTGCCGCCACAACTGCTTTTATTGCGGTGAAACCGCTCTTTTTTATAATCCTAATTCCTTAAGAAGTCTATCAGCATGACCCCATTTATCCATAAGATATATGACATAACGTATATCAACGCCAATGCAACGGGCAAGCACACGGTCGAAATTGATGTCGCTTGCAAGCGAGTCCCAGTTGCCGTCGAAAGCCAATCCTATGAGGCGTCCCTTGCCATCGAACATCGGTGAACCTGAGTTACCGCCTGTAATGTCATTGTTTGTTATGAAACAAAGCTGCATCTTACCGGATGTCTTGTCGGCATAACGCCCAAAATCAGACACGTTCATAAGGTCTTTCATTACTGGCTCGGCATAATAATCAACAACCTTGTCTCCAACATTCATCTTCTTCACGATACTTTCTGCCGTTGTATAATATCCGGCTGGCTGGCCGCCAACGTTCACGTTCTTTACCTGTCCGTAGCTCAATCTCATAGTGAAGTTTGCGTCACTGTAGTGAGGCAAGTCGCATTCCATGCGCAGTTTGGCATCGCAAAGGTAACGTTCCTGCTGGGCTATTTGCGGCGACAGACTGTCATACTGCTCGCGAAGCTGGTCGTAGACGTCTTTAAGATCCATTCCATAGCATACTCCCGGGTCGTTTTTATATGCCTTCTTGTTGAAGAATATCTTCTTTCCGCTCTTCATCAGCAGCGATTTTGAATAGAGCCAGTCTACATATGCCGCATAATCGCCTGAGAAGCGTTTGTCTATCTCGGCATAGAAGGACGGCAAGTATTTGGCATCGACATGCGCGCGGTAGTTTTTCAGCAAAGCTGCCATGACATCCTTGTCGAGAGCCTCGTCCCAATCTTTACTGTTATCGGCAAATTCAACATATTGCTTTGCGGGGGAGTTCTTCGGACCTTTCACTTCCATACCGTTGAGGACCTTCAATGCACGGGTGTTGAACTCACTTGTACGGCGGAATGCTTCGGTCCAGTTTGTGAGAACGTAAGAGAGTTCAAGGCGTTGCGCATAAAGTTTTTCCAACTTGTCGAAGTCTAGCTTTCCTTTAAGGTAGCCTGTGCTGTCTTGATATGCCTTGATACGGTATTCAAACTCTTGTTTCTGTCTGATAAGCCCGATGGAATCAATACATTTGTTCATTCCAATGGAATTTTTCCAATAGTTTGAGCTTGTTGCATACTTGGAGTCGTATTTGATGCGCACGGCTTCATCGGCACGCATGTGGCGGAGCATTATCTCTTGCTTTACGCCGCGCACCTGTGCCCGCGGCGCATTTTGTGCATCGTGGCGTTCCTTTATACCGTAAGAAGAGAGATAACGGCTTGTTGAACCGGGATATCCCACCGTCATGGCAAAGTCGCCTTCCTTATACCCGTCGAGCGACACTTGGGTCCAATGCTCCGGATGATAAGGAACATTGTTTTTCGAGTAAGCTGCCGGCCCATTTGTCTTTGGATCGGCGTAGATTCTGAACACGGAATAGTCGCATGTCTGGCGTGGCCACATCCAGTTGTCGGTCTCTCCACCAAACTTTCCCATTGACTTTGGCACGGTAAAGACTAAGCGGAGGTCGGTAAAGTCGCGGTAAGTGGTGGCATAGAACTTGTTTCCTTCGTAATAGGGTTTTATTTCAAGGCGTAGCGTTGAATCTTTTGCCTTGACATCCTTGGACATGGCGTTCTCTAGCGAATCTATGAAAGCCGACTGCTGGTTGATTGGCAGCTTATAGAGGCCTTTAGCGGTGAGTTCGTCGGTGATATCCTTCTGCTCTACCATGAAACTGACGAACATATCCTCGTTAGGCAACTCTTCATCATAGCTCTTTGCATAGAAACCGTTCAGCATATAGTCGTGTTCAACGGAGGAATGGCTGCGTATGGCTTCGAATCCGCAGTGATGGTTGGTAAAAACTAGGCCATCGGGCGAAACGACTACGCCGGAACAATAGCCGGAAAAGTTCACTACCGACTTCATTATGGCATTGTCGCCACTGTAAAGTCCGTCATAAGGCAGGCTAAAGCCATAGCTCTGCATCTGCTCAAACACAGCCTGAGGCAGGTTGTAGAGGGTCCACATTCCCTCGTCGGCAGAGGCTTGCTGGCCGCAAAGCGCCATCATGCCTGCCAAGAGAACTGAAGTTTTCTTTTTTATTCTCATATCATTGTCTTTGGTTTGTTCTTCTGAAATACTTGCCTATCACCGGTAAACCAGCCAAAGGGAAATCCTTTTTAACGATGTAACCGACAAAAAGCAAACCAAGCAGCGTGTTGACTGCTACTGCCACAACCACGGGCAAATTGTTGTTGGCTGCCGACATACAGAAATAGAGCGCTGCCGTAATAATAACGTAAACGGCAATGTCTTTGACGGGATAGTCTATGGGATATTTTTTCTGCCCCACTATATAAGAAAGCGTCATTGCGGTGGCGTAACCGGCAAACCCGGCCCAAGCACAGGCGATATAGCCATATTTTGGAACGAACACCACGTTAACGGCAATAAGAACCACACATCCTATACCTGAGAAATATGCGCCCCATATCGTTTTGTCTATGAGTTTATACCAAAAAGACAAGTTGAAATAAACTCCCATCATTATCTCTGCCGCCATAACTATGGGCACAACACGCAAACCATCCCAATAGTCGCGCCCGATGATGTGCCTAAGCACGTCCATATAGCCGACGACTACAAGAAAAGCAAGAAGAGTGAAGATGATGAAATACTTCATTGCCTTTGCATACGTCTCGCGATTGTCCTTGTCTTTGGACTTTCCGAAGACAAATGGCTCGTAGGCATAACGAAAGGCTTGGGTTATCATTGCCATTATCATGGCTATCTTACTGGCAGCCCCGTAGATTCCCAGTTGGGAATGGGCATCTGTCCCTTTGTAGACATAGGGAAAAAGGATCTTGTCTGCAGTCTGGTTGAGTATTCCCGCTATGCCGAGCACAAGAATAGGCCAGCTGTAATGGAACATGCGGCGCAAAAGCTTGCCATCGAAAGAGTATTTCTGGCAAACCAGCTCCTTCCAAAAGAAGAGTGTAAGGAATGCTGAACAGAAAAGATTGAGATAAAAGGCATAGCCCGCGCCAACCGTTGGGTCGTAAACGGAGGCTATGAGCCCCGTGCCGCCTGTGCTGTCGTAAATGGCTGGAAGTATAGCAAAGAATATCACGTTCAGCGCTATTGCCATGAAGATATTCAACAATTTGAGTGCGGCAAATTTTATCGGACGCTTCTTGTAACGCAGATAAGCGAAAGGGATACACTGGAAAGCGTCGATGGCTACCGTTACCGCCATCACCCAGATATACGACGGATGGTCGGCATAACCCATAAAGGAAGCTATGGGAGATATGAAGAGCAGAACGAATACTATGAACAGCAACGACGTAAAACCAACGCTGGCAAGCGTCGTTGTATATACCGTCTGTGGGTTTTCGCCCTCTTTGTTGGCGAAACGGAAAAAGGTTGTTTCCATTCCATAGGTCAAAATCACCATAAGCAATGCCGTATAGGCATAGACGTTGGTTATAACGCCGTAGCCTCCGCTTGCGGCAGAGAGCTTTGCCGTATAGAGCGGCACAAGGAGATAATTGAGGAAGCGGCCAACGATACTGCTCATTCCATAGATAGCAGTGTCCTTTGCCAAACTTTTCAGTGATGCCATATCTATTGTTTTTTATTCGATTTTCAGAAGAACATGTAGCATATCGCTATGGCTGCCAACACGCCTGCCAAGTCGGCAAGTAGCCCACATGCCACGGCATGGCGGGTATAGCGCACGCCTACGCTGCCGAAATATACGGCGAGAATATAGAAAGTGGTGTCGGTAGACCCTTGAAAGATACAGCTAAGACGTCCTACGAAGGAGTCTGCTCCGTATGTAGTCATGGCATCCACCATCATTCCGCGCGCCCCGCTTCCTGAAAGCGGCTTCATCAGCGCTGTGGGCAAGGCTCCGACGAAATCGGTATTGCCGCCAAGAGCCTCAACAAGCCATTTCACCGCACCGATAAGCATGTCCATCGCCCCTGAAGCGCGGAACACTCCTATGCCTACGAGTATGGCCACCAAATAAGGAATTATCCTTACGGCAGTGTGAAAGCCTTCTTTCGCACCCTCGATGAATGCGTCATAGACATTAACTTTCTTCCTTATGCCGGCAAGAATAAAGCCCACGATGATTGACATGAGCAGGATGTTTGCCACAGTTGTGCTCACTATGTTCATTTGGTCTTTGTCCAACTGGCCAAATCCCCAGATTATTGCTGCAACAACTAGGCTTACGCCGCCAAGAGTGCACAGCATAACTTTGTTTACAAGGTTTATTCGCTGATAAAGACTGGTTACTACAATTCCTGCTAAAGTGGAAAAGAAAGTGGCTAGAAGTATGGGGATAAAAATATCTGTTGGCTGCGCTGCGCCAAGCTGCGCCCTATACACCATGATGCTTACAGGAATGAGAGTGAGCCCACTGGTGTTGAGAACGAGAAACATTATCATTGGATTGGTTGCCGTGCCCTTCTTCGGGTTAAGCTGTTGCAACTGTTCCATAGCCTTTAGGCCAAGTGGGGTTGCCGCATTGTCCAGACCAAGCATATTTGCGGCAATATTCATGAAAATAGAGCCTGTTACGGGATGACCTTTCGGGATATCAGGAAAGAGCTTGCAGAATACGGGGGAGAGAAGACGAGCCAAAGCATTTACCATCCCGCCCTTTTCGCCTATTTTCATTATGCCGAGCCACAACGACAGCACGCCGGTCAAACCAAGGGATATCTCGAAAGCGGTCTTTGACGAAGCGAATGTTGAATTCATCATCGCGGGGAAGACATCAAAATCACCTGTAAATACAAGTTTTCCCAATGCCATGACAAAAGCGACTAAAAAGAAAGCCACCCATATATAGTTCAATACCATATCTTATTACTTTACCTTATATTATAAATCCCTTACAAAGTTGCAAAGGTAACGCTTATTCTTGAACCCGTCAACCATAAACGGCAAAAATGCCCCCTTTAGAACTCTACGTAATGTTGCAGGCGTTCCAAATCTTCTGCCGTGAACGATTTCAGGAGTTTAAGCTGCGATAAGGATTTTAATGGTCCGTGCAGACGGCGGAAGTCTACGATGTCGCGAGCTTGATAATAATTGAAATAAGGATGTTGGCGCAGTTGCGAATAGGTAAGTCTGTTTATGTTCAATCTTTTCACATGGCCATCAACTAAGAAATATGACAAAGCCTGTTCTGGAAGGCCGTCTATCTCAAGTAATTGCCGCTCGGAATAAAAGCCGCCGAGCCTGTCTCTGCGTCTAACTATTGCCAAAGCATAGGCACTGCCTATGCCTGGCACCTTCTTTAGCTCGGAAGTATCTGAAGAATTGAGAGAGATTTTTTCGCCAGGAAGGAGCTTTCGCGGATATTTCACTGTGTCGCGCAGTGGCTTAGCCTCTTCATTATACGATGATGCGTGCCCTTGCGATACGGAAACATCGCCATAAAAATCAGAAGCAGCACGGTAATCATCGCTTATACGGATGTATGGTCGCAGCATTTCATACTGTTTCTTTGTCAATCCGTAAAGGCGGGAGAAATCCTCTGCACGCCGATATACCCCTCCTGCCGCCCGGTATCGGTAGATATTCCTTACCATCCACGGCTGAAGCCCAAGGCTGAGCAGTTGGGTGCTGTCGGCTGTATTGGGGTCAAACGGTGACAAAATAACCTTTTCCCCTTCCACATAATAATATTCCGAGGGGCTCTTTTCTGCTCCACCAGCTGAGTGTGAAAGAGAATCAGTAACGGGCAATGTAAAGAAAGCGGAGTTTCCGCCATTATCAGGAGAAAAGAAGACGACAACGAGCACCAATATCACAATACCTATTGCAATCATCGCAATACGGTCGCTCTTGTGGAAATAGAAGAAATCGCCCCAATTCATCGTAAAGCAGCTTTTTAACTACTGAAACTCTTCAGGTAACTGATGTTTCCATGTGACGAAGGGTTTCTGACGCAGGTAAGAGTTATAAAAACGGCGGTCGCCTGTCACTTCATCCGCAATAAATTCGGGCTTTTCATAAGGCTCGTCTTCACTGGCAAGCTCAACCTCTGCCATGACAAGTCCTTCGTTATAGCCATAAAACTCATCAACCTCAAAAATGTGCTTGCCGCTTTTCACCAAATAACGCGTTTTGTCAATAACGCCTGGTTCGCAGAGCTTAAACAGATGCTCGGCCTCATCAAGCGTTATCTCCTTTTCAAACTCATAACGCGTCATGCCGCCTTCGTCAGAAGGCCCCTTTATCGTGAGATAACCTTTACCGTCGCGGATGCGCACACGCACTGTCCGTCCATGCGCACTACAGATATACCCCTGCATTATCCGCGATGATGAAAAAGCGAGCTTCCGGTATTCACCGTCACGCTTGTGAACAAGAAATTTCCTTTCTATCTCTAATCCGCTCATTTCCGTTTCTTTAATATTGGATTACACAAGACGCATTTTGTATTCATGCATCACGACACCAAAAAAGCATAGAATATGAGAAGGGCTACGGCTCCCAAGCCAAGGACAACCAATAGCCAATTGAATATTTTTGTTCCCTTTTGTGCCTGACGTTCCTGGTAACGTTCGCGGCGTATTTTTCCTTTTTGACTCATAGTATTATGTTTTTAAAGTTATATCATAGGCTTTTTTTCTTACTATTCCTCGTCGTTTACAGGGAATTCCATCAAGTAGGCCTTTATGAACCCGTCTATCTTTCCGTCCATAACGGCATCCACGTCTGTGGTCTGGTAGTTGGTACGGTGGTCTTTCACACGGCGATCGTCAAATACATAACTGCGTATCTGACTGCCCCACTCTATCTTTTTCTTCCCAGCCTCTATCTTGGCTTGTGCCTCAAGGCGCTTCTTCATTGCCCTATCATAGAGTTGCGACTTGAGCAGGCGCATGGCATTGTTGCGGTTCTCCAGCTGCTTACGGCTTTCCGTGTTCTCAATGAGGATTTCCTCTTCCTCACCTGTATCAGGATCTACATACTGATAACGCAAACGAACTCCCGTTTCAACCTTGTTGACATTCTGTCCTCCTGCGCCACCGCTGCGGAAAAGATCCCAGCTCACCTTCGATGGGTCAACAAACACTTCGATAGTATCATCTACGAGCGGCGAAACGAATACGCTCGCGAAACTTGTCATGCGTTTCCCCTGCGCATTGAATGGTGAAACACGTACAAGACGATGTACTCCGTTCTCGCTCTTTAGGTATCCATAGGCGTACTCTCCGCCTTCAATCTCCATCGTAACGCTCTTTATTCCTGCCTCATCGCCTTCCTGAAGGTCACTAACAGTAACCTTATGGCCGTGGGCCTCAGCCCATCGCATATACATTCGCATAAGCATCTGAGCCCAATCTTGACTCTCTGTGCCGCCAGCACCGCTGTTTATCTTCAAGACACAGTCCATAGGATCCTCTTTCTGACGCAACATATTCTTTAGTTCTAGATCCTCTATGGCCTTTATTGCTTTTGCGTAGTCTTCGTCAACCTCTTCTTCTGTTACCATTTCGTCATGATAAAAGTCAAAGGCAAGCTGCAATTCTTCCGCCAAGACACTGACTCCCTTATAGCCAACAATCCATTTTTCTATGCCTTTCACTTTTTTCATCTGCTCCTGCGCCCGTTTGGGGTCGTCCCAAAAGTCGGGAGCCTGCGTGCGGAGCTGTTCTTCCTCAAACTCCACTTTCTTCTTATCTATATCCAAATAGCGGTGAAGGGCGGCAACACGCTCTACCACATCCTTTAGTTGTTCCTGAGTTATCATCGTTTTTCTTTCTACAATGCGCGGGGATTATGCCCCACACCTGTTATTTCTTTGTAGGTAAATACTGTGCAATAAATACAGACGCCTCACAATCTTCTTACACAAGATGTTTTTTGCTGTTACTCAGCATACATCTTCTCTATTTCCTTCCTGTAGTTTTCATTTATAACCCGCCGCTTCATCTTGAGGGTATTGGTTAGTTCTCCCTTCTCCATGCTGAACGTTTCTGGCAAGAGGGTGAAGCGTTTTATCTGTTCATAGTGTGCAAGCTGTTGCTGTATTGTATCTATGCGTTCCTTTATCATCGCGTTTATCTCTGAATTGCGGCAGAGCTCGGCACGATTTGCATAGCTTATAGCATGAATCTTAGCATATTCTTCGAGGAGGCCGTAGGACGGAATAATTAGGGCCGAAACAAATTTCCGTCTGTCCGCGATAATTGCTATCTGATCAATATACTTATCTACAAGAAGTTTGGCTTCTATCATCTGCGGCGCTATGTATTTGCCGTTAGAAGTCTTGAAAAGATCCTTTATTCTGTCTTTCAGATAAAGTTCTCCCCCTTTCAGATAACCGGAATCTCCTGTCTTAAAATATCCTTCTTCGTCAAATGACTGCGCCGTAATGTCGGGACGATTATAGTAACCCTTTGTTATGGTCGGGCCTTTGAGCCGGATTTCACCATCATCACTTATCTTTATATCTATGTTATGGATGGGACGTCCTACAGAGCCTATGCTATAAGGCTGCACTCCCACACGGTCGCAACTCACGGTGGCAAGGCTCTCTGTCAAACCATAGCCAACAACCATATCTATTCCTATAGAATGCACGAATTCTTCCACATGAGCCGACACGGTTGCCCCTGCCGTGGGAAAGATATTGGGGTTCTCAAGACCTATTTGGCTGCGCACAAGACTAAAAAGTGTCTTGTTGAACATCTTGTATTCCAAGTGCAAAGACAAAGGTGGGCGCTTGCCGCGGCTCAGATATTCTATGTTATGCTTACGTCCCACCGCAAGGGCATACATGAACATCTTGCGTTGCAAAGGTCCGGCATTGTCTATTTTCTCTTGGACGCCAGTATAAACTTTTTCCCAAAAGCGGGGAACGGAGCACATGCTCGTGGGATGCGTTTCGCGCATGGATTTCTGCACTTCGCGCGGGTCGGTGTTTACGATAAGAGTGGCACCTTCTGAGAGACAAAGCAGTGTCCAACCTTTCTCAAAGATATGGGCATAGGGAAGAAAGTTCATTATTCGGTCGTTTTCCGTCACACGGACAGCACGGTCATTGGCTTCAAGAGCCGACGTATACTGCAGGTGACTCAACATAACGCCCTTACTATCGCCTGTTGTTCCGCTGGTATAAAGGATGTTGGCCAAATCGTCCATGTTCGCTTCCTTATATAGCTGTTCCACTTCCGTCTGGCGCGGCAGATTTTCACCAAGCTTTAGAAAATCATCGAAATACAATGCGCTGTGGTCTTGCCCGTCCATCTTAACATTTTTGTCAAAGATTATGATACGTTCAAGTGTGGGGCATAGCGACAATACGCGGTGAGCCTTGTCATACTGCTCTTGTTCTCCAACAAAAAGGTAGCGGACTTTGGCGTCGTTTATCATGAACTGGATTTGCTGCTCGCTGCTTGTGGCATAAAAAGGTATGGTTACTGCTCTTATACCCCAGGCTCCGAAGTCGCTAAACAGATACTGAACGCAATTTTGCGAGAAGATTCCAAGATTTTCCTGTGGCTTTACACCGAAATTAAGCAGTGCGTTCGACACCTGCTTCACCTTGTACGAGAATTCGTTCCAAGAGTATGTTTTCCATGTTTCGCCGCCGAAATCCTTGTATATCAAGGCTTCTCGGTCGGCATACTTCTTTGCCTGGTCGTGAACCAAGACTGACAAATGGCTGTTTGTCTGCATAATAGTATGTTTTGGCGCGGAGACAGAAATGGTATCTCCGTGTTTATTTCATGTTTAAGGCGAGTTTTTGAACTACGTTCTTGCGTCAAGCACCTCGTTCGCCTATGCTGCAAAGTTAATAAAGTTTTCCGTAAATCGGAAAATCATTTACTTTTTCTTCCCGTCACGTTCGGCCTTAGTGTTCGGAGCCAACAGCGACTGGTATTCTTCGCGCGAACCAAGCAAGCGGCAAGCCTCTTTCACTTGTTTATCATATTTCATATTGTTCTCTATCGCTCCCGCCTGATAATAGTAATGAGCCACGATGTCGGCAGCAAGCAACTGCTTGATAAGGACTTTGTTGCGTTCAAGGTCCGTGGCAAGATTATGCTTCAGTTTTTTCTCAAGAGCCTCAAATTCCGGTTTGGCTTCTTCGTAATAGCCTTCAAATTGTGCCGTTTTCTTAAGTTGGTCAAGCACCTTACCGCTCTCTGCATCGTATTTGAAACCGCTCTCCACAACACGCTTCTTGAAGTCAGCAAAGTCTTCGTCCGTTATTTCGAAATTTCCTGCTGGTGCTATTGACGGGTGGTTAGCAATGTAGTCAAGCTCATAATTAAGCATTACCTCTGTGGAATCCATACCAGATACACTAAGATAATAGGCTATGTTTGGCATTGAATCTGGCACAACCTCTACATCAGGCTTAATACCTCCTCCGTCGCGTACTTCACGCCCGTTGCGGGTGTAGAAAATCTTTGTGAGGCTATCCGGCACATGCTCGGTATATCCACCGTGAGCATGTTTGTAATTTATTGCTTGGATGCAACGATCGCTTGGAATATAATATTTCCCTGTAGTAAGTTTCAGCTGACTGTTATACGGAAGATCCACAGGAGCCTGCACAAGCCCCTTTCCATACGTTCGCGTGCCCAGTACCACAGCCCTATCAAGGTCTTGCAAACCACCTGAAGTTATCTCGCTTGCAGAAGCTGTTTCACCGTTAACCATCACAACAATCGGCATCACTGTGTCTATTGGCTCAACGGTTGTCTTGTAGTCGTGGTTCATACGCTCCATCTTTCCGCGCGTTCTCACCAATGTTATATCCTTCGGCACGAACATATTCACAATATCCACCGCCTCTTTCACCGAGCCTCCGCCGTTACCCCTAAGGTCAAACACAAGAGATTTCATGCCCTTATGCTTAAGATCAATAAACGCCCGACGCACATCCTTTGCACATCCGTCAGTAAAACTATTGAGATAGATTATGCCTATGCTGTCTGTCAACATCCCATAGTAAGGCAAATACGGCAGTGTTATTGCACGTCGCGTTATGCGCATCTGCATCTTTTTCCCCGTTGACGGGCGCTTTATTTTCAGAACGAACGTCGTTCCTGGGTCGCCACGCAAGTGTGAACTAACATAAGCCGTATTCTTGTCTGTCATTACACTGTCGTCAATGCTCAGTATTATGTCGCCTTTCTGAAGTCCCGCCTCAGCCGCAGGACTGCCTTCATACGGCTCGTCTATGACAACGCGCTTTAGTTGCATATTATAACGTATCATTGCGCCTATGCCAACATATTTTCCCGTGAGCATTTTCTTAAGCCTATTGACCTCAGTCTCTGGGTAATATTCCGTATACGGGTCGAGAGATCTCAACATTCCCTTGATTCCATTCCCAATAACCTCGTCTGCATCCAGCGTATCAACATAGATCATGTCAAGATAGCGGTATATATCGTTGAACACTTCTATGTTCTTTGATACCTTAAAGTTATGGTCTTTGTCATCTTGAGCGCTTACTGTTGCCGCCATTATAACCATTACGGCAACAGCCGCCAGCAATATTCTTTTCATTTAACTATTCTTTTTGTCTGTTCTTTACCCGCAGACAAAGCGTCTGCAAACATTTTCTAATCTGCAAACTTACATAAAAGTTTCGATTTTACCGACTTTTGAATGCATAAATGCAAAGCCGCCTCTATTTTTTTACGTACCTTTGCCAAAGGGATACCGCTTGGTGCAAATTCCCGTCAATACATGTTTTAACGAAAACCTACAAGAATTATGTCCATAAGAAATATACTAATCGCTCTAGGCGCACTTTCAATTTGCGCTATTGCCCATGCGCAAGACTCTCTACGCGAGGTGCTTATTGAAACAAGCAAGGGCAACATACGGGTGGCTCTATACAATGACACACCGCTCCACCGCGACAATTTCCTAAAACTCGTAAGCAACGGCTACTATAACGGCTGCATATTCCAACGAGTAATAAAGAATTTCATGATCCAAGCCGGCGATGAGCATTACCGAAAGCCCGCCAACGGAAAAGAAGAACACTTTGAATTAAACTACACAATACCTGCCGAAATACGCTATCCCGCCCACTACCATAAACGTGGGCAGCTTTGCGCCGCACGCATGGGCGATGACGTTAATCCGAAAAAGGCTTCCGGGTCTACTGATTTCTACATAACATGGGGACGCAACTTTACCGAAAACCAGATGGAATACTACACGGAAAAACTGCGGCACCGCGGCACCGCATACGCAATCCCCGAGGGAGAAGTTTATCAGGGGTACATAAAATACGGAGGCGTGCCGCATCTTGACAACGGATATACAGTTTTTGGTGAAGTGACCGAGGGGATGGATGTGGTAGATGCAATACAAAACGTGCCAACGAACAAGGATGATAACGATCGCCCACTAGAAGATGTTGTTATCCTTCGCGCTATAATAATAAAATAGGTGGGATATACTTCAAAATGGCAGTGTTACATCCTATAGAAAAGGAAAATGCACACAAAAACGAAAAAAGTTTCAAAAAAGTTTGGAGGTTTAGCAGAAACATCCTACCTTTGCAACCGCAATTAAGCAATAAAGCTTCTGCAATGCTTCAATAGCTCAGTTGGTTAGAGCACCTGACTGTTAATCAGGGGGTCGTTGGTTCAAGCCCATCTTGAAGCGCATAAAGTTCTAAGTTTCGGCTTAGAACTTTTTTGTTTTATAGAATAAGAAAAACAATCCAGCCACATTGATTTCAATAGCGTGCGGGCATAAGAATACGTCCCCGCATGAAAAAGAATGCGTCTCTGCGGGCATAAAACAGCATCACTGCACTGTTTTATCTCCGCAAAGACGCAAGTATATTATTGGCAAAGCTTGCATGTTCTGCCATGCCAAAGGGCATAGCAAAACGATTCCGCCTAGTCTCTTCTGAAAATATCTCTAGTATAAACTTTCTCCTGCACGTCCTCAAGGCATGCATCATAACGGTTTGCTATAATGGCGTGGCTTTGTTCCTTGAATTTGGCAAGATCGTTGACCACAAGCGAGCCGAAGAAAGTCGTTCCGTCGGCAAGAGTTGGTTCATATATCACTACCTCTGCTCCCTTTGCCTTTATGCGTTTCATTATTCCCTGAATGGCTGATTGCCGGAAATTGTCAGAGTTAGATTTCATAGTAAGGCGGTACACGCCTATAATGCAGCGGTGTTCTTTTGCCGATGAAAAGCTGTTTGACTCGGCATAGCTATAATAACCAGCCTTGCGCAACACAGCGTCTGCGATATAATCCTTACGCGTGCGGTTACTCTCCACGATTGCTTCTATAAGATTCTCCGGCACGTCTTTGTAGTTAGCCAAAAGCTGCTTGGTGTCTTTTGGCAGACAATAGCCACCATAGCCGAACGAAGGATTGTTGTAATGCGTTCCTATACGTGGGTCTAGCCCTACGCCCTCGATTATGGCACGCGTGTCTAGCCCCTTCACTTCCGCATAGGTATCAAGTTCGTTGAAGTAGCTCACGCGCAGCGCAAGATATGTATTTGCAAAGAGTTTAACGGCCTCCGCTTCCTTCATCCCCATGAAAAGGATGTCAATATTCTCCTTCAACGCACCTTCTTGAAGCAGTTGTGCAAAAGTGACAGCAGCCTCTTTCATACGACCCACGTCTGTAACGCTTTTTATAGCGTCGTTTTCTTCGGAAAACTCAGGATTTTCTATTATTTTCGGGTAGCCTACGATAATGCGGCTGGGGTAAAGGTTATCATACAGAGCCTTGCTCTCGCGCAAGAATTCAGGAGAGAAGAGCAAATTCAGCTCTTTTACTCCCTTACGCGCATACTTAAGATACAAACTCCGCGTGTATCCCACTGGGATAGTGCTTTTTATTACCATCACAGCCTTAGGGTTTACCTCAAGAACGAGGTCTATCACCTCCTCTACGTGCGACGTGTCAAAATAGTTCTTTACGGGGTCGTAGTTGGTCGGGGCTGCGATAACCACGAAATCTGCGTCAGCATAAGCCTCTCGCCCGTTGAGTGTGGCAGTTAAGTCAAGTTCTTTCTCTGCAAGATACTTCTCGATGTATTCATCTTGTATCGGCGATTCGCGTTTGTTCAGCTTTTCAACCTTCTCTGGCACTACATCAACGGCAGCAACATGATGGTGTTGAGCAAGCAAAGTAGCAATACTTAGTCCTACATAGCCTGTTCCTGCCACAGCTATCTTTATGTCTTTGAATTCTGTCATATAGTCTATTGTAGCTTTTTTGTCCTTTCTAATAATTATATTCAAACGACAAAATTAAGGCTATCCGCACGTCTTTCCAAACCTCACCAGCTTTTTAACATTTCAACTCTCCCTATTGCTGTCGTCAAGAGCCTTGAAGAAAGCATCAATGTTAGCCATTGGCGTGTGTGGAGGCGTGTCGCATCCACTTGAAAGTACGAAGTTTGGATACTGCTTCATGTCGGCAATCAGGCGGCTTGTATATTCGTACATCTTCTCCGGTGTGCCCTCCTTGAACATAGATACTGGGTCAACGTTTCCCATGGCAAGCGCTGTTGGCGGTACATCCTTTATAATTTCGCGCATGTCGCACTTGTTTCCGAAGTGGTATGCCGCAGAACCTGTTGCCACCATCGCCTTGGTGCAATGGCCAGTGTTGCCGCAGTTGTGAAGTACGACGCAGAAATTGTCATCCTGAACCATATCAACGATATACTTCACATAGTCAGAAGAGAAGCGCTTGCAGTCGTCATCAGACATTAGTCCCGCTGCGGGTTCTGCCATGACCACGCCCTGTACGCCCGTCATCTTCAGGGCTTGGCAATATTTAAGTATAAACTTTGTACACTTGCTCAACAGGCAATGTGCCGCTTCCGGGTCGGAATATATAAGCACCATAATTTCCGACATGTCGTAAAGTCTTCCGGCAAGCGAGAACGGCCCTATGCATCCGCCTAGGACAGGGCGGTCGGTAATATTTCTAGCGGAGAGGAGATTTGCCTTGAGATAAGCGGGCACACGCCCTTTTCTCAACGACGGCACTTCGAGAGCCCTTATGTCATCGGCATTGTTCAGCAGGTGTCCCACTACGGCAGGCACCGCCTCTTCTGTGAAATGTATCTCTGCTCCGAAGGCTTCGGCCTCAACGGTAAGATCCATAATCACTGTTGCAGCAGCGGTTGGGTATTTCCCAGCCAAGGCTTTTATCGCTTCATAGTGTATCTGCCCGTCGCAGCATGCTTCTTTTACGCTGTGGCCTATAAGTTCAATCCCAGGGTGGGTCATTACTGGCACTGCAACAATCTTGTTGTCACGGATAACGTTTGCTATCCATTCTTTCATGGATGTTTTCATAATATTGCGGTTTTTCTCGTCGTGTATTAAATATATAGGTGGAATAGTCTTCCAAGATACAGACGTGAGAAGCCGCCATGTGTAACCTTGCCAGCCGTGGCTAGCAGCTTATTTGCGTTGTTCTTCGAGTATGCGCATAAGCTCTTCCATAGTATCAGCCCTTAGCATGGCGATACGTGTCTGGCGGAAATTGGGCACACCCTTAAAGATTGAACTTGCAGCCAGGTGCCTTCTCGTGTGCAGTATTCCGCGATATTCATCAATGCGCTCCACGTTTATTCGCAGTTGCTCCTCAAGAACATCCAGTTTCCAGTTAAAATCCATTGCAGGATCGGGAGTACGCCCCTCCAGGTAGTCGCGTATTTCCTTGAATATCCAAGGTCTTCCAAACGTTGCCCGCCCTATCATAACTGCATCCACGCCATATTCGTTGAAAGCACGGCGCGTTTCCTCGGGCGACGTTATGTCTCCGTTGCCAATTATAGGTATCTTTATCCTCGGATTGCGCTTCACCTCCCCTATTAGTGTCCAGTCTGCAGAGCCTGTGTACATCTGTGCGCGCGTTCTGCCGTGGATTGTGAGTGCTTGTATGCCGCAATCTTGCAGTTGCTCCGCAAGGTCTGTTATAACAAGGCTTTCGCTGTTCCAGCCCAACCGCGTCTTTACGGTCACAGGAGTATCAACGGCTTTCACGACGTTGCGTGTTATGTCCAGCAACAGTGGGATATTCTGCAACATTCCCGCTCCGGCACCTTTTCCCGCCACTTTTTTCACCGGGCATCCGAAGTTGATGTCTATAACATCGGGGTGGGCTTGGTCTTCGACTATCTTGGCTGCTTCAACCATTGACTCCACGTCACGTCCGTAAATCTGTATACCTACGGGACGTTCCTCGGCGCTTATGGTAAGTTTGCTGACGGTACTCTTCACCGCTCTCACGAGAGCTTCAGCGCTTACGAATTCGGTATAAACCATTGATGCCCCGTATCGTTTGCAGAGCATGCGGAAGCCGATGTCGGTAACGTCTTCCATCGGTGCGAGGAAGAGCGGATGTTCACCGAACTGTATGTTTCCTATCTTCATGTAAACTTCTTTTTGTCTTGTCCGCTTGCAGACTTTCTTATAATAAACCCTGCGGATTGTGCCTTATTTTATCAAGTGAAAGACTCCGCCAGGCAGAGCCTTTACAACTCCTTTCATTTCCAGTTCAAACAGAGCCGCCGACACTTTATTCACAGGCAAGCCCAGTCTTGCGGCGATACTGTTCAATTGCTGGTCATTCGCCTTTGAGAGACATTCTGCCACCGTTTGGGCATCCCCGTCAAACTGCGGGAACAAGCTGCGTTCTATGCCCTGTCTGTGTGCCATGGCCAGTTTTTCGTCCGTCTGCCACATCATTGCCGCCATGAAATCCTCTGCACAAGTAATGAGATCTGCCTTTTTATCGCGTATAAGGTTGTTACATCCTTGCGAATACTTGTCGTTTATTCTTCCAGGGAAGGCAAATACGTCACGATTGTAGCCCTGTGCCATACGACAAGTAATGAGTCCGCCACCATGTTCCGCGCTCTCCACGATTATAGTAGCATCGGACATTCCTGCGACTATGCGGTTTCTCCTCACGAAGTTCACCTTGTCGGCATTTGTCTGCGTGAAATGCTCAGTGAGCAGTCCGCCGTTTTCCGTCATTCTCTCTGCCGTTTCACGATGCCGGGGCGGATATAGCGTGTCAAGCCCGTGAGCCAGTACGCCAACCGTGGGTATCCCATTCTCCAATGAGCGGCGATGAGCCATTATGTCCACGCCATACGCCAGTCCACTTACTATAAGCAGGTGCGGACACATAGTCTTTATGTCTTCAACGAAGCGGCGTATGCAGTCGTCGGCATATATTGTTGCATGGCGTGTTCCCACGATGTTTATCACACGATGTGCATTCAGATCTGCCGTTCCCTTAAAAAAGAGAACTAACGGTGCGTCGTCACATTCCGCAAGCCTTGCCGGATAGCGTGAGTCACCCATGGCTATGATTTGTATGCCGTGCATCCTTGCGTATTCCATTTCACGGCATGCCCTTTCCTCCACAGCGGCGGTATTGTTCAGCATGCTGGCGAGTTTCAACGAGCAGTCGGGCACTATATCACGTATGTTGCTGCGGTTTTCCATTACAGCCGTGAAGGATCCGGCTTCTCTCACGAGCCGACGCATGGCCGGCAGCGAGTAGTAGCTGATTCGCGAGAGCACGAGTGCGTTGAGGATTTCCTTTGATTGGGTTGCCATTTGCTGACGTATTGTATTGTTTCCGCTCTGTTTAGTTGATATACTTACTGAATGCTTCATCGTATTCAGGGCTATTGGCAAGCTTTCCGTCAACTATGCACACCAAATCTATCACGCCCCGGAAACAGATCTTGTTGTCTGATGCACGATAAATATCCTGACGGAACACGTATTTCAGCCCTTCCTTACTGAGATTTAGCTTTGAAAGGAATTCATCATCGCAGCGCAAGGGTGTCTTGTATTGCAGATTCATCCTTGCAACCACGGCGTCCACTCCCCGACGGTGCATTTCAGCGAAGCTAAGTCCGCATTCTTTGAGAAAGAGATGCCGCGTGTGCTCTGCGTAGTGCAGGTAGTTGGCGTTGTTTACTATCCCTTCAATGTCGCACTCATAGTCGCGCACTGTCATTCTTGTTTCAAAAATATAATTCATCGTCGTTGTTTGTTATAACCACAAAACACTTTCGTTTCCCATATTGAAGAGCAGATCCAGCACACTCATATTTGGCAGAAATCCGTTTCTCCCAGCATACACCTGATAATATTGTCGTGGGGTGAAGTCTGTGTCCGGGGCTGGATTTTTGGGATTTATAGCCTGTCGGAAGTCATCAATCCCGGTTTGGCGTGCCTCTTCCTGCGTAAGAAATTTGTCGGTCAACCTTATATCCGGCTCAATGTCCAGCAGTTCGCACATCTTACGACATATTGCCAAATTGAAATCAAAGAGCTTTTCCCATTTGTCGTGGAAGAAAGGATAAATATCATCGGCATAATATTCGAAGAAGGGCGACTCTCCGTATGCGCTCTTCAGTGCGTTCCAATGAACATGTCGCCAGTTGCCGTGGTCGCTAACTATAGCTTCCGTTCTGCCATCCGCTATTTCTATTGGTGTTACGGGCACGCTCAGTGTCTGCGCCCCGTTTGCTGTTGCTATTACGCAGCGGCTGCGGTATGTCTGTTTCTGAAAATTCTCATGATTTTCTATAAATACCGTGCCGTAGCGGTTCAGCTTCTGATACCACTGCACGGGGCCAAAGTATGTTGTTGCCAGTAATGCTGTCATTATTTTGCTATGTGTCTTGATGCCAAACCTGCTTGGTTCAGCCATTTGCATTCGCCTTTTCCTTACCTGTTCTGCTGCTTTTATAGTGGCATGAACCAGCGTTTGCTTCTGAAACTGCCAAGAAACGATGTGCTGTTCCCCTTTGAATAAACTACCATTACGACGCGACCTATAATATGACTCTCGGGCACGAAGCCATAGAAATGCGAGTCTGCCACGGTATCCCCCTTGGCGGCAGTCATCCAATAGTAGTTCTGCGAGAAGTAGGCGTAGCGGGTTTCCTTTCCGTCAACATACAGTTTTCCATTGCGTATGTCGGCTTGACGATGTTCGTGTATGCGGTAAGTATTGCACAGGAGCTTGATGTTCCACGGCTTTACCTCCACCATTCGGCATTTTCGTGGCGGTATCACGGGCTGCCTGCCCACGAAAGCGGTGTCGCCCGGACCGGCGGCACAGAAGGCTGCGCACACGGGTCGGCTGCCAATGGCGTGGAGCGTGTCGAGCGGATAGTTGAATGCCACAAGCTCTCCCTTGCCCACAGGTTTTGCAAACCAGCGGATATAGGCGAAACGCCCGTAGCCACCCGTGCGCAGTCCGTAGTTCCACCTATTCACAAGCACCCTGTCACCGCCCACGAGCCAGGGCTTTATGCCTGACTGCGGCACGGTGTATATGGTGAACGCCACGCTGCGGAAGAGCAGCATGAGCAGCACGGAGGCTGCCAAGGCGACTATGAACTTTATGAGACTGCGCATCCCGAGTGATACAGATTGTGGGAATGTGTTTCGTTAATTACTTGATGTTGTCTACTATTCTGAACAGTCTGCTCCAGCGTATGCCTGAGAAGCCGTGACGATCTGGGTCGCTTGACCACCAGATGAATATGGGTTTGCCCACGATATGGTCTTCCGGAACAAATCCCCAGTAGCGGGAATCAGCCGAGTTGTGGCGGTTGTCTCCCATCATCCAGTAGTAATCCATCTTGAAAGTGTAGCGGTCTGTCTGCCTTCCGTTAATGTAAATCTTTCCGCCCTTCACCTCAAGCGTGTTATGCTCGTAGGAACGTATCGGACGCTCATAGAGAGCAATGTTATTCATGTCAAGTTTCACTGTTGCTCCCTTCTTCGGTATCCATACGGGGCCGTAGTTGTCGCGTGTCCAGCCCGTTATGGCGTTCAGCGGATAAAGCAGGTCGTTCTTCACCTCCGGGGCGAGTTCAACCTTCTTTGCCAGCTGAGGATTTGCCGCCAGCGCCTTTGCCGCGCGGTGTGTAAGCGGCATATATCCGTTTTGGTTCAGACTTGTGAGGTCTTCCATGCTTATTCCGAGTTCCTTTGTAACGTCGTCTGTCAGCGGTTGGCTGAGTTCCACATGGTATGTGTACTGCACGTTGTCCGGCTCCTTGTTGGGTTTGCCGTCAAGATAAACGATGCGGTTCTTTATCTGAAGCGTCTGTCCTGGCAGACCTACGCAGCGCTTTACATAATTCTCGCGGCGGTCGGTTGGACGCGACATTATTTTCCCGAACTGTTGTGGGTTCTGCTCAACATATGTCCGCCCTGTTTTGTATACGCGGGCAAAGTAGTCATACCTTTGTTGCGGCGTCATTGTGGTGAAGTCCACCGGCTCGTTTGCCAGCAACTGGTAGCCCGTGGCATAGCAAATGTCGCGGTAGAAGTCGGCGTTCTGGTAGTTTTTCACTATAGTGTCGCCTGCAGGATAGTTAAACACCACGATGTCGTTGAGCTTAACCTTGCCCAGTCCTTTCACGCGGCGGTAGTCCCAATGTGGCCACTCTATGTAGGAGTTAGCGTCTATCACGGGCAACGTGTGCTGAGTGAGAGGCATAGTGAGCGGTGTTTCAGGAATGCGTGGTCCATAGCTCACTTTCGAAACGAAGAGGTAGTCGCCTGTGAGGAGCGACTTCTCGAGAGATGACGATGGAATGACATAGTTCTGGAAGAAGAACTGGTTGATGAAATATACGGCCACGAGGGCAAAGACCAAGGCATCAACCCATGACATTATGAAACGTGTGGGCCCTTCGGCATCTTTCCACCATTGCCACTTTATTTTCTTTGAGATATAAACGTCGTAGATGAAGGGCACGACCACGAGCCCGAGCCAGCTTTTCAGCCATACGAGGAAAAGCAGATAAAGAACGAGCACAATGATGAACTTTGCCCACTGCTTCTTCATGTTTAATGTGTTTTTTTGCTTTGTTGCCATTTTCTTTTAGCCTTCTATTTTTGTTCCGCCAGCAACGGTTCCCGCAGCGGGGTGTTGCTGACGGCGTTTCTTTCAGAACTTGAACATGTCGCTGATGGTCAGCAGTCCGCTGTGTTCCTTTGTAAACTCTGCCGCAAGCACTGCTCCCAATGCGAAGCCTCGGCGCGAATGGGCGTCGTGGGTAATTGTTATGCTGTCTGCCTCGCTGTCGTAAGTCACGGTGTGTATGCCAGGCACCTCGTCGCGACGCACACTTTCTATTGCTATTTCGTTCGGAGCACAAGCGTTTGAGCCTTCCACTGTGCCGTCGGCTAGACGCTGAACGCCCTTCACCCATGAGGTCTTGCGCCCCAGTTCTCCGATTATATCCTCTGCCAGGGTTATCGCCGTACCGCTCGGGGCATCGAGCTTGTGCACGTGATGTGTCTCTTCCATGCGCACGTCATATTGTGGGAAAGCGTTCATTATCTTTGCCAGGTAGCGGTTTACTGCCGAGAATACTGCCACACCGATAGAGAAGTTGGAAGCCCAGAAAAGCGTTTGCCCGCCCTCGGGAGAACACATGCGGCGCACTTCATCACCGTGGTCTTTCATCCAACCGGTGGAACCCGACACAACCTTCACGTTATGGCTGAAGGCGCGCAGATAGTTCCCATAGGCAGCCGTTGGCGAAGTGAACTCTATAGCCACATCAGCGCTGCGGAATGCCTCGCTGTCGAAGTCCTGCTGATTGTCAACGTCTATGATACTCACGATTTCATGGCCGCGGTCTAGCGCAATTTGTTCTATCATCTTGCCCATCTTGCCGTAGCCTATCAATGCTATTTTCATAACAGATACGTATTTTTGTTTATGTTTAATTACTTTGTCTGTGCGCCTATATCACCCGTATGAAGTTGCCGCGACAGCGCATATCAATTTGCAAATATACTGCTTTTCGACCTTTTCCCGCCCCTAAGCTATGATAATTTTATATAAAAAGAGGTATAACTCAATATTCAAAACTTCGTCAAACGGCATGAACTCCGCCTCGCAACACTCAGTTACCCCACGGCATAACCAATAGAAAAGCACGCCAATATATCACATTAGTTAACACTTGGTACTCTTTAATTTAACACACAAATATTGTTTTTTTTCAATAAAAAAACATCGTTTCCACGGCTTTTTCAACCTTTATCCCTGCAAATACACAATAAAGCTACTGCCAAAAGCTCCATATAACTGCTCTAAATACAAACAGACACGCATCTATAAACATTAAAGCCGCACGTTTAGATATCTAACCCCGCACGTTTTTATCGCTAATCCCGTGCGTTTTGGCAATAAAGCCCGCAGAAATAGCGGATATTTTCCTAAGGAAAAGCACATCTAAAACTGTTTTTCTCTTCTATCATCCTGGCGTACAAACATTTACACAAGAACGGCGAAAAACGGAAAATTTTCGGCCAAGTGACAAGAAATTTTCAAAGATGCTATTTTTACGCCTCAAAAAAGCAATCTTTTTAACACTCTGATGCGATTATATGTTAACGAAATAAAAACATACCGACATTGGGAAAATACTTCCTTTTTGCGGCAATAGTGTCTATTATCCACGAGTTTCTTGCAACTTTAAGCCATTTGTCTTAACTTTGCAGCCACATTATTATAATTACACTGATGAATTATTTTACACCTGTGCTCGTGGCAGCCGCTGCGTCGGGACTTCTTGCATCATGCTTCAAGGACGAAGCTCCGAACTCTGAATGTGACATCCAGCAAGCCTTTGTGGAAATGGAAGGATGGGAAGAGATATTCAACAATCAGAGCGACATGAAAGTGAATATCATGTCAAGCGACAGCATTGTGTCGTTTGATGTTAAAGACGGAGCCGACGTCTCAAAAATGGCACCGCGCTTCAAACTGACCGACGGAGCAACGATTTCGCCCGAAAGCGGCACGGAGCAAGACTTCTCTGGAAACACACGCCGTCTATATACCGTGACAAGCGAAGACGGAGCATGGCACCGCAACTATTACGTTGCCTTCGGAGCGAAAATTCTGCCCACGGAATATCATTTCGAACAGTTTGACACTCTCTACGAATACGACAAGGCTCAAGGGCAAAACGTCATGAGATACTGCCAATGGATTGACTATAGCCGCGGAAGCCAAACGAAACAATACCGTTGTTGGGCTACGGGCAACGCTGGATTCAAGCTTTCTATGATTAACGCCCGCCCCGACGAATATCCTACCTTGCCGGATCCTGAGGGAAAGAGCGGCTACGGGGTGAAGCTCATAACGCGCTCAACGGGAATGTTCGGAGTGATGGCAAACAGACGCATCGCGGCTGGAAACCTCTTCCTGGGAGTTTTCGACGTGAAGCCGGCTCTTACAAACACCTTGGCAACGACACGCTTCGGGTTGCCCTTCGACCGCAAACCGTTGCGCCTGAAGGGTTTCTACAAATATACGCCGGGCGAAACATTCCAAGACAAAGACGGTAATGCCGTAAAAGGAAAGGTTGACCAAGGAGATATCTATGCCGTGTTCTACCGAAACCACGACAACGAAGGCAATGCCCTCGTCCTTGACGGTAACAACGTGAAGACTAGCGAATACATCATCGGCATGGCAGAACTGGGAAACGTGGAAAGCACACGCGAATGGAAAGAATTTGACATTCCATTCGTATACACCACAGAACCAGACTCCAAGACATTAAACTCCAACGGATACAGCATTACCATAGTCTGCACATCCAGCAATGAAGGAGCAAGCTTCCAGGGAGCTATAGGAAGCACGCTCTGCGTGGACGAACTGCGGCTGGTTTGCGAGGGAGACGAATAATTTTACAACGAAACATCAGAAGCAAGCATGACTAAAATAAAGAACATTGCCGTTGCAATTGCCGCAATGGCAACAATAAACTCAAGTGCGGCAGGCATACTCGACGGCCTGCACTACGACTTGCGCGCAGGATACAGCATCGGCGGCACCGCCCCGATGGGTATGCCCGCCTCTATACGTTCCCTCGATGCCTACAGGCTCACACCAAGCATCATGATAGGACTGGGTGTATACAAGCCGCTAACGGAACACTGGGGGCTGACAACTGGATTGAGATTCGAAAACAAAGGCATGGATATCGATGCTACGGTAAAAAACTACCACATGAAAATTGTGCGCGGCGGACAGGAACTTGAAGGTATGTTCACGGGAAAGAACCATTCCGAGGCGGCACAATGGATGCTAACACTGCCGTTGCAGGCAACATACGTGTTCAGCGGGAAATGGAGAATAAAGGCAGGACCATATTTCTCCTACGTGAACACCCGACAATTTAAGGGGTCTGCATACGACGGATACCTGCGTGTGGGTGATCCAACGGGAGAGAAAGTTGAACTAGGAACGGCAGATGGCGATCGCGGAACATACGATTTCTCATCCGATATGCGTAAGTTGCAATGGGGAATGATGGCTGGCATAGACTGGCGCTTCCACCAACAATGGGGAGCTTTCGTGGAATTGTCGTGGGGATTCACAGGAATCTTCAAAAAAAACTTCAACACTATAGAACAGACCATGTATCCTATCTACGGTACCGTGGGACTTTCTTACAGCATGTAACTAGAAATGCCGCTACATGAAAACGGCAAAAAATCTACATAAAAAAAAGAAAATCAACAAAAACAAAAAGCAAATGAAGAAAATTTTTACTCTTATCGCTATGGCTGTAATGGCCGTAAGCGCAATGGCACAAGACTCTAAGACATACACCGACAACCTCTCGGTTACAGTGTCGGGAATGACAAACGACAGCCAGGCTTCTATCACAATAACGAAGCAGACTGAAACAGACAAATACACCATTCAGCTTAACCAATTCTCTTTCATGGGAATGCTCGTGGGCGACGTGACAATGACAGACGTTACGGGAACAACCGACGCCGAGGGCTTCACCAATTTCAGCACAACACAGGAAGCAACCATAACAAACGGTGCTGAAATTATGGAGATGCTTGACGGAAAAGTGAACGTAAGCGTAAAAGAAGGCACACGCTGCAGGGACGACAAGTTCTACGCGCTGATTAGCCTTACCGTTACTGGCTTCGGAGACATCAACGCCACATTCGGCGACAACAATTTCGATTCCTCTGGAATCAACATGAACACGACAACAGAAGGCGACAAGGTGGCTGCAATATACACCCTTGGCGGACAGCGCGTAAACACCCCTGCCAGAGGCGTGAACATCATTAAGATGAAGAGCGGAAAGACCATGAAAATCGTGAACAAATACTAATAAAAATACATTCAAACAATGAAAAAGATTCTTTCAACAATGTTCCTCACAGCTGTAGCGGTAGCGGCATCAGCCACAGACTACACCACCGCACTCAGCGTTAACGCTGGGGCTGGAACATCAGAATACCCCAATACCGTTGTCAGTATCGACGAAACGGGAAACGGCAAGTGCAAGGTCACGATAAAGAACGTATCATACAAATACTATACTCAGGATATGCCCGTTGGAACAATCGTTATAAACGATGTTGATTTCAAGCAGGCCGGCATATACAACCTTCTGGGTTCTGTAACGGGAATAGACATCCAGGCTGGTGACGATGAGAGCATCAGCTGGCAAGGCCCTGGCTATAGCGCACTCTGCGGCGGAGCTGTTCCGGCATATTTCAGCGCAGAAATACGCGGTGGCAAGCTTTATGGCAACTTGTTGCTCGACACTTACCCTGCCATCAAGCGCACCCTTAAAATTACACTTGGCGACGGAACGTATACAATCGGACAGATTCCCAACTCTGGATTCGAAAACTTCCATACCGTAACTGTAGGCAGCACTTCAAGCCAGGAGCCTGACACATGGCACTCTTTCATGTCTTCCACAGGAAACTTGGCAGGCTTCGTAAACCAAACGATACATACAGCAGAGAGTAATGAGGTGCGCCCCAATTCAACAGGCGTAAAGAGCGTGCTTGTAACCGCAAACGAAGCTATCATGAAACAGATTCCTAACGGAACAATCACGACCGGACAGATGACAGCTGGTGCTATAAAAGCTGCTGATCCCGGTAATAATGCATTCCTTGACTTCAGCAACGAATCGGTTGACGCCAAGGGTGATCCGTTCTATACAACACTTGACGCTAAGCCAGACGCACTGAAACTGTGGGTTAAGTTCCAACAAGGCTCTGGCGATCTTGCGGTAGGTTTTCCCTACGCTACAGTAAGCGCAGCACTGACCGACGGGACACGCTATCAAGAGCCTGTGAAAGAAGGCACCGAAGTGAAGAACGTGGCTGCAAGAGCGCAGAACGCCCAGATAGAAAGCAAAGACGAATGGCAGGAACTGACTATTCCTTTTGACTATGACTCTTACACTTCCTACGGCGTTGACGCAAAGGCTATCTTCGTTACTATATCTACCAATGCCACTCCTGGCAAGGGTAGTGCTGACGACAAGCTCTATGTTGATGATGTAGAACTGGTTTACAACGCTAAGCTCTCGTCAATCAAGGTAGGTGGCAAAGACTTGGAAGGTTTCTCAACAGACAAATACTACTACGATGGTCTGAATTCCGACAAGGAGGTTGAGCTGGACGACATACAAGTAGTTAAGAACGGTGTGGGAGCAAGCGTATCAAAGAGCATCTCACGCAACGAAAAGACCCCTGGCAAGGCTACTGTTACAGTGACAGTCGTTTCAGGAGACTGCAAGACCGTGAACCGTTATACTCTTGTCTTCAGCGAACCTGTAGCTGACGGCATCAGCTCTGTAAAGACAGCCGCAGACCTTAACGCTTCAGCACAGAAGATCTACACACTAAGCGGACAGCAGGTTAGCAGCATGACCAGCGGAAACGTATACATGGTAAAGACTGCCAACGGCAAGACCGTGAAGGTTGTCAAGAAGTAATTGCAACGATAACATAACTCTATAACGGCCCGGTTACGCTCCGCAAGGAACACAACCGGGCCTTTTTGCTTACTCACAAACCACACTCACGCATGACACAGGAAGAGTTCATACGCATCCACCGTAACGACGACATACGTCAACTGGCACTAAAGGCACGTCCCGAAGGCATAGACTTGGGCTATGCCGTGGAACAGATTGCAGGATGGCAAGCCGCCTGCCGCAAGCTCCCGACATGGGCTGCGACAGAAGGAATTGTATTTCCCCCTCATCTGTCAATGGAACAGTGCTCGTCAGAGCCAACAGCCATCTACAAACGCTGCCTTGCACTAAGACTTACGGATGGACATACGGAGAGCATAGCCGACCTTACAGGTGGGTTTGGAGTGGATTTCTCATACATGGCGCAAGGGTTCAAACAAGCTACATACGTGGAACGCCAAGAAAGGCTTTGCGAAATAGCACGGCACAACTTTCCACGCATTGGACTTGAAAGCGCAAAGATTGTATGCGCTGACGGAACATCCTTCCTCGAAACCATGCCACACGTACAAGTTATCTTCCTTGACCCCGTAAGGCGAGACGGAAAGGGGGAGCGCACTTTTGCTATCAGTGACTGCACGCCAAACGTGGCTTTGCTGCGCGACAAACTACTGGAACATGCGGAACATGTGGTGATCAAGCTTTCGCCCATGCTCGATTGGCATAAGGCTGCCACAGATATGCAAGGGGTTAACGAGGTGCATATAGTGGCTGTGAAAAATGAATGTAAGGAGCTGTTGCTTGTCCTCGGGCATAGTTCGCATGACAACTTGGCGGAACCTAAAGTATATTGTGTAGATTGCTCAACCGATGCTTCGGGAAATACTACGTTTAACACTATTGTCTTCAACACTGAGAACGAAGAAAGCACATTTAACTCAAAGACAGCAAACAAGCAAGCCTACGACTCAGAGTGTATACAAGATGCCGATTCACAGGAAACGCATGGATTCACAGGAATGTTCCTATACGAGCCTAACGCTGCGATAATGAAATCGGGATATTTCGACGAGGTTGCTATACGTTACGGCGCACGGCAAGTGGCACGCAACAGTCATCTGTACCTCTCACCTACCCGACTTGATGGATTTCCCGGCAGGGAATTCATTGTCAAGACCGCTACCGGACTGAACAAAAAAGAACTGAAACATAACCTTGCCAACATAGCAAAGGCAAACGTTGCAGTAAGGAATTTTCCCCTTTCGGTTGCTGATCTACGGAAAAAGCTTAGACTTTCCGATGGGGGAATGACATACATCTTCGCAACAACACTCGCCGATGGACAGAAAATCTTGTTTATTTGCGAAAAGGTTGCAGCGGAATAAAAGACTTCGGAAGAGGGAACAAGACAGAAACAAAGAAGAAGAGACATGAAAAAGGGCTGTGC
Organism: Barnesiella intestinihominis; assembly: GCA_963586715.1. GTDB lineage: Bacteria > Bacteroidota > Bacteroidia > Bacteroidales > Bacteroidaceae > Prevotella. Next base: position 157,905 of record CAVAAS010000002.1, read on the forward strand.
CGCAAGTTTTTATATTGCGTCACAGCCCTTACACTTAACTAAAACCAACACCTATTTATGCTTTATCCATTCATCATCTATCCTTGAATGAAAAGTTATGCTTTTAGTTTACAGCAATTTGGCGAGCATTCTTTACAATGGTCTGCTCAACTTTCGGCAAGTCTACGGTAAGCACACCATTGTTAACGCTGGCTGCAATCTTTGCCTTGTCCACGTCGTCAGGCAAAAGAAGCGTCTGCTCATATTTGCTATATGAGAACTCACGGCGCAAATAATGGCTCTTTTTGTCCTCTTCTTTCTTCTGACTCTTATTCTCAATCTTTATGTGAAGGTTACCGTCGTCGTCGATGTTCACAATGAAATCGTCTTTAGTAAGACCAGGAGCAGCAAGTTCAACAGTATAGTCCTTCTCACTTTCCTTCACATTTATCGCCGGTGCTGTGGCGTTAACGCGTGGCATAAAGTCCGTGTCAAAGAAATCGTTAAATACTTCCGGCATCCAAAGGTTTCTGTTCATTACTGGTAACATAGTCAATACCTCCATTTTATTCTTTTGTTCTTTGTTTATCTTTTGTTTTCCGCCCTCAGGCTTTGGCTTGAAGTCTTAAGCTTCACCGCCTCACGTCCTTCAGGCGTTCACTTATACTTGTGCAACTGTTGTGCCAAGCCACTTGACCACGCTTCGAACTGACAGAAATTGCAAAACAAACCCAAAAGAAAAGACAAATCGTCAGCAAAACTTAAAACAATTAACTATTTAAAAGTATTTGCTGACAATTTGTCAATTAAACTAATTCTCGCTCGCACGATAGCGAAAGAATTAAGGCGTGTTCTATAAATTCCATGCATTTTATAGAACACGCCTTAATATTATGCCCACTTGATAAACGTGGAAGCAGTTTCAAGGATGCATCGCAAGAGCTTTGTTCTCGGCTGCCTCCATTATCTCGCGCTCACCGGGACCCTTGTCGTTTATGCCACAAAGGTGCAGGATGCCGTGGATGATGACACGGCGAAGCTCGTCGTCGTAGCTTTTGCCAAAGAGTTCCGCATTGGAGCGCACGGTGTCAAGAGAGATAACTATATCTCCGCTAACGATATCCTCTTCATCGTAATCAAAAGTTATAACATCGGTGTAGTAATCGTGGCCCAAATACTCGCGATTAACCTCAAGTATTTTCTCGTCATCAACAAACATGTAACCGATGTCGCCCACCTTGCGGTCATAGCTAGCGCAGACAGCCTTTATCCATGCCGTTGTTTCACGCTTCTTTATTTTGGGCATCTTTATGCCTTCACTGTTGTATGTTATCATAGAACTTGATGTTTTTCTACATTATTCATATTTGCAAACCACTCCCAAGCAAGGACTTCCACGTCACTTATAATGGTCTGTTAGGGAAGGAACAGGGAAACATCCTTACCGAAATGTATGAGTTCTCTTACCAGACTTGAGCTTATGCTCTCCATTCCCGGCTCGGCATAGAGGAGCACCGTTTCGATACCAGTAAGACGGCGGTTGATGTCAGCTTGTTCACGTTCGTATTCAAAGTCTTTCACGCTACGCACACCTTTTATTATATAGTGTGCTCCCTCGCGACATGCAAAGTCTACAGTGAGATCATTGTATTGTTTCACCTCAACACGTGGTTCATTGCCATATATACGGCTGATCTGCTCTACGCGTTCCGCCGTCGGAGTCATATAATTCTTCCGCTCATTATGCCCCACCCCTATGACTAATTTGTCGAAGAGCGGCAGGACACGTCTGACAATGGAGTCGTGACCTATGGTAAAGGGGTCGAAACTGCCCACGAATATTCCTGTTCTCATATTGCAAAAGTAACACTTTCATCTGTTTGGTGCAAAAAAAAACATTATATGCAATACGTTTTTACCCCTTATCAAGACAGCATTACACAGAAATGAGGCAACATCTTGCTTATAAGCCCTTTTTTTGATATTTTTGCATTACGTTTGTCGCAAAAGAAGGCAGCGGAAAGAAAAGACAGAGACAATGGATACAGATTTCGACATAAGGCAAGAGGGTACGTTTTCAGCTGAAAAAGATTTTGAAAACGCATTGCGCCCTTTGCGCTTCGGGGACTTCAGCGGTCAGCAGAAAGTGGTGGAAAACCTTGAAGTCTTCGTGGAAGCTGCAAAATATCGTGGCGAGCCACTCGACCACACATTGCTACATGGTCCTCCTGGACTGGGAAAGACAACATTAAGCAACATCATAGCAAATGAACTTGGCGTGGGATTCAAAATTACAAGTGGACCTGTGCTCGACAAGCCTGGAGACCTTGCTGGCATTCTCACTTCGTTAGAAACCAACGATGTGCTTTTTATTGATGAGATACACCGACTGTCGCCCGTTGTCGAAGAGTATCTGTATTCTGCTATGGAAGACTACCGCATTGACATCATGATAGACAAAGGGCCGTCGGCACGCTCCATACAGATAGACCTTAACCCTTTCACTCTTGTGGGAGCAACAACACGCAGCGGACTGCTCACTGCTCCATTAAGAGCCCGCTTTGGTATAAACCTGCATTTGGAGTACTACGACCCTGAAACGCTCCAGCGAATACTGAAACGCTCGGCAAGCATACTGAAAGTGCCCATTGATGACGATGCTGCAATGGAGATTGCACGCCGCTCACGAGGCACGCCACGTATAGCAAATGCGCTGCTTCGCCGCGTAAGAGACTTCGCACAGGTTCGCGGAACAGGAAGAATTGATACGAAGATATCGCACGTGGCTCTTACTGCACTTAACATTGACCAATACGGATTGGATGAGATTGACAATAAAATCCTCCTGACCATTATCGACAAGTTCAAGGGTGGTCCCGTAGGAGTGACAACTATAGCCACTGCCATAGGCGAGGATAGCGGAACTGTGGAAGAGGTATATGAGCCTTATCTCATAATGGAAGGCTTCATAAAGCGCACACCGCGCGGACGCATGGTAACGGAACTCGCATACCAACACTTCGGCCGTAACCCTTATAGCGGCAACATTATGGAGCCAACGCTTTTCTAGACACGTGGTTCTCTACGCTTACGTGTGCGAATAACCAGTTGATACAGCGACGGCAGAACGATGAACATAGAAAATATCACAGCCAATGTTTCGCGTCTGCTGTCGCCTCCGAAAAGTTGCAGCAAGCCGTCATCCTCATTAAGCACGGGCAAAAGACGGCTGGCAAAAAAGACTACAGAATTGTTCACACAATGATAGACTACACCTGGCGCAATGCTTCCTGTACGCCAATACAGCCATCCAAGGAAGATTCCTGCAACAAAAGCATATGGCATCTGGGCTGGGTTTAAATGAACCAGTGCGAACAACAACGCAGACACCACAATTGCAATCCAAGGCCTGTTTGCTGTAGTCAGAAGCTTGCGCAAAATGGCACCGCGAAACACCATCTCTTCAACAAAAGGGGCAAAGATACATAATGTAACAAAGCCAAAATCACTTTTCATGAGCTCGGAAAGTTGTTCTGCGGCAAGGTCTTTCATCGCGGGAAGATGTTCTTGAGCGAACATTGCCGGTATTATCATACCCAAAGAAAACAACACTGTCCATCCCAAAACCGCCCAATGATTGCCACGGAGATAGTCTTTTGTAATGGGACACCAGCCTAAACGGTAGAACAGAATGAATAGGACTACGCTATAAACCGTAGACGTCAGTATCATAACGTCTGCTCCGCCATCAGTGCCTGTAAAGAGTTTGTATAGCGGGGCCACGATAAAGCTTGCCGAAGCCATTACCACTATAAAGGTAAGGAAATAATAAAACACACTCTTTGTCGTGTCTGCATTTTCTTTCTTCATAAAATCTATTGCTGTTTTGCTTCCATGAAAATATTTTCAACCGCTTTGCGGTCTGCCTCAAGCTGCTCTTCAAGAGCTTTTTCTGACGGGAACCGACGTTCACCACGCAAGCGCTTAACAAAAGAGACAGTGAGTTTCTGTCCATAGAGGTCGCCGTTGAAGCCCAAAATGTTTGTCTCTAACGTAGTATTGCTACCATCAAATGTGGGACGCTTCCCGATATTCAGCATGGCAGGCAGCACTAAGCCATTGTCAAGACGAGCCTCAACAGCATACACGCCATTGGCTGGAATCATTTTTCCGAGACTCTGTGGATTGATGTTTGCAGTAGGAAAACCTAGTTCCCTACCTTTCTTTACGCCACCGACCACAGTTCCCGTCAATGAATAGCGGTATCCAAGACACATTGCAGCCATCTCAACCTCGCCTTCAGCTAAAAAAGAGCGCACAACAGATGAGCTTACGTTTACGCCGTTGAGGACAAACGCCTTAGCCTGAACGACGTCAATCCCCATCTGACGACCATATTCAACATAGTCGTCAAAGCTTTCCTCACGGTTATGCCCGAAACGATTGTCGTAGCCTATAACCAAACGACGCACATGAAGGCGGTCGTGCAACACTGTCTGCATGAAATCACGCGCCGTAAGCGCAGCCATATCCTTTGTGAAAGGTAATATGTGACAACGGTCAATGCCCGTATCACTAAGTAATTTTATCTTCTCTTCTATCGTTGTCAGCATCTTCGGCTGATAGTCAGATGCCAGCACAACACGCGGATGCTGCGAGAATGTTACAACAGCCGACGCCATGTCTGCCTCGCTCGCCAAAGCTTTCACTTGGTCTATCAAATAGCGGTGGCCTCGATGCACGCCGTCAAAAAAACCTATCGTAGCAACGCTTGATTCTTCGTTCTTCATTTTTTTACACACAACTTATTTCAAAATATCAAGCCACTCGTCGCCATGAGATACATGCAGCGTACGTATTCCGAATTTTTCAGCCGCCTGGCAGTTTGCCAATGAGTCATCTACGAAAAGAGTCTCAGCGGGAGCTGCCGCTGTCCCTTCCAGTAATGTCGTGAAGATTTGGGGATCGGGCTTCACCATGCCAAGTTTGTATGATATAAACATCTTGTCGAAATAATATTCTGGCGCGTGACCACTTAAGGGAAAGAAGCGTTCCACTGATTTTCCCCAATGTACAGGATTGCTATTGCTGAGAAGATATATGTTATAGCGCTCATGCAGATTTTCAATGCGGTGGAGTCGCTCCAATGGTATGCCTGTAAGCAGTTCTCCCCAAGCCTCGGCAATTTCGCTATCCGTACCGGTACATTCCGGGGCGCGCGAGCGCACCTCACGGCAGAAGCCTTCCACATCAAGCGTGCCAAGCTCAAGGGCAAGAAACATATCAGTTTGCCGACATTCATCAACATAGTTTGATATTCGCTGCGCACCGATTTTGTTAAGCGCATCAATACACTTGTGCTTGTCCAAGTCTACGATAACGCATCCAAAGTCGAACACTATGTTTTTTATTCCTTTCAGTATATCATTCATTCTTTACCTTTTCTCTTCATTTCTTAATGCTTGCAAAGTTAATAAAAAGGCACAACAAGTAGATTAGTTCTTATCCTGCCATTATTCTTTTTACGCTTATTTTGCATAAAAATGAGCCATTGACTACCGCTTAAGTCTAGGGATAAGACACAAAAAAGCAAACTTATTCACTACATCCCGTGTTTTTTAGCTAAAAAAATTTGGTAATAAAGGCAAATCTCACTACCTTTGCATCCGCAAACTTGACAAACACATAAATGTCAAGCCGGGCTTTTAGCTCAGTTGGTTAGAGCAACAGACTCATAATCTGGAGGTCCTAGGTTCAAGCCCTAGATGGCCCACTGCAAAATGACAACGACTCGCAATTATGCAAGTCGTTGTTTTTTTATGTTCCCTACCCTTTAAATAATACAGCAATGTTTCGCAACTTCTGCCCAAGCAGGATAATGTGCACTAGGCTTTAGCTTATATCTATAACGCAGTTATGTTACGAAAAAAGCCGCGACAAAATATCCACGGCTCTTTCGTAAAACATATGCGAACGAAGTTTCTTCTATTCCAAAATCTCGTAGTCACTGCCACTGTTGAAGTCGAACACGCTATTGTAATCCCACGTTTCCTCACCACCGCAGGAAACGAGATTGATGTAATCCGTCGCAAGATACCTATCGTCAAAATCCAAGCTGGAGTCAGCATAGACTGCACCAACTATCACTTTATACTTCTTGTTCCTTTTGCCGTTGAAATACATCAGGTATTTTTTATTGAAGTTTCCGCACAAGACCCCCGCATCATAAAACTTTGTAACAAGCGATTTGCCATTTTCGTCTTCAATGATAATGCAAATCTTTATACCATCATTCACTGTAAGATGCCCTTGTAAATCAAATCTGAATGCGTAAGTCTCGTCCTTATTAGTCAGTGTTCCGTTTTTCACGTTCAGTTGCTTTAGATTCTTAATTCTTGCAGTAGTTTCATAGCTATAAAGATACATAGGACATGGTATTCCGTAGATTTTGCCCGTCCTCCATATATCTGCGACAACAACCCACCGTAGCTTTTCATAACTGCCATACATTGATTTGTTTACTTGCATTCGGTATGTCGTCAAGTTATTTGACAATTTTGTTTCCTTTTCCTTCGTAACAAACGACTGGTTCTTGCTGTCCAACAGATACAATTTCACATTCCTTGAGGTCTCAGTGCCAGGAGTATGCGACACGGTCACGTCGTAAACAAAATAATTTGGCGTCGACGCCTCGGGAGCAAGCTTCACTTTCTCAATCTCATACGAAGAGAATACATGCGCACTTTTGCTATAAAGATCTACATTATCAAATAGCTTCCAACTTCCAACGGTCATTCCCCAAAATTTAAAGTCCAAATCAAGATTTATGCCAAGGTCGCCCGTCACGGACAAATTAGCCACACTCTTTTCTCCATACTTGGCACATATTTTCTCTTCGTCCAGAAAGTTTGACTTATCATATATTGTGTCTATCGCATAGATACTGGTGAAATCATGATTAAGAATTGCCTTTCCTGTCAAAGTTCCATAAACATACAATTTTAAAATGTCGGCAATTGATCCGCCAAACTCCCCGTTCAAATATAATGCCGCCCCAAGTTCCAGGTTTTGCAAAGAATATTCATCACCAACAGACTCCGCAGTATTGTCTAATTTATGGTTTATAGTCTTTTTCTGACCGTCACGTACTACAACTTCCGTATCATATATTGGAAAACTTTTGTAATAGCCCAAAGTTGTAAAAGAACTAAATTCCGCACTTGCAAAAATATCAAGAATTACATTAAAATCGACGTAGAAGCTAAACGGAACTACACCGACAAAGTACCATGTATCCAGTCTCTTAAGCGGGATAAGAAAATCTTCACCATCAAATCCTTGCTGGTAACCTACATATCCTTTAAATTCTTTGTCATATGCGAACGTTGGCTTCGTTCCTAATATAGGAATTCGTATTCCACCCTTTATACTTTTAGTATTCACTCCTGCAAAGAAATCTGATGAAAGCGTTACCCTGTGACTTGAATATTTAGTCTTTTTATTAAACTCCGTTCTGACTCTATGCATTAAAGACCAAGAAGCTGCTACAGAACCATCAACTTCTCCAAAGAACTTTATCTTGCTTTTTTTTTCGCCAAAGAGTTTTTCCATTACAGAACTAACCTTTTTTCCTGCTTTTCCAGCCTTTTCTTTAAGTATATCTCCCCATTCTATATCATCTGCGTTAATGATAAAAGAATAAGTAAAAAGAGACTTGCTCCTATCGTCTGAACCTTCTTCCTCAGTTCTTTTTAAGCCTTTCACCTGTGGCTTATAACATCCTACTAACTTTAGCTTCGGTTCGCTCTGCGTCTGGCCGCCATTGGCGGCAACCATTTGCGGCAGACTGTCCTGACTTTCTTGGTTTTCCTGAGCTACATAAAAGTCGGTTTTCATTTCTAGCTCTTCAAACATATCATCAAGGCTTGCCATATGGGCTTTCACAACATAGTAATTGCCCTCGTCTTGCACCACGTCTACCTCGTGGCATAGCCCCGCCTCAAACAGATCTGTCATCCGCGATGTCAAGAAATTGCCGCGCTTTGGTAACATTTCTGCGGGAATGCTCTTGGCAATATAGATTTCCGCATTGTTGTAGGCGGAGTCTATGCTGAAACGCATTAGATACGGACGGTATCTGTCGTCCACCGACAATGTACCTTCGGCAAACTGGTATGTGATACGGCCTATTTCCGATTCTTCCGTCTTGGGAGCAGAGAATCCGTCGCCGTTTTCCGTTTTGTCTTCCTCTGATGATGGTTCATCAAGCAGCAATGTGCATCCTGTAAAGGCAAGCAGCAAGAACACAAGACCTAGTATTTTCGTTATCTTTTTCATCTCTTATAGCTTTTAAAACGACAATGTATATAGATTGGACAAGGTGCCCAAAGCCTGCGTCGCCACGAAATCGGGCTTCTGCTCTGCCCGGTACAGCCGGAAACGCCTACGATCATAACAAAGGAATGTCACCGGACCAACATTTCCATCGGCAAGAGCCCATATACGGATAACGGCATAGTCGGTGTCAAATAGGCGCTTTCTGACAGCCGTTCCTGCAACTTTTCCGCGAACAACCGCTGCCACGAGCATGGAATCGGGATTCCATTCTTCTCCGCCCACACTTATTTTGGCATATACCACCATGTCTGAAGGAGCAGTACGACTATAGTCTGTGGTGTCCCAGCGGTCGATTACCGTTACGGAACAGGTGTCCGACAACCTGCCTGCTCCACCTATTGCCACGACATTGCACTCCCCTGCCAGCTGCGCCACAAGAGTATCGTTGCGTATAACGGCATACGGATCGCCCGTCATCCAAAAGACAGTGCTTTCATTCGGATTATATGGTGAGAACTGCGTGCGGAGAGGCATGGAGTCGCCCACCATCACGCAGGAAGAGTCGTTCATTACCGTCATGGTCACGCCTGTCCACTCGTCTGGCCCTTCGTCGAAGGTGAAGAAATCGCCACACGAAGTTAACAATAACGTGAGCAACGACAGCCAAAGGATTTGTTTCATAATTGCACAGGTGTTAGGTTATTTTTATTTTCCAGAGTTTTTCCTTTCAGGAACAGTTACCGAAACGGTGTTCGACGGTGTTGACTGCCTTCCATCATCGAAGCGTATGGAGACATAATATTCCGCCGTTTCACCAGATGACAGGCGACCGTCTGTATAATAAGGGCTGTTGCTCGAACTGTCTGTCACGTAGACAAACGACGGATCGCCGGCTGCCTTACGGTAAATGCAGAAGAAATAAGGTGCATCTGACGGTGTCTTGCCCGTATCCCATGCCAACTTTACCTTACGCTTGTCTTTGTCAAAGTCTGCATAGAGGCGTATCGGTACCTCTACCGTCTGTTCATATTTCAACTTGCCTGAGTATACAGGAGAGAGCCCTGAACCTATACCCCAAAAACTGAAGGTTTCAACGGCATACTCCCAACGTTGGTTGAGCTTGCCACTAGGTTCGTCGTTAATCTCCATAACATGTCCTGCAGATGTAACGGAGTCTCCGTCAAAAGCCCGCAGCAACTCCCACGTTTGCCCGCCTGCTTTTCTGCGGAACAAGCGGTGTTCTTTTATTATCTCATCCGATCCTCCCACCCAACGCATATGTATCGCTTTATTGTCGCTCCAGGCGGATTCTAGATACGGCTTGGTTGGTACACCGGCATTGGGGCGCAGCACCCGGAGCGTGTCGGAGTTGTAGCCCGTGTTGTTGTCGTAGTTCACGCCGCGCACGGTGTAATAGATGTAGCGCTCGTTGGCATCAACTGATATGGTGTCGGTATACTGTCGTTGGAGGACGTGGTCCTTGTTGACTCTCACAAACTCGTGGTCCAGACCGTTGCTGAACAACACATCGTAATAGTGCAGGTCGAGCGTGTCTTCCATGTCCCATATGAGCACCACCGTGCCGTCGAGTTCGGTCAAAGCCTTCAGGTTGGTGGGCGCTTTGGGCGGGCGCATCTTCCTGATGCGCATGCGCTGGGGGAACGAGTAGCCCATGTTCTCCGCCGTATCCACGGCAGCTATCGTAACCATGCCACTCGACACGTTGGTCACATCGAGGCGGAACATGGTGTCGGTGGGCGCGATATACT
>CAVAAS010000003.1:0-154884 GCA_963586715.1 Barnesiella intestinihominis
TCACTCCGGCGGATTTATCTTTAAAAGTGCTATTCGCCGTTCGCGGTAACGAAAGAAAAAAACATGATTATTAGAAGGATGTTAAAATTCTATCGCTTGAAAGAGATTAAATATAATTATTATTCAACAGGTATTCGTTGTAGAACTTGCGTCATGCAATGCGCTGCCCCATATCCGCCTATAAGATTTTCAAGCGGAATCAACTCAACTATAACATTGTTTCTCTTCAGTTCCAAAGCCAATTCCTTTGACTGTCCATCCACCATCATAATATGTCTAGGAGAAATCGTAAGATAATTATTGGCATAATGAAGTTCGTCTGCTTCATTTATTGCGATGATAGAAAATCCTCGCTGCTTAAGGAAATTCACAAAAGACACATCTTTTGAAAGCAAAAGATAATCCGTATTTCCAGACTTACGCACATAAACGTCTACAGTTACATATTCCGGTGTTCCAGGCTTCGCATTTAAGCGGCTTGACACTAGGGTACACAATTTTTTATCAATAATATTGAAATAAGTATCCAGGTGCATTTGCATTTGCCAAAGTTTATGGTCACGAACAACAACTACCGTATCGTGTCCAAAAGCATTTGCTTTCATTATCTGTTCCACAGCATCCATATTGGTACGCATGCCACAACCGATAAATGAAACTGTTCCTGCAGGAATATAGTCTCCCCCCTCAAGACGCCCATCCCCTTTAATCTCCAAAATAGGCTCAAGCCCTAAGTAATTGTAACAACTTCGTATAATGCGCGTTTCCGGCATACGTTGTAATGAGTTCATACGGGACAAAATATGACCGCACGGAGTTGTAATACTTTGATCACGCGTAAAATAAAGATTCATTAGCGAATGCTGCAAATAATCCGCTTCAATGCCAGTATTATTGTCTACGCTTCTCATTTTCACCGTAGGCTGCAATAGTAGACAACGAATAAGGTCTTTACGAGTCATCTGCCGCAAAACACTCTGTTTGTAAACCAGCCCACAAGCTGAAGTATCCTTAGGATTCATATCGTTTACGTCATATATGAGTGTTTTTTCAGCCAAAGCCCTAAGCGTATCTATGCTCATTTTTTCTAGAATATCCGTTACGGTATATACTTTTATCCCGTTATGCCGCAATAATTCTATATAGTTACGATGTTCATTGGCAGCTTCCTTCACATCAAAATAGTTTTCAAATAATCCTGCAGATGGATGGATTACACCATTAAACAGTTCTTCTCCTGGAGTGTGCATAAGTATCACACTAGCCTTATCCCATTCTGCCTTTGGAAAAAGATGTTGAGTTTGGGCACTTGCAAAAGCTGCAAATGTCATTAAGAACAAAAGCAATAGTTTTCGTTTCTCAATCATAGCCAAATTGTTTTTTAAGGTTACGCTGCAAAATTACAGTATCTTTCCATGCATAGCAAGATTTTTCACCTAGAAATCTTCTATAAAATAAGCATAAGACTTAAGTTTTGTCCACAAGAAGACAACGTTCTTGCGCATATATATAATAAGGTATATAATGCAAACTCAATATAATTTGCGCAAAAACAAGCAAACTATGGTCAGTATTTCTTAAATAATTATCTTTTTGTTTGTACACAAGAGAAATATAAACTACCTTTGTAGCAGATAAGAACACATAATTAACCACTAAAGCATTTTAAAGATATGAGAACAAGTAAGCTATTTATCCTTGCAGTCATGTTTGTAGACATGTTGCAACACTACGGCCTTGCATAAGGTAAACAATTAAGTCGTTATACATAACGATTAGGTCATTGATTGATAATCACGGAAACCTGTTAAATTATAAGAAAAGAAAAAGAATAGACAAGAACAAATAAAGAAACTTTGCAAACTAGTCATACTGCATAATGCTATGATTATCCAACGGGAACAAATACCCATGATTTGTTAATAATATTCGTTTTTTGCTAATATGAATGGAAAATCCAACAAAAATGCGTACGTTTGCATTGTTATTTCCCTACAAAAATGTCAGCATGTCTAAAGGCTAGTTGTATAAGAAATACAGACAAAAGAATATATGGCAGCTCACAATGATTGGGAAAGTGAAAGTTAAAACAGAAAAAACAAACAATTATGAACGAAGAAAATCTGTACAAAATGATCAGGGAAAAAGAGGGGACAGCAGCACTAATGTTCCCAGCCTTGATGAGAAAGGTTTACGTGTGGATGACGCTTGCCCTAGTTATAACAGGCTTCACTGCATGGGGAGTTGCCGGCAATCCTGGTTTGGTATATACTATAGTCACAAATAAAATACTATTTTGGGGATTAGTAATTGCAGAACTGGCCATGGTATGGGCAATAAGCGGTGCAATAAATCGTTTGTCACTAACAGCTGCAACCCTATTATTTGTAGGGTATTCTGTACTAAACGGTGTCACCCTTTCAGTTATATTCTTGGCCTATACGCTTTCCTCTATAGCTAGTGTATTCTTTATCACAGCGGGAACATTTGCCGTAATGGCCTTCATTGGCTACACCACAAAGACAGATTTAACGTCATTGGGCAAGATTCTCTTTATGGCTCTTATAGGGTTAATAATTGCAACTGTGGTAAACTTATTCATCGGAAATTCTGTTTTCAACCTGATTTTGAGTTATATCGGTGTAGTAATCTTTGTAGGTCTTACAGCTTATGACTCGCAGAAAATAAAGAGAATGTTATATGATGCAGACGAGATGGACGAGAGTTCACAAAAGATTGCGTTGTTGGGGTCACTTACACTTTACCTGGACTTCATCAATCTCTTTCTGTATCTGCTTAGGATTTTCGGAAGCAATAGAGACTAACCCCTACATGACATAGTTCTATATAATAGAATCAATAAGTACAACTGCAAAAAATACGAACAAGGCTACATCGTAATGCTCAGACAACGGTGTAGCCTTTTTTATATAAATCTCCCGTTAACTAGAATTTTTATTTATGCATTATTCCTATAAAAAAGCGCAACATTATTTGAAAGTCTGCATATTTTTACATACTTTTGCAGCGCAAAAAGTATAAATATTCCATTATGAAGATTAAAAGCAGTAGGATGGAAGTCCTAAAGATGTTGATTTCGAGCAAAGAACTGGGCAGCCAAGAAGAAGTACTACGCGCTTTGGAAAGCGAAGGCTACCAGATAACCCAAGCAACATTGAGCCGCGACCTTAAACAGCTAAAGGTTGCAAAGGCAGCCAGCATGAACGGCAAATACGTTTATGTACTTCCAAACGAGACTATGTACAAGAGAGTGTCAAAACCCTCAACGGCAAGAGAAATGATGCAGACATCCGGATTCCGTTCTATAAACTTTTCTGGCAATATGGGAGTAATTAAGACACGACCAGGATACGCCAGCAGCATTGCATACAACATAGACAACAGTGATATTCCACAGATACTTGGTACCATAGCAGGAGACGATACTATTTTTATCGTGAAAGGGATGGGGGTAACTGACGAGGAAGTCATAAACGGGTTGCGCTCGGTATTACCTAACATAGAATTAAGTTAACGCAAACCTGTGCTGGTCACAAAAATAAAAATAACAATAATACACAGTCAATCATACAACAAAAGTAAATGGAAGAAATAAAAGTCATGGTAGCCGACGCAAGCCATGAGAAATACGTTGACACCATTCTAAAGACGATAGAAGATGCCGCCAAAGTTCGCGGCACGGGAATAGCCAAGCGAACCCACGAGTACCTTACAACCAAGATGCGTGAAGCAAAAGCCGTTATTGCATTGTCAGGCGACAACTTTGCGGGATTTAGTTATATTGAGACGTGGGGCAACAAACAATATGTCACGACTTCAGGACTTATCGTTCACCCGAACTTCCGTGGCTATGGTTTGGCAAAGCGCATAAAAGACCTTACATTCACCCTAGCCCGCACACGGTGGCCCAAAGCAAAAATTTTCAGTTTGACAAGTGGAGCAGCCGTGATGCGCATGAACACACAACTGGGTTACAAGCCAGTTACCTTCAGCGACTTGACTGATGACGAAGCATTTTGGCGTGGATGCGAAGGATGTATAAACGTAGACGTGCTGAAACGTACGGGCAGAAAATACTGCATCTGCACAGGCATGCTATACGACCCAGAAGAGCACCTACCGGCAAAGTTATCCGATGAAGTAATAGAACGGATAAAGAGACTTGAAGGTACGACATAGACGCTCCACGGAGAATACTATGAGGCAGCAGCCAAGCGTTCTGCCTATTACATAAGGAGCAAGAATAACAAAAAAGAAAAAGAACAAAAAAAGACAAGAATATATGGCAAACAAGAAAGTAGTGGTAGCCTTTTCAGGCGGTTTGGATACGTCATACACAGTTATGAAACTGACAAAAGACGGATATGATGTTTATGCGGCATGCGCAAATACTGGCGGTTTCTCAGCCGAGCAGTTAAAGACAAACGAGGAAAATGCATTCAAGCTTGGCGCAAAAGAATATGTCACGCTTGACGTCACGCATGAATATTATGAGAAATCGCTGAAATATATGATTTTCGGCAACGTAATGCGCAACAACTGTTACCCCATCTCCGTTTCATCAGAACGCATATTCCAGGCTATTGCCATTGCCAGGTATGCAAAAGAAATAGGCGCTGACGCCATTGCCCATGGCTCTACAGGAGCGGGAAACGACCAGATCCGCTTTGACATGACATTCCTTGTCATGGCTCCAGGCATAGAAATAATAACACTCACACGCGATCATGCACTGAGTCGTCAGGAGGAAGTTGATTATCTTAATGCCAATGGCTTCTTTGCCGACTTTACAAAACTTAAGTATTCATATAATGTAGGCATTTGGGGAACAAGCATTTGCGGTGGAGAAATACTCGATCCGTCACAGGGTCTCCCCGAGGAAGCTTTTCTTAAACATGTAACAAAGAACGAGGAAAGCGAACTGCGCATAACCTTTGAACACGGAGAGATTACGGCAGTAAACGGCGAAGTATTCAGCGACAAAGTCGCTGCAATACAGAAAATAGAAGAAATAGGTGCAGCCTACGCAATTGGACGCGACTGCAACGTGGGCGATACCATAATCGGTATTAAGGGCAGGGTCGGCTTTGAAGCCGCAGCCCCCAAGCTTATAATAGAAGCCCACCGCTTGCTTGAAAAATCCACACTAAGTAAATGGCAGCAATACTGGAAAGACCAGATAGCCAATTGGTATGGAATGTTTCTTCACGAAAGCCAATATTTGGAGCCCGTCATGCCCGACATGGAAGCTATGCTCACATCCTCACAACGCAATGTGAACGGCACAGCCATCCTAAAACTGCGCCCTTATAGTTTTGAGACCGTTGGTGTAGATTCCAATGACGACCTTCAGAAGTCGAAACTAGGAGAATACGGAGAAATGCAGCACGGTTGGACTTCAGAAGAAGCCAAAGGTTTCATAAAAGTTCTTAGCACGCCTCTAAGAGTTTACTACGGCATTCACCCTGATGAGAAAAGATAATTTTCACCCATAAAGCACCCACAATGATAAGAGTTGGAATACTTGGAGCCGCCGGATATACTGGCGGAGAACTTATACGCTTGCTTCTTAATCATCCGGAAGCCGAAATTGTCTTTGCCAATAGCGAGAGTAATGCCGGTAACTTCGTCACGGACATACATGAAGGACTCTACGGAGAAACAGAATTAAAGTTTACCGCAGACATGCCGTTTAAGGACGTTGATGTCATTTTCTTCTGCTTCGGCCATGGTAAAAGCGAGAAATTTCTCAGCGAACACGAAGTGCCAGCAGAGGTAAAAATTATAGACTTAGCTCAAGACTTCCGCATTAAAGCCCCAATACAGTCTAAGACCCTGCACCCTACCCCTGCTGCTCATGATTTTGTTTACGGCTTGCCCGAAATAAACAAGGGCCAGATAGCCCAAGCACAGCACGTGGCTAATCCCGGATGCTTTGCTACATGTATTCAGTTAGGCCTTCTTCCTGCTGCGAAATTGGGAATAATAACGAATGATGTCAGTGTAAATGCCATAACAGGAAGTACGGGAGCAGGGCAGAAGCCAGGAGCAACCACTCATTTCTCATGGCGTTCAAACAATATGAGCATATACAAGGCTTTCACTCACCAACATGTTCCTGAAATAAAGCAAAGCCTAGAACAAACGCAAGGGCATCTTGAGGCAGCAATAGACTTCATTCCCTATCGCGGCGATTTTGCACGTGGCATTTTCGCAACTGAGGTGATAAAGACCTCAATGCCGGTAGAAGAAATCATTACGGCTTACAAGGATTTTTACAAGGATGCTGCCTTTGTCCATTATTCCGACAAATCCATTGACCTGAAACAGGTGGTGAACACAAACAAATGCCTTGTCCACTGCGACAAGTTCGGCGACAAACTGCTTATAACCTCCTGCATTGACAACCTCCTCAAGGGAGCAGTAGGCCAAGCCGTGCAGAACATGAACATAATGTTCGGCATAGACGAAAAATCAGGGCTGAGACTTAAAGCCGCCGCATTCTAAGAAACGAACAAAAAGCAAAAAGAAATGAAACTATTTGATGTATATCCATTGTACGACATAAACGTTGTCAGAGGCAAAGGCTGTAAGGTTTGGGACGAGAACGGCCAAGAATACCTTGATCTCTACGGCGGGCATGCCGTCATAAGCATAGGCCATTGCCACCCACACTACATAGAAGCACTAACAGAACAGCTGGGCAAGCTCGGCTTCTATAGCAATTCCGTCATCAACAAGCTGCAAGTAGAGCTTGCAAAACGTTTGGGAAAGGCAAGCGGATATGATGACTATCAGCTTTTTCTCATAAACAGCGGAGCTGAAGCAAACGAGAACGCTCTAAAGCTAGCATCGTTTACAAACGGACGCACACGTGTTCTGTCGTTGGAAAAGGCGTTCCACGGCCGTACTTCGCTCGCTGTTGAAGCGACAAACAACCCGAAAATAATTGCTCCCATAAACGATAACGGTCATGTGACGTACCTGCCCATTAACGACATTGAGGCTTGGGAAAAAGAAATCGCAAAGGGTGATGTCTGTGCCTGCATAATAGAATGTATACAAGGCGTAGGCGGAGTTAATATGGTGTCGGCAGATTTTGCACAGTCACTGCAGAAAATCTGCAAAGAATACGGAACAGTCTTAATCTGCGACGAAATACAATGCGGTTACGGAAGAAGCGGACGCTTCTTCGCCCACCAATGGCTAGGCATAAAGCCGGATATCATAACATGTGCCAAGGGAATAGGCAACGGATTCCCAATGGGAGCAGTGCTTATCTCACCCGACTTCAAACCTGTCTACGGGCAGTTGGGAACTACATTCGGCGGTAATCATCTTGCCTGCGCTGCCGCACTCGCTGTGCTTGACGTGTTTGAAAACGAAGGATTGGTAGAGAATGCCCACCTCGTAGGCGACTACTTGATGAAAGAACTTGAACAACTTCGCCAGCGCAACCGGCACATTGTTGAAGTTAGAGGGCGCGGCCTCATGGTTGGCATCGTGCTTGACATCCCACACAAAGACGTGCGCAGTAAGCTCATACATGAGCAGCACTGCTTTACAGGATGCGCCGGAACAAACATTCTGCGCGTACTTCCACCCCTATGTTTGTCAAAGGGAGAAGTGGATGAATTCATAATAAAGCTTGAAAACGTGCTTAACCAAGACTAAAACTGCAGCATGTTCCTGCATAATTATCCCCATCCATCCGCATGGTTTTTCTATGGATGGGGATAAATATTTACCCTTTTGAAAGCGTAACACTTAGGATACGCCTTTAATACAAGCATTATTAAGTAAAAAAAACTAGAAACGACATGAAAATTTCTCTAATAGGAGCAGGAGCAATGGGCGGCGCCATTGTTGAAGGATTGCTGAAAAGCGAGAGCATACAAGCTGACGACATAACAGTCTGCGACCATAACCAACCAATACTTGACCATTTTGCCCAAATGGGCACCAGCGTAACGTCAGACAATGCCGTTGCTACTCTATCGGGCGACATAGTAATGGTTGTCGTCAAGCCGTGGTGTCTTGAAAAGACTCTGCTAGGAATAAAAGACACGCTCAACTACGATAGTCAGATTCTTTGCATTGTTGCTGCAGGTATCCCCTCCTCTGAAATAAACATGTGGATGGACAAAAACGGCAAGAAGCCTCATCTATTCCTCGCCATGCCCAATATTGCCGCAGCGCAAAAGGCTTCAATGACCTATATTAGCGGCATCGGCACAACAGAAGGCGAGAAACATGCCATAAAAGACCTCTTTGACGAGTTAGGCGAGACACTCTTCCTTGAAGAACGCCTGTTCCCGTCAGCAACAGCAATGTCTTGCGCCATCGGTTACGCCATGCGCTATGTCAGAGCCAATGTGGAAGGTGCCGTAGAAATAGGCTTTAAGGCAAAAGATGCCCAAAAGATTGTTCTGCAAACCATTAAAGGAGCTATAGAACTTCTTCAGGCTTCCGGCGAACATCCCGAAGCAGCGATAGACAAAGTCACCACTCCTGGGGGAATAACCATACGCGGCCTCAACGAAATGGAGCATGCAGGTTTTTCCAGTGCCGTTATAAGGGGACTAAAGGCTGGGAAGATTTAATTTTCTACCCTTGCGCTTTCACCACATGGTGACGGCGGTGTTTACGCGAAAGCTCACGATGCTTTTTCCGCAAGTATTTTTTATAGCCCATCCATACTGCCGCGGTACTAAAAGCAAGTATCAGGAACATAGCTATACCACCGCCCAGATTGTCGCCCTTCACCCTTGTCCACATATCCAGAACCTGCGGTGTGCTGTCAGCGGCATCGTGTATCATGGCACAACGAGCCACGACGTTTTCACTGGGATACATTATTGGATTAAGATGAGCGCGGCTTCCTCCTTCACCAAACAGATAGGAAAGGTCGCGTTCCTCCGGCCAAGCCTCCGAGTCATCCATTGCCTGAAGCACATCAGGTGTGGCGACACTGCTCACATAGCCTGTGGTTTCCATATTTGCCAGCGCCACGTCGCTACGGCAAAGATAGTTGATGAAGTATGCCGCCGCCTTGGGATTACGCGAATATTTGGGGATAACCCATCCGTCAAACCAAACGTTGCTGCCTTCAACAGGCACTTGATAATCTAGTTTTACGCCAACTTTCTGTGCCTCTTCTATTGCCCATACGGCATCTCCGCTCCACGTCATGTTGAGAAGGGCCTTTCCTTTTGTCATTGTCTCCTTGCCAAAGTCAGCCTCCCACCCCTCTATATTGGGTTTCAGCCGCTTCATGTATTTTTCAACTAAGGCAATGCTCTGCGGCGAATAGTCGTTCATCAGATTTTTCACCGTTGTCTTTCCGCTTTTCAGGTCTTCACGCCGCGCATAGATAAGTGCTGTTCCGTAACAATCTCTGTAGGAATCCTTCATAAGAAGTTTGCCCTTAAACTTTGGATTCCAAAGAGTGCCCCATGTTTGGGCTTCGCTTCGTTTCACATAGGCTGTATTATACAGAATTCCCGCCGTGCCCCACATGTAGCCAACAGCATAGTCACTAGCCTTCTTCCCCCCACATTTAATGCCGTCGAACTGCGCCACGATATACGGAGAGATGTTTCTTTTGATATAGTTAGGCGTTTTGCCAAAACAAGTGTCTATCGGCAGGAGCAAATCCTTGCGCATCATCCTTTCGATTATGTATTCCGACGGACATACCACATCGTAGTCTTCATGCCCACGCTCTATCTTTGTGAGCATAATCTCGTTTATATCGAAAGTCTGGTAAATGACTCGTATGCGTTTTCCCGTCTGTTGGTGATACCATTCAGGAAATTTCGCCAGCATATCCTCGTCAATATAGTCGCCCCAGTTATATACTTTGAGAATTTCTTCCCGTGGCTCTTGATGCGAGCAAGCAGCAAGCATAACCGCTAATGCCAGCGCTGTCAAGACAGACAATGTATTCTTCAATCCCCGAACCATAATGCTAATTGTTTTTTTGCCGCCTGTTCACGACAACGAGCAGAACAAGCACCACGATGAAAATTATTGCTGACAGCGGGCGCAGCTCTGGGGTTAGTCCTCCCTTGCGCGCGTCAGCGTAGATGAATGTGGACAGCGTTTCCAGTCCTTCATTGCCAATAGTGAAAATTGTTATGGCGAAATCGTCTATTGAAAGCGTTACCGCAAGCATGAAGCCAGCAACCATTCCTGGCAGTATCTCCGGCAGTATGATCTTGCGCAGAGCCTGCCTTGGCGATGCACCGAGGTCGAGTGCAGCCTCATAAAGGTTAGGATTCATTTGCTTAAGCTTGGGCAAGACACACAGAACCACGTAGGGTGTGCAGAATGTCACGTGGGCAATGACAACTGTCGTAAAGCCTTGCTTTATGCCCAACGACACGAAAAGCAGAAAAAGCGAGATACCTATTATTATATCGCCGTTAAGTATCGGAATATTGTTAACGAAAAGCAATCCTTTCTTTCTGCGTCCATTCATATTGTGTATGCCTATTGCTGCCAAAGTGCCGAGCAACGTTGAGCATACTGCCGTTATAATGGCGATAAGTGCTGTGTTTACCAATGCGTCTGTCAGCGAATGATGAGTTGCCCCCGCAAATAAATTTTTATATAGGCTAAGAGAGAATCCTGTCCAATTGCCCATCACCTTTGCTTCTGTAAAGGAAAATATAACAATTATCAGGATTGGCGAATAAAGTAGCAGTAACAGCAGCCATAAGTATCCCTGCGAAAGTGCCTTTACAAGCGTTTTCATATTATCCCCCCTTTCTCGGCAGCCGTATCACCGTCTGAAGCGAAAATCGTTGAAGCGCCTATCAGCACAAGCATTATGAGCGACAATGCCGCACCATAGTTCCACATACTGTTGTTAATGTTCTCCTGTATCGTTGTACCGAAGAGCTTTATGTTGTTTAAAGTCAAGAGTTCTGATATTGCAAAAGTGGATATTGTGGGCATAAACACCATAAGAATTCCGCTTGCCACGCCCGGCATAGAGAGCGGGAGCACGGTTTTCATGAATACCTGCAGGGGGGAGGCTCCCAAGTCTTGAGCTGCTTCTATATAGCTACGGTCCATCTTAGAAAGAGTGTTGTATATCGGATATATCATGAAGGGGATAAAGTTGTAGACCATTCCGAATATGAGTGCACCCTCGCCTAGAGGAATGTCGGCAAAATCGAAAAGCGCCACTGTTGCCAGCGTGCGCACAAGGATATTCACCCACATCGGCAATATAAAAAGCATGACAACGGTGTTGGCATAGCGCGCCTTGCTTCGCGACAATATGTATGCTGCCGGATATCCCAATAGGATACATGCCAAAGTTGTAAGGGCTGCAATGCCTATAGAATAGACAAAGGTGTTTACATCTTCCGCATGATCTGTGAATTTCAGGAAGTTTCCAAGAGAAAAAGCACCGCTGTCGTCGGTGAACGCAAAGACAACGATAAGCAACAAAGGCAATACCACAAACACTGCGGCAAATATGGCATATGGCAAAGCCCAGCTTTGACGTGAAGACAGGAGGCGTAATAATTGTTTTATGCTCATTTTTACATGATGTTTGTACGTTTTCCCTTTCCTTTTTCGCAAGGCATCATCGGCTGCCATGCGTCAGGATGAATGGTTATGCCCACGTGGTCGCCCAAGTCCCATTGGTCTTGAGTATTGACGCACAGCTTTTCGCCCCAGTCTGTATCTATTGTAACATGGTAATGGTCGCCTTTGTAGAGTATAAAACTGATGTCACCGGAGAAAGTTCCCTGCTCTGCACTGTCGAAAAGCTCCACCTTTCCTGCGTCAACCCGCACCGCCGGTTCTGCCATCGCCTTGAATTGTTCGATAACGCCAGCTTCAACGGGATATTCCACGCCAAGAAATTGCACGTAATGAGCCTCAACGACTGCAGCAAAAACGTTCTCGCGAGCGTTTTTCTTCATGATATGGATATTGTCGGGCGCTACCGACATGCCAACTGTCTGCCCCACTTCATAATGTTTGTAGTTTTGTGCCACAAATTCATAGCCGTCTGCCACCACAAGCATTTCATAATGCACTCCTTTGAATATGGATGATGTCACTTTGCCCACGAACTGCGACTGTTCCACGGCAAGACTTATTTCTATATCTTCGGGACGTATAACGACATCCACGTCTTCATCATCAGCAAAGCCTTTGTCCACACATGGTATCTGCTTGCCTGCCACACTAACGAGGCAGTCACGCATCATACACCCGTCAAGAATATTGCTTTCTCCTATGAAATCTGCTACAAAAGAGTTTGCCGGCTCGTTGTAAATGTCGGTGGGCGTTCCTATCTGCTGTATCTTTCCGTTGCTCATCACCACGATTGTGTCGCTAAGCGTGAGGGCTTCTTCCTGGTCATGGGTGACAAAGACGAACGTTATGCCGAGTTTCTCGTGCATATCCTTTAGTTCCAGCTGCATATCCTTGCGCATTTTAAGGTCAAGCGCCGCCAACGGTTCGTCAAGCAACAGCAATTCCGGTTGGTTCACTATGGCACGGGCAATGGCGATGCGCTGTTGTTGACCGCCGGAAAGGGAGTTTACGTCGCGATACTCATAATCGCTCATATTAACCGTGCGCAAGGCGTTCTTTACCTTCTGCACTACTTCATCGTTAGGTAGCTTCTTTAGCTTAAGCCCGAACGCAACATTGTCGAAAACGTTAAGATGCGGAAAGAGGGCGTATTTCTGAAACACCGTATTCACAGGCCGACGGTATGCAGGAATATCATTTATGGGCTTCCCGTCCAGCAGAATTTCTCCGTCGGTGGCAGTTTCAAATCCGGCTAGCAGGCGCAGCAGTGTCGTCTTGCCACAGCCCGAAGGACCTAGAATGGTGACAAACTCTCCCCTCCTCACATAAAGGTTGATGTTGTCGAGCGCAATTTTCTCGCCAAACCGCTTCGAAACACCCTTTATGTCTATAATATGCGGTGATGAACTGTTCATTTGCTTCTTCTTGCAAGTAATATTTTCTTCTTTTACATTATGGCGCACAAATAAAGAACCTACGCCTTTGTTTCCTTTTTTGCAGTTTCGTGCAAAGTTAACAATTTTGAAACTCAAAAATGCCCACACGAACGTATATTTAACCAAATTGTTATACTCTATGCATATTACTGCTGCTTATCTTGCATAAATATGGAATAATAAAACAAAAGTACGGCTACGGCAAAAGAAGCTAAGCGTAATGTTTTAGGATGGCCGCGGGCTTGTGTTTGCAACACCGCGGGGTTAGAAATAAAACCAAGAGACTTCCCAACGCTTTCCCCGCGGCGTTCTGAAAGAGGACGGAGCGCTTGGATAGCGCTCCCCCTCACGCCCGGTACAGTCTATGTTGGGAAAGCATTATTTTTCTGTGTATAAAAGTTAATTAGACAACCTTGAACACGACATTGGAAATATATCCTTACCTTTGCATAAGGATGGTTTTACATAGAAATCCGTAAGCTTATTCATTGTTTTCCCGCTAGCACCGCCTAGTTTGGGAACCACAAAAACATACATTATGAAGAAACATATTACAATTACCCTCCCACTCATCCTTTTTGCCGCAACTGCTATGGCAAACTGTGGCAACAGGCATAATACAGAAAAAACAGTTACTCCCAATCAGGAACAGTCGACTACTACGCAAGACCAAGGAAAGGAATTGGCGCCAGACTTCACCCTCTCCGACATCAACGGCAAGCCATTCACACTGTCGTCGTTGCGCGGTCGCATCGTAGTAATCGACTTTTGGGGCAGCTGGTGCGGCTGGTGCATAAAAGGCATGCCGGAAATGAAGGAATACTATGCCAAATACAAAGACCGTATGGAAATCGTAGGTGTTGACTGCGGCGACACTGAAGCAGCATGGAAGGCTGCTGTAGAGAAATACGAGCTTCCGTGGACTCATGTATATAACCCTAAGGGCATGGGAGACATAACCGGACTTTACCAAATCCAGGGGTTCCCGACAAAAATCATCGTGGGAAAAGACGGAGAAGTAGTGAAAACGGTAATCGGAGAAGACCCCGCATTTTACACCGCCCTCGACGAAATAATGAAAAAGTAGGAAGAAACGCAAACGTTTTCCCCCACAAAAACAAGGAAAACCACAACACATTAAAAATAAAATTCTTACTTTTGCAGAAAGTCAGCGATGCATCAAACTACACCGCCGAATCTAATATAACAAAAACAATACATTCAATAAATAATACACACAAATAATGGATTTAGTACAGGCTATTATTGAGCGCGCTAAAAGCAACAAACAGCGCATCGTACTTCCCGAAGCAACAGAGGAACGTACACTTAAAGCAGCAGACCAGGTGCTGGCAGACGACATCGCAAACCTCATCCTCATCGGAAACCCTGACGAGATACACGCTCTCGCTGAGAAATGGGGACTGAAAAACATTGACAAGGCAACACTCATCGACCCGGAGAACAACCCTAAGAGCGAAGAATACGCTGCTCTGCTTGCTGAACTACGCAAGAAAAAGGGTATGACAATAGAAGAAGCTCGCGAACTTGTGAAGAATCCTCTATACCTCGGATGTATGATCATCAAGACTGGCGATGCTGACGGACAGATTTCCGGTGCGCTTAGCACAACAGGCGACACTCTTCGCCCGGCTCTGCAGATTATCAAATGCGCTCCCGGCATAACATGCGTAAGCGGTGCCATGCTTCTCATAACAAAGGAACCGCAGTACGGAGAGAACGGTGTTCTCGTTGTTGGCGACGTGGCTGTTACTCCTATGCCCGATGCACAGCAGCTCGCACAGATAGCCGTTTGCACAGCACAGACTGCGAAATCGGTTGCTGGCTTCGCTGATCCACGCGTGGCAATGCTCAGCTTCTCAACAAAGGGTAGCGCAAAGCACGAAGTTGTTGACAAAGTTGTTGAAGCTACAAAACTGGCAAAAGAGCTTGACCCGACACTGAAAGTTGACGGCGAACTACAGGCTGACGCTGCTCTCGTTCCGTCTGTAGGCGAAAAGAAAGCTCCGGGTAGCGATATCGCAGGAAAGGCGAACGTTCTTGTATTCCCATGCCTTGAAGTTGGAAACATTGCATACAAGCTGGTACAGCGCCTCGGTGACGCAGTGGCTCTCGGCCCAATCCTCCAGGGTATAGCACGCCCTGTTAACGACCTCAGCCGCGGCTGCTCTGTTGACGATATATACAAGATGGTTGCCATCACCGCTTGCCAGGCAATGGATGCTAAATAAACGCAATAAAAAGATAACAGACAATATATGAAAATCCTTGTACTTAACTGCGGCTCATCGTCAATAAAGTATGCGCTTTATGACATGGACAGCAAAAGCATCATGACGTCGGGCGGCGCAGAACGCGTTGGACTCGATGGAGCTTTCGTTAAAGTAAAACTCGCTAACGGCGAGAAAAAAACAATAATGCACGATATCCCTGAGCATACTGAGGGCGTAAAGTTTATCTTCAGCCTGCTCACCGATCCTGAAATCGGCGTTATCAAAGACCTGAAGGAAATAGACGCTGTTGGACACCGCATGGTTCATGGCGGAGAGAAGTTCAACAAGAGCGTACTTCTTACCGACGAGGTACTAAAGACCTTTGAAGAGTGCAGCGACCTCGCACCGCTTCACAACCCTGCAAACCTGAAAGGGGTGCGTGCCGTACAGGAACTTATGCCGGGACTGCCACAGGTTGGAGTGTTCGACACGGCTTTCCACCAGACAATGCCGAAAGAAGCCTACATGTATGCCATTCCATACGAATTGTATGAGAAGTATGGCGTGCGCCGTTACGGCTTCCACGGAACAAGTCACCGCTACGTTTCACAACGCGTGTGCGAATATCTTGGCGTAAAGGCTGAAGGAAAGAAAATCATCACTTGCCATATCGGTAACGGTGGCTCTATCGCTGCGGTGAAAGACGGCAAGTGCGTTGACACATCCATGGGACTTACACCATTGGAAGGCTTGATGATGGGAACAAGAAGCGGCGATATAGACGGTGGCGCTGTTACTTTCATCGAGAAGAAACTTGGTCTTGATGCCGACGGCATGTCGAACCTGCTCAACAAGAAGAGTGGTCTGCTGGGTGTTTCTGGCATTTCAAGCGACATGCGCGAAATATTCCAGGCTAATCAAGACGGCAACGAGCGTGCTAAGTTGGCTTTCGAAATGTACTGCTACCGCGTGCGCAAATACGTAGGCTCATACGCTGCTGCAATGAACGGATGCGACATCATCGTATTCACCGCTGGAGTTGGCGAGAACCAAGCTGACATGCGCGAGAGCGTTTGCAGTGGTCTTAGCTTCATGGGCGTTGAGATTGACAATGAAAAGAACAAGACTATACACGGAGAAGAAGCAGTGATTTCCACTCCAAACTCTAAGGTTACGGTTGTTGTCGTGCCTACTGACGAGGAACTTATGATTGCTTCCGACACGTTGGCTCTGCTGTAAAAGCAGCTTATGCCATAAGGAAAATAAAAGGTTAGCAAGCGATTGGCTTGCTAACCTTTTTTATTTTATCATTTTCTAAGAACATTAGAAGTGGTCTGACGGTGAGTTTTTACTATAGCTCGCTCTCCCCTTCCACGTATTCCTCAAGGAAAATGTGCTCACCATCGTAGACAACATACGAGAACTGCCATATCCAGTCGCCAAGAATCATCATCCTAACCTTGCGAGAAAGCATCAAATCAAGTTCGATGTGGCGATGGCCGTAAATGAAATAGTCTATTTCCGGATGGGTTCTCATGTATTCCTTCGTGTATCTCACAAGGCACTCCTTGTCTTCCCCCATATAAGGTGGCTCCTTGCCGTCGGTACGTTTAAGACGGCTGCGGCGTGCCCACTCCAAACCGAACCATACTCCCCAACGAGGGTGCAGCATACTGAACAGACGCTGGCAGAAACGACTATGGAACATATTGCGTATGAACTTGAACTTTGCGTCAGGGTCGCCCAATCCGTCGCCATGGGCAAGATAAAACACCTTTCCGTAAATGTCGACAGTCTCAGGCTTAGTGTGCAATATGACGCCACATTCTTCTTCAAGATAGCCATACATCCATATATCATGGTTGCCGGTAAAATAGTGTACCTCCACGCCAAGGTCAGACAACTCGGAGAGTTTACCAAGGAAACGCGTATATCCTTTTGGCACGACGTACTTGTATTCATACCAAAAGTCAAACATATCGCCCAGCAAATAAACGGCAGCCGCCTTATGCTTTATGTTGTCAAGAAAGCGCACCAACCGCCTTTCGTGCATACGGCTATGCTCTATGGCCAACGAGCCAAGGTGTGCATCAGATAAAATGTATATGTTCTTCATAAGATTGCATGTTTTGTCTATTACCTATCCTTCCCATCCTACTGCAACATGCAGGAATTTGCCAAGCGAAACAAAAGGGTTATTGTTAGTCAAGCCCCAATTCCAGGCGTGCCTCTTCGCTCAGCATACTATTGTCCCATGCGGGTTCGAACACTAGATTAACATTACTGCTTTTGACACCCTCAAGGGCATCAACCTTTTGCCGCACGTCTTCCAGAATAAAGTCTGCCGCTGGACAGGAAGGTGCCGTGAATGTCATGTCTATATCCACGTTGCCCTCATCCGAAACTTCCACCTTATATATTAGTCCGAGGTCGTATATGTTTACGGGGATTTCGGGGTCGTAAACAGTTTTCAGCACATCCACGATGCGCTCCTCTATCTTTGTTTTTTCTTCCTGTGTCATTCTGATTATTTTTTATTGGATTACAAAGGTAATGATTTTTTGAAACATGCAAAGGCATTGCATTGTGTTATCTTGGAGCAAACGGCTCAATAAATATATCCCAAAACAAAAAAGTCCATCGGCCTTTGGACTTTCTTGCCAACAGACCGATGGACATTACGTTTACACCTTATGAGAAAAATTTTATCAACGCATATATTTCTTTCCTCCTTGAATATATACCCCATGTGCAGGCTTAGCTATACGACGGCCGCAAAGATCGTAGACGATATCCGAGGCGTTTTTTTTATCAACAACGCTGCCTATACCGTCAACTTCTCCCTTTACATGAGTAAAAAGCCAGTCAAGACGCTCGTCAGTATAGCTTTGTTCACATGTGTTCTGATGAGTCCAGCCTTCTTCCGTATCGAGTATCACTGTGCCCCCCGCCGCGATTACACTTGCTTGGAAATCTTCTACCGGCGTTATGCTCATGATATTATCGGCTGTGCCCATTACTGTACGTACAGGTGTCGTGGCAACATTAGCCGCATCAAGCCCCGTCGGATTGCCTGCAACGGGCATTGCCGCAGCATAGAAGTCAGGAAAAGCGCTGAGTTGCGTCCAAGTTCCTGTTCCACCCATCGAGCCTCCCATAACATAGATGCGGTTGGCATCATGTATTCCGTCGGCAGCATATTGCCTCATTATCTCGTTTACAACTCTACGCAGCTGGCTTGTCCAACCGCCCCCAGCGGGACATTGCGGAACGATGAAGGTTGCTGGAATATTGCGCGCAGAAAGATAATCGTAGATGACAGAAACTGCTGCTTCTTTTAACTGCGATGCATTATCGTCTCCACGTGAAGTGCCTCCATGAAGATAAAGAACAAGAATGGGGGATGCCGACTGTTCAAGACTGATGTCGGCCTGACGGTAAGGCAAAGAGAGTTGTCCTAAAGAAAACGTATGCTTGCTGAAGCGGCTATCTTCTGCCTGCATGTCACTATAGGGCGCAGTTAATGAAGCAACAGAGGCGAGCACTGTTGATGTACTCTCGTCAATAAGCTGATAAGAATAACCTTCTTTCAGCGTTGGAGCTGTGAGCATCAAGCACAACTCAGGAGCTGTTCCGCCAGCTTCTTGCGTGTAGTCACGCTCTAGTTGGTAGCGAATAATGTCTGTTCCATCGGTAACGCAACGCAACAGCAATGACGTCCCTGCATTAAACTTGCCAACACAATAAACAACTGGCTGTGCCCCTTCGCATTCAACAGGATGGGCTATTTGGGAATTACCGCCTATGCAAACAATTTTGCCACCAGTAATATTTAAGTTCTTACTCGGACTTTTATCATTGATATCTATGCCTAATTCATGCAGATAATTGCCTTGAGTGATAATGTTTCCGCCGGAAATATACATACTTTGATTGGTGTCTATGCCATCATTGTCGAAGGAATTTAGATACAACTCTCCTCCACTTATATATATGTTCCCAGCCGAATTGATGCAGTCATCATACGCATTGATGGTAAGTTTGCCGCCAGAAATGTTTAGCGTATCCTTACTTTCAAGACCTTCACCACCGTCATTTTCGGTATAGAGGTTCAGGATTCCACCTGTAACAGATATGCCACAGTCGGCCTTAATCGCCTTGGGAGAAGTCTTAAGCGAGTCGGCAATATTATCAATGTCTGTTCTGTCGCCTTCATAATCTTCGTATATGTATCTCTGTCCAACGGCACGAGCTATGATTTCTCCGCCATTCATAGTAAATACTTTGTCACACTTTATTGCCTTTCCACCATCGCCGGTGCTGCAAAGGTTAAGTTTGCCACCATTAACCATAACGGAAGCTGCGCTGTTTATACAGGCAGGAGCTTTTGTCTTTAGGTCGTCAGTATCCCAATAGCCGTTGCCGGTAGTTGTAATGTCAAGTGTTCCGCCACTAATAAGCACATACTCGTCCGTATGGATGCCATCCTTTACACTGCTCGTCATGGTAAGTGTTCCCAGTCCTTCCTTCAGTTCAACATAGCCATCACACTTCAAGGCGTGCTTACCACGACCATTGATGGCAAGAGAGCCGGCTCCTTGAAACTCGAGCAAGCCTTTCACTGTCATGCAAGCCTTTTGAGATCCGCCTTCCATATCGGTTAGAACGTTGTCTGTATTCTCCTTCAGCACCACTGCAATCCGCTTACCATTTTTAATTTGGACTGCAGCTCCTGTCTGGCTTGCAAGTTTGAGACCTTCAAATGACAGCGTTATTGGAGAATCACCACTATGCAGGAAAGAACCATTATCGGAAGTGCCTTTAAGACGGTATGTTATTTCTTCAGTCACGTCTGCGCTTTGGGTAATCTGCACATCCGCACCATTAACGCTGAATGTAACCAGCGCATCAAGATCGGGACTTACCTCTACAGTGGCTGTAGAGCCGCTATAAGACACTAACACTTCGCGAAGATTGTCCGCGATACTCGCCACACAAGTCAATGTGGCAATAAGGAATAAAGAGAATAAACGTTTCATGCTATCTGCTATTATCTGCTTTTTCTTGTTATATTCATTCTTTTCACATGCTTACAATGCCGGTGATGCCTCTTATGTCTGCAATGTTTCTTACATGAGCAGTTGCCTTTCTTTACAACAAGAGTTGTTTTATGACGGTTATAATGACGAGTTGTAATATGCTTGCGTGGACGAGCAGATGCTGTTCCGCAAACCAATACAACCAGAATCGCAAGTATTACCCTAAGGAATTTGTCTTTTACTTTCATAACTTCGTTTTTGTCTGTTTAAACTGAATATGCATTTTGCGCCATCCCTACAAGCATATTTTAATGAACAACGCATTTATAATACCTAAAAAACAGAGAAAAGTAAAAACGAATGATTATTTTTATGTTAGATTACGCAGCAAGACAAAAAAAAGGAGCGTCCGTGTGTTGGCCCGGTACGCTCCGCTCACAAACATATACACAAGTTAACATGCAGTATCTGCTCCACGCAGACATATTATATCAGTACTTATGAGTCTTATATTGGTATGTTTCTATATATGGATTGATAAGTTTACAATAGCTTAATGCTCGTCAAGCTCTACACGTCCCGTATCATAACGTTTATCAACGACAATAATCATACACGGTTGGATGGAGTAGCTCCTCTTCTCTCCTACTATTGTCTTGTATCCAAGTGTAAGAGTATTACCGCTAACCTTCAGTGTTTGAGGTTGCAACGTAGTGTCGAAATACGTTTGCGGCTTCACGACAGCGATTACGAACTGACGAGAAAAGTCTATTTCCGTTGGCAGTCCGTTCTTACCCATCACGGCTGCAGCACCGAAAAGACTGTCAAACTGCTGTTGGGTCGTTATGCGTACATCAGACGGAATCTGGGCATCGTTACGGAAGAAGTACCTGTCCGCAATTTTGTAGGGCAAGGTTTCTACTTGTTTCTTGCTGCTTGCGCAAGATGTAAGTAAAGCTGTCATAGCTATAATTGCCATGAAAAGCAATGATTTCACTTTTTTCATTTTTCGTATCTTTAGTCAAACATGTTTAATTCTTGGCTTTTGACACACATTAAACACCGAGGCAGAGAAATCATTGCACGGGGAAACGAAAAATTAACATTTGTAAATGTTTTGTCTTGACTGGGCAACCCTATCATATAGCCGTAAGACAAGATATACAACGCATCGGGGTTGCATTTGCAATGTATTAAGAAAAAAGAAAAGGACGGCTTACTCGCCATCCTATACAAAGAAGATTATATCTTGTCGTGCTCGCGGTAGCTATAATATTTCCCGTCAGTCACAATCACATGGTCAAGGAAATATATGCGCATCGTCTCACAGGCTTTTTCCAAACGCATGGTTATCCGGTCGTCATCGCTGCTTGGCGTGGCATTAAGGCTAGGGTGATTGTGCGTAAGTGCTATGACTGTAGCATTGTTAAGCAAAGCCTCCTTCAGTATCATACGTATGTCTACTGCTGTTTCGCTTATTCCTCCGCTTGACACTTTCACTGCCTTTATAAGCCGAAAATTCTGGTTAAGGAGCAATACCCACGCCTGCTCTACTGGAAGATCCTGCATCTTGGGATGCATATAATCATAGATTGCTTGTGCACTGTCCATCTGCGGACGTTCTTCTGCTGGCGTTGTCTGACGGCGTTTTCCCAACTCGCATGCCGCAAGTATCGTGATTGCCTTTGCCTTGCCTATGCCTTTGTAAAGCATAAGCTCCCGGATTGAAAGTTTGCCAAGCGTATTGAGATTGTTAGAGCAATCTGCCATCACTCTTTTCATCAGTTCTACAGCACTCTCACGCGATGTGCCACTGCCTATGAGTATGGCCAACAGCTCTGCGTTGGAAAGGCTTTCAGCACCGTGGCTTTCCAGTTTCTCACGCGGTCGGTCGTCTTCTGCCCATTGCGTTATGGCAAGCTTTACTTCATTTCGCTCCGAAATAACGTTAACGTGCTTATCAGTTTGCATATTCCGTATTACAATAAATATGTATTAGCGTGCGGAATTATTTATAAAAGGTCTTCTCAAACGCACTAAACTCGTTCTTCTTCAGCACACAACGTTTCCACCACGCCTCGATGAACCCGCAGCCATAGCCGAAGAGTTGCACAAATGCTGCAGCGATACTCATAAGACCGATTTTCAAACTCTTGTTCTGAACAGTTGAATCCACGCTAACCAAAATGCTATATGCCAAAATTGGCAACCAAGGTCCTGCACAGAGCCAATACCAACGATGCACATCATCGTAGTGCATCAGCGCGCGTCCTACTGCTGAGAGCAGGACAAGCATAATGACCCCCACCGTGAACACCATTGGAAGCAGGTGGACAATCTTTAGAGACTCCGGGTATTTCTTGTATAGATTGATACGGGCAATTCCACTGTTATACACTTGACGGAAGAATTTTCTAAAGTCTGTCCGACGCTTGTGCCACACCCATGAATCGGGAAACAGCCTACATTTGCAGCCTGCCTTGAAGATTCTGATACTGAAATCTATGTCTTCGCCAAAACGCATCTTTGAGAATCCTCCCAATTTCAAGTACACATCACGGCGCACCCCCATATTGAATGAACGCGGATAGAACTTGTCCATCTTCTTTTTGCGGCTTCCACGAATACCGCCGGTGGTGAAGAAACTTGTCATGGAATAGCTTATTGCCTTCTGAGTGTCGGTAAACGATTCGTGTGCTCGGTCGGGCCCGCCAAAAGCATCGGCTGATTCACGTTGCAACTCAGAAGAAATGCTCGCGATATACCCTGCAGGAAGAACTACATCACTGTCAAGTATTATTACATATTCGCCTTTCGAACGCTCTACGCCATAGTTTCGGCTCTGTCCTGGCCCACTGTTTGGCTTGGCATAATAGTGGATATCAAGCGAGTTTCCATATTTCTCGCACACAGAACGACACGGTATGGCACTGCCGTCTTCCACGATGACAACTTCAAAATCCTTTTCCGTTTGCCCCACAAGGCTCTGCAACAGTTCGTCAACTTCATCCGGACGGTTATAAACGGGAACGACAATAGAGTATTTCATAATATCGTCAAGGGAGGTTAATTGGAATGTTTCGTTTTTTTCTTTGCAAAAGAAAAGAGCGAAAGCCATTAGCTCTAATGGCTATTGGAATTCGCTCTTAAAATTATGTTAGTCCCACCATCATCTTATGGCGGTGCGGCTGAATTATTCCTTAACGCGGCTCAAATAACTTCCGTCGCGAGTGTCAACCTGAATAAGGTCGCCTTCGTTGATGAAGAGAGGCACACGAATTTCAACGCCGCTTTCAAGCGTTGCTGGCTTAGTAGCGTTCGTGGCTGTGTCGCCCTTGACACCTGGTTCGCTATGAGTAACTCTCAGATTTGTCTTAACGGGCATTTCTGCATAAAGAATAGTTCCGTCGCTTGTATCTGTGACAACCTGAAGCACATCGCCCTCTTTCATGTATTCATGACCGATTACCAAATCATTGGAAATAGGTATCTGTTCAAACGTTTCCTGGTTCATGAAGATACGTCCTGTGGGGTCTTCGTAAAGATACTGGTAAGGACGATGTTCAACGATAACGTCTTCAAGCTTAAAACCTACCTGGAATGTACGCTCCAAAACGCGACCATCCTTTACGTTCTTCAGCTTTGTGTTCATTACGGTGTTTCCCTTACCTGGCTTTCTGTGCTGAAAGTCAATGCAGACCCATACCTGATTGTCCATGCGGATGCAGGTACCTTTCTTAATTTCCTGTGAGTTAATCATTTTTGTTTTATCGTTATATTTTCTTTCTTTGCCACTATGAGATATTATGCCTCACATAATAGATGGACATGAAGCAATAAACTTCGCCATTATAACCTTGTTATAAGCCATAAATGGACTATATATCGATGCAAAGTTACAACAATTTCAGAAAAAACCATAAAAGAAGCGTGTAAAAATGGCTTTCTCTTTGGTTAAATCAAAAGAAATGAGTACTTTTGCAGCCCAAAGCGTATAAACAATAACAACAAAATAACGAAAAAACAATGAAAAGAACATTTCAGCCACACAACAGAAGACGTGTAAACAAGCACGGTTTCCGCGAAAGAATGGCAACTAAGAATGGTCGCCGCGTGCTAGCAGCTCGCCGCGCAAAGGGTCGTAAGAAGCTAACTGTTTCAGACGAGCACCACGGCAAATAGTCTTTTGTGCAGAAAACTCTTTTGACGCAATAAAAGATTAACACGCAGAGGGGAACAAAATGATATGTTTTGTTCCCCTCTGCATTTTTACTTTCATTCCCTTATCTGCCCTTCTCCTTCAATAATCCATTTGTATGTAGTAAGTTCACGCAGGCCCATAGGACCACGTGGCCCTAACTTTTGGGTACTTATTCCTATTTCTGCCCCAAGACCAAACTGCGCTCCATCCGTAAAACTTGTGGGAACATTCCAATAAACACATGCCGCATCAACTTGTTGCTGAAAGATTTTGACTGCTTCTGCGTCAGAAGTTATTATACATTCACTGTGTCCTGACCCATATTCAGAGATATGCGCTATTGCATCCTGCAATCCGTTTACGGTTTTCAATGAAAGTTTATAATCCATAAACTCAGTACCATAGTCAGAGGGCGAAGAATGCATAAGAAGTTCTTCTTTATATTTTCCTTTCAAAGCGTCGTAAGCAGGAGCATCTGCATAAATACGCACATTCTTCTCGCCTAACGGCTTGCACAAATCCGGCAAATCTACTAAACGTGTGCGGTGGACGAGAAGGCAATCAAGAGCATTGCACACGCTTACCCTCCGCGTCTTGGCGTTAAATATTATACTTGCGCCCATATTGATGTCTGCACTTTCATCAAAATAGGTGTTTACGACTCCTGCCCCTGTTTCAATTACAGGTACACGGGCTGTGTTACGGACAAAATCTATGAGTTTGCGGCCACCTCGTGGTATGCACAAATCAACAAAGCCCACAGCATTAAGCAGTTCTGCAGTAGCCTCATGCGTTGCAGGCAACAACTCGACAACATTTTCATCTACTCCTTCCTCGCGCAACACGGCATGAATTACATCCACTGCGGCTTCATTGGAACGTTCTGCATCCTTCCCACCTTTCAAGATACAGGCGTTCCCGCTCTTGAAGCAAAGAGAGAACACGTCAAAAGTCACGTTGGGACGTGCCTCATAGACTACGCCAACCACCCCAAAGGGAACGCTGACACGATGAAGACGCATGCCGTTCTGCAAAACACGCTTTTCAGAAATGGCGCCGAGCGGGGAAGGTAGACGTGCAACATTGCGCATATCTGAAGCGATGTCTGCAAGGCGTTTTTCCGTCAGCTGCAGGCGATCATACAACGGACAGTCTTTTTCCATGCTATCCAGGTCGCCAAGATTTGCTTTAAGGAGCGTTTCCGACTGCGCTTCTATGCGGTTTGCCACCTTATATAATATATTATTACGTTCATCGTCGCCCATCATGGCAAGCATGCGGCTTGCGTTTTTTGCTTTAATGAAAACAGTATTCATCAGATATGTCGTGTTTATTAAGTGAGAAACCTACCAATAATATCAATTAACAACCATATAATCATAGTGTACGATTGGGCGTACACCATGCATTCCTATCATCCGTGCAGCAGTGTCGGCATCGTATGAACTACGTCCAAGTGCTATCTCTGTTCCATCCGGTTCAATAATCCGCACGAGATCGCCTTCCTCGAAATCTCCCGCCACCTTATCTACACCAACCATCAGCAGACTCACCGCTCTACCGCTTCTTATTGTTTCTGCCGCTCGCGCATTTACATACACCTCACCCTTGGCAAAGCTACCGCTATGAGCTATCCATTTTTTTAAAGCCCCGGCAGGTTGTGGATTGGGAAGGAAAAAAGTATGCACCGTTGTGTCTGGGTTGTCAATTAAATCTATCAAGATTCCGTTTCGTTTCCCATTTGCCACCACTACCCCAATGCCTTCTGCCGCCACACGACCCGCTATGCGACATTTACTTGTCATGCCGCCACGTCCTAAGGAGCTTTTCTCAACAGAAATAAACTCGTCAAGATTTTTGCCTGGCTCCACTTTCCTTATAACAGAAACTCCAGGGATTGAAGGATTACCGTTGTATATTCCGTCGACATTGCTAAGGATTATCAGTCTTTCAGCATCCATCATTGAAGCCACAAGCCCAGAGAGTTCATCGTTGTCGGTAAACATCAGTTCGGTAATGCTTACCGTATCATTCTCGTTTACTACCGGTATTACACCGTTTTCCAGCATCACCTCCATGCAAGCCCGTTGGTTGAGGTATTCACGACGCGTTGAAAAACTTTCCTTCATCGTAAGGATCTGCCCCATTTGGATGCCGTATTCACGAAAAAGGTCATAGTAAAGGTTTATAAGCTTCACCTGCCCAACTGCAGAAAACAACTGGCGTTGCTCAACATTGTCGAGGCGACGCAACGCTTTCATTTCGCCTCGTCCTGCTGCCACCGAGCCACTTGATACAAGAATCAGCTTATGCCCGCGACGATGAAGCTCTGCCATCTGGTCAACTAGCGATGACATTCGCGTAACGTCAAGCTTTCCATCTGAGCGGGTCAGCACATTACTGCCCACTTTAATTACTATTCGCA
This sequence comes from Barnesiella intestinihominis, assembly GCA_963586715.1. Taxonomy (GTDB): domain Bacteria; phylum Bacteroidota; class Bacteroidia; order Bacteroidales; family Bacteroidaceae; genus Prevotella. Next base: position 26,922 of record CAVAAS010000003.1, read on the forward strand.
TCTATTTCCCCCAAGTTTTATTACATTTCAAATGCAAACTTACGAAGAAATATCCATATCGTCAAAAAGAAAGCTATTTTATAATCACCTTAAACTATTAAGAAGCCATCCGGTCCTTACTCCAACAATTCTTTGGTAAGGATACTTTCAAGCAGTTCGCCCGAAACGCGCAAGCGGAATTTCCCCTTGATTGCTACTGATATGCCACCCGTTTCTTCCGAAACGACCACAGCGATAGCATCGCTATCCTGAGAAATTCCCATCGCAGCCCTATGGCGAAGTCCCAATTCCTTAGGGATATCTATACTATGGCTGACCGGAAGAATACATCCGGCAGCCTGTATCCGCCGCTTTGAAACGACCATTGCACCATCATGCAACGGAGAATTCTTGAAAAATATGTTTTCTATAAGCCGTTGGTTGATGTTTGCATCAATACGGTCGCCTGTATCCACAATATCATCAAGCGAAATGGTGCGCTCAATAACGATAAGAGCACCAACCTTCCCGCGGCTCATATTGATACAAGCCATGACTATCGGCATGATAGCCGTCTTGTCCATGTCTTTTTTTTCTTTCGATGCAGATCCGAAGAAGCGCATAAATGAACGCATGCGCTGGTGAGCTCCCAAAGAGTAAAGGAATTTGCGTATCTCTTCCTGGAATATTATTATAAGAGCAATAACTCCTACGCTCACGAGCTTGTCCATAATGCTCCCCAAAAGGCGCATTTCCAATATCTGACTCACAACAAGCCAAATAATAACGAACACGATTATGCCGATAAAGACGTTCAAAGAACGTGACTCCTTCATCAGTCTATAGACGTAGTAGAGCATAAGAGCAACGCTCACCACGTCGATAATGTCTAGAATTCCAATTTCTATCATTTCCTTTTAAGCGCGCCTATTACAAGCACACAACTTTTCCTTTTTCCTATTGCAAAGAGTTATCTATGTTAAAGTTCTGTCATTGCCTTTACAATCTTGACAGCCTCAACACATTCCTTGACATCATGGACGCGCAATATGCCTGCTCCCTTCAGTAATGCCAAAGTGTTAATTACAGTAGTCCCATTGAGGGCCTCGGCTGGTGACGTGTTGAAAAGTTTGAATATCATGGACTTGCGCGATACTCCCACGAGTAATGGCAACTCAAAGACTTGGAGTTTGTCCATATTTCTCAGGAGCGAATAGTTTTGTTCCAGCGATTTACCGAACCCAAACCCTGGATCAAGAATTATGTCCTTTGCCCCAAAATCACGCAATTGCTGCACTTCCTTTGCGAAATTCAACATTATGTCTTGCATTTCGCCATGGGTAGACATAAGTATATACGGCACGCCTAATTCTGCAACCGTACGGAATATAGCGGGGTATTCATCCGTGTTTTCTTCCGTTTCCCCATTGGTATTCTTTGCATTCACGCCTCCGAAGGCTCCGTTAATGTTTCCTTCCGACACATCATTTATGATTGCAGCCCCATATTCCTCTACTGCCATACGCGCCACGTCGGGGCGAAACGTGTCAATGCTCAGCACTGCATCCGGTTGTACGCGGCGAACGAATTGCAGTGCCCGGCGCATACGTTCCATTTCCTCGTCCGTCGACACTTGTGCCGCTCCCGGACGCGTAGAGAATGCTCCTATGTCAATCATTGTTCCGCCCTCAGATATTATCTGTTCGGCACGGGCAGAAATTTCCATTTCCGTCTGTTTACGGCTACCTTCGTAAAAGGAATCTGGAGTAACATTCAGTATTCCCATCACTTGTGGCTCCGACAAATCAATAAGCCTGCCGTTGGCATTGATTGTATAATTCAACAATCCTTTCATCTTTTCCTTTCATTGGCATACAGGAACTCCGCATGCCTACCAATAATTTTTTCTCAGAGAAAATATATTCCCCGCAATTAAAATGCTTATTTCACTGCAAATATGCGGTTTGTCTCCCCGTCGTAAGTATTTACACTTATCATGATACTGTCACCTGAAGCCGTTTCAAACGGAAGGTTGTAAAGGGGGACACTGACATATACTTGCGCTGAATAGTATTCCGGCACGCCATTCTGACTATGCAATAACTTCAGTTTATGAAGCCGTCCTCCAGACTTCGTTGTCTCAGTCCCCGTATAAAGCATTCCCAACGCTTGAGCTTCTGTCTTTCCATCGGTTGTTCCTGTCTTCAACTGCAGGCCGAGGTTTATATAACGCCCGCCCTTTTCCCATGCCGTTTCAAAAAGAACGGGGTCGGTGGCAAATACAGTAGCGGAAGATATTATACCGTTTTTTATTACTTTAGTTACAGTGACAGGTGATATTGCCAAAGGCTTTACAGTTGTTCCGTCCTTCAAATCATCCTGTGTGTTGTAGTAAACCAACGCCCGATATGTAGTATCTGCTACCGTTACCCATTTGGCTGTCAGTGAAGGCGAAAGGAAAAAAGTCAAGCCATCGTCGGTCTTTACCGAAACAACATTCTTTTCCGAATCTGTATTAGCCTCAACAAAGTCTGCACGCATGTAAGACAATTCCCCGTCTCCGCTTTCATAAAGTTCTGTTGTACATGATTCCAAAAGAAAAGCAGAAGCCGCAGCAGCGAACACCCCATAGCGTAAAGCTCTCAACTGCGCCAGCCGGAATAACGGCAGCGCGGCAATTTGCTGCAACACTGCATATTTCTTTTTATTTAAGTACGTACGTTTCATTTCTTTACCGAAAGATAGTTACGTGCAGGATTGGCATACATTTGCAGCATACAGGCTGTCAGGAATGCTTCATCCTTGCCCGGAATGTCAATCTTTGAAAGCTGACCATTGATATAGTCCGTGAAATTCTTCTTGTCTTCCTCGGTGTAGTGGGATGCATACGCGGCAGTACCGTCAACCATATCCAATGCGATATAATTTGAAGGATATAGGCGGTAATTGCGGAATATCTCATTGTCTATATGTTCGGCAATGACATCAAAGATTTTTGCCTTTGGTATTTCCGGCGAAAGGTTCTGAAGATATTCATCAATGCACGGGGCACAATGGTAATGCACGCTTCCCTTATATCCCATGATGCCGGTACGCATGCTATTTACGTCATCCGCCGCAGTCTTTTTCCATCCTTCTACATCGCGTTTCAACTGGAATTCAGCAGCTTTCAGGAAGTCACACGGATCATATTCATAAGAGATTGAAAGCGGAACGATATGGAGTTGCTGCAGCCTCTCCACGGCAGAGCCTTCACCGCCCATTGCCATCATCTTGAGGATTGCCGGCTGCGTACGGTCATTTGAATCCTTTGCACGTCCCTCACGCTGCGCTATCCATATATTATCGTTCTTTTCCTTCACTACGAAGTGCATGTATTCTGCCATCTTCTTGCTTGCCATAAGCATCTCACGCGGCGAGAGTGCACGCTGAACCAAGAATGATTTGTTCAGCCTAACAAGGTCTTTCACCCATGGAAGTGAAAGCAAATTGTCGCCGATGGCTATCTCGCACGTTGTCTTAAAGCCTGCATCCCACAGAAGAACATCAAGGAGTGCCGAATCAAGCACTATGTCTCTGTGGTTGCTCACAAAGGTATAACGCTTTGAAACGTCAAGGGCGTTCACGTCAAAGTCTATGCCCTTGCTCACCTTTGCCATGAGGTTTTTCAGAAAATCATAACAGAAAGCGAGCTGAAACTCCAGATTTGTCTTGCATTGCGACATTTTTGCAGCTATCGCCTCCGCGGGCACTCCAGGATACAGATAAGACAACACTTGCCGAAACTGCTCGTTATCCATTAACCGTCCGTAGGCTTCTTGAAGCTCTTCCGGCTCAAAAGGACGGATATCATCGTATACAGAAGGAACTTTCATGATATTTTCGTTTTTTTGTAGAGGAACTGAATGGTTTTATCTGAACTGGTTTTCAACGATGTCAGTCAGAACATCGCTCATTTTCAGGCCTGCAGCCTTTACTTGCTGCGGAATAAAGCTCGTTGCCGTCATGCCTGGAGTTGTGTTAATCTCTATCATGTTAACCTTATCCACCTCTTCACCGTTACTGCCCAAGCCGCGACTTATTATATAGTCGATGCGGATTATACCGTTGCAGTGCAGGATATCATATATGCGGCTTGTTATTTCATTAACACGCTGTGTGGTTTCAGGACTGAGACGGGCTGGAGTTATTTCTGTTACCTTGCCATTATATTTCGCGTCATAATCGAAAAACTCGTTCTGCGTAACGACCTCCGTAGCCGGAAGCACCACGCTCTTCTCTCTGGTCTTGTAACATCCGATAGATATCTCCGTTCCATCAATGAACTTTTCAACCATTACATCGTCGCTTTCCATGATGGCCTTGCGTATGGCAGGGGCAAGTTGGTCCTTGTTCTTTACCTTCGACACACCGAAACTGCTGCCGTCTGCTGCTGGTTTCACGAAGCAAGGCATACCGATTCTCTCCTCTATTTCGTCGTCACTCACAAGTTTTTCGTATCCTTTGCGGATAAGTAGGCTTTCAGCCACGCTTACTCCATATCCGCGAAGATATTGGTTTAATACGAACTTATCGAAAGTCATCGCCTCTACAAGCACGCCGCTAGTTGAATAAGGCAGATGTATGAGTTCGAAATATCCCTGCAGTATGCCGTTCTCGCCCGGCGTACCGTGAATTGTTATGTAGGCATAGTCAAACTGCACGAGCTTGCCATTTTCCATGAACGAGAAGTCATTGCGGTCGATGGGCGCGAGTGTTCCGTCGCGCAGCTCCACGTGCCAGTCATAACCCTTCATGTCTACGATATAGACATTGTAGCGTTCTTTATCAAAAAAGGAATAAAGTCCCTGTGCCGAGCGCAGTGACACATCATGTTCCGAGGAGTCACCTCCACAGACTATAGCTATTGTTCTTTTCAGATTTTTCATATTTATATCGTATTTCTGTTAATTTCGTTGTTGTCTGCTTAATTTTTTTGTTCAAACGCGCTTGCGCCATTTTTCAAGGAGCTGCGCCATATCAGTTGGAAGCTCCGAGGTAAAATCCATCTGCCTCCCAGTAACGGGGTGAACGAATCCGAGTGTCTTGGCGTGAAGAGCCTGCCTCGGACATATTTTGAAGCAGTTTTTTATAAACTGTTGGTATGTTCCGCAACGTTCACCGCGCAGTATCTCGTTTCCGCCGTAGCGTTCATCGCTGAAGAGCGGATGGCCGATATGCTTCATATGTGCGCGTATCTGATGAGTACGCCCGGTTTCAAGGATGCATTCCACGAGCGTTACATATCCGAAGCGCTCTATCACGCGATAATGCGTCACGGCGCTTTTGCCTATTTCCGACTCGGGTGGAAAGACTGCCATGCGGAGTCTGTCTTTAGGGTCGCGCCCTATGTTTCCCTCTATCCGCCCCTCATCTGCCGTGAGGTTGCCCCAAACCAATGCGTTATAGCTGCGGTGTGTCGTCTTATTGAAGAACTGAACACCAAGTTTCGTCTTGGCTAACGGTGTCTTTGCCACGACAAGCAATCCGCTTGTGTCCTTGTCTATGCGGTGAACCAAGCCTACTTCAGGGTCGTTAGGGTCATATCCTTCAACATCTTTCAGGTGCCATGCCACTGCATTCACAAGGGTTCCGCTATAGTTCCCGCATCCAGGATGCACAACCATCCCTGCCGGTTTGTTTATAACCATCAGTTCCGCATCCTCATAGACGATGTCCAACGGAATGTTTTCCGGCTCTATACTACTGTCATATTGCGGCCTGTCGAGCATCAATGTTATGACATCCAACGGACGAACCTTATAGTTACTCTTCACTGGCTTGTCATTCACATGCACAAAGCCAGCGTCGGCTGCTTTTTGTATGCGGTTTCTGCTTGTATGTTGCAAGTGTTCGCACATAAACTTGTCTATGCGCAACGGCACTTGCCCTTTGTCTACCTCAAGTCTCAGATGTTCGTAAAGCTGACCGTTCTCGTCTTCTGTCAACTCATCGCCATCTTGCAGTATGTTGTCGTTTTCTTCTATCATCATTCCTTTGCCGACGCATCCGTAAAACGGTGTGCGCCTATTGTTTTCGTTTTCACTCCGGACCGTTAACTACCTCAAAATCATCATTGCCGCCGCTGCCTTCTATAACGCCACTCTCGTGCTCTGAATTTTCTGTCGAGTCTTTCGGTGCATATTCCGGGTCGGTATATGTCACGTCCTCACCGAAATCCATCACGCCGTCGCCCACTTGTATGGTCAGAACCTTCTCCACAGATATTTTCTGCCCGTTGCGAAGATTTTGCCCGCCGCATACAACACCATAGACCCAGTCTTTCTCTCCAGACACATACTGCGGCGGTCCGACCTTAAATCCCATGGCCATGAGATTTGCCCGCGCCTCGCGGTAAGAGCTGTTGTCAATGATCTCTGGCAAAGTGAGCATCGGTGAATGGGCTGAATTTACCACGACATAAACTATCCTTCCGCGTTTCACCATCGTACCCGGCGCAAGCATCTGGTCTAACACGCAGTCTGACGGAAGTGTCTTCACATACCCTGTGTCAACAACCTGCATTTCCAGTCCTCTGTTAGCGAGCAGTTGCTTGGCATCGCTGGCTTGCTTATGCTTGATGTCCGGCACTTTTATCTCCTCGCCATGGTGGGTATAGATGTCTATTCCGAACTTGACACCCAAGCACAGCAACACCACTACCAGCAGCATCGCCGCAATGTTAGCCCAGAACTTGCCGCTCATCACCTTACCGAAGAATTCGTTAACCGTCATTACTCTGTCTTTTTTATGGGCAAAGATAGTGCAATTCACAGAGAATACAAAATTTGAAAGTAGCGAATTACTGCCATTCATCTGCCTAATATCTAAAGAAGTTAAGGCGAACTTCTGCGACTTAACTTCTTGATGATGTTTGTTTACAATCACAAACCATAAACAATGCGACCATGTTTCACAACATTGTCGCATTTTCTTATAAATAGACATATTTATAAAAGGAACGTTTATAATTTACTATAAAAAACTAAGTATTAAAGACCCTGAGGTTTGTAATCACTACACCCCACAGAATCGGAAAACATGAAATTTTACTTCGATGCAAAAGTAACACATTACCGATGTATACCGCTTATACTTTTTACCTTAATAGATACCCTTTTCACCGGTAGCCCGGCACCTTCCTACTAAAAAACTCTAAATTGTAAGTTTTTCTCCATTCCCTGCCATCCATAACCTTAAATATTCAAGAAAAAAACGCTACATGCGTCTCTCTTCTCATGCTATTTGCCTTAACTTTGCACCAAAGAAACAAATAAAAAGTCATTGACATGGAAATACCTGAACTTTACTCTATTTTCAAAAGCCACCCTGTTGTGACGACAGACAGCCGCGACTGTCCGCAAGGGTCTATATTTTTCGCACTGAAGGGAGCGTCATTCAACGGAAACGCATTCGCAGAAAAAGCCATTGCGCAAGGCTGTGCTTATGCCGTTGTAGACGAGAAAGAATATGCACCCAAAGGGGATCAGCGTTTTATCCTAGTGGAGAACTGTCTTCAAACGCTGCAGAAACTTGCAAACTACCACCGCCGCCAACTTGGAACACGCATTATAGGAATTACAGGAACAAACGGCAAGACAACCACAAAGGAACTCGTTTCAACCGTTTTGCAGAAGAAATACAATGTTCTTTACACGCTGGGGAATTTCAACAACGCCATTGGCGTACCCAAAACCCTGTTGCGGCTAAAGCCAGAACATGAGATTGCCGTAGTGGAAATGGGCGCCAGTCATCCCGGAGACATCAAGGAACTTGTTGACATCGTGGAGCCAGACTGCGGAATAATCACCAATGTAGGGAAAGCTCACCTGCAGGGGTTTGGTTCGTTTGAGGGGGTTATAAACACAAAAGGCGAGCTATACGACTTCCTCCGCCAGCGGGCAGCACCCGTCTTCGTGAATGGTGACGACAACATTCTCAGAAACATTGCAGCCGGAATGTCGGCGGCCTTCTACGGTACCGACAAAAAGAACCAATTCCTCTCCGTTTGGGGAGAAGTGGTAGAGTGCGCCCCCACGCTTACATTCCGATGGGCTGCCAAAAGCGGCAAGCCTTTCGCTGAGAACTGTCTTGGCACGGAGCACCCCGTTGCCTCTAAGCTCATCGGCTCATACAACCTCTATAACATGCTCGCCGCCGCCTGCATAGGAATCGTTCACGGCGTAAGCGAAGACGACATAACGGAAGCTCTATCCTCTTACACCCCGACAAACAACCGCTCGCAGCTTGAGATAACAACAAGCAACAAGCTCATTGTCGACACATACAACGCTAATCCGACGAGCATGCGCGCCGCACTTGAAAATTTCTGCGCCATGAACGTTTCTCCCAAAATGGCGATACTGGGAGATATGAGGGAGTTGGGAGACGTAAGCCTGGAGGAACACCAGCAAATCGTTGACTTCCTTTCCCATACCGACATCAACGATGTTTGGCTCGTGGGAGAAGAGTTTGAAAAGACCGCTTGCAAATTCCGCAAATTCCGCGGGGTTGAAGATGTAAAGTCTGCCATTTTGGAACAAAAGCCCGCGGGCAAATATATCCTCATAAAAGGCTCTAACGGAATAAAGCTGTTCCAACTACCGGAATTGCTGTAGCCAACGCTTATCCATGCCCACATTTCCCGAAACGTCACCGCAGACACTCGCTGACGTTTCGGGATTTTTTCTTGTCCATCCCTTCCCTATTCAATTGAAAATGGCGCAAATATCTTTTTACATCCCCAAAAACAATCTATCTGATGCCGTTTTGCTCCTTTTGAGTTTACGCGGGGATAAAAAGAAGAAAATGTGAGTTTTTATGGTTAAGAACCCACTAATATGGATTAAACGTCAGGAATAAAGGTTCATTCGTAAAGAGTGGTCATTTTTGGCAAGCGGTTTTGAATGCAAGAAACAAGCTGACCCGATTTTTTTGCCACTGCCCAATTGTAAAAATTCATTTTTTTTCAGTATTTTTGCAAAGGTACAATTCAAGCACATCCAATACCTGTATGACACATAAAAGTACAATCGGCATATCATCAGCCCTCATTATCATTGCCGTAGGCGTCAGCTCCATTATCATAACCGCCTCGTGTCACGGCACAGGTCATGAAGAAACAACTGACACTCTACGCACAAACATGTTGCGAGCGCTTGACGACTCCGTTGCCCACATGGCGCCAAAGGCAAGGAAAATGATAGAGAACGGCATGAAGACTGCTGCAGACAGCTTGGAATACTTTGAATACAATATTCGGCTTGCCCGCCTCTTCGCAACGGAAATGAAGACCGACTCCGCCGAAAAGGAAATACGCCGCACCATTAATTTCCTTAGCAATCAACCGTCAACACCACGCTCAGAAGGTTTACTTGCCATGGCATACAATGTTGCCGGCGTGGCAAACCACAACCTGCACCACGACTCTGAAAAGACAAAGCAATACTATAATGCTGCATACCGCCACATTATGCAGAGCAACTCCAAAGATATGGCGCCCGACATTTGCGCGAACCTTGCCGATGCCCACATCTTCGACAACAACATGCCGCAAGCAGCAGCATGGTATCGGCGCGCTCTCTTTCTTGTGGATTCGCTGCAACTGGAAGAAACGAAAGCCATAAACCTGCACATGGGGCTTGGACTTGTTTACATGAAGCTTGAAGACTACGACTCTGCACTGCGGAACTTGAAAGCATCCGAAAGGTTCTTCAACGAGATGCGGCCCGAAATGCAGGCATATCTTGTTACTACACTTGGCAATTTCTATTATTATACCAAGCAATACGACAAATCGCTTAATGAATTCCGGCGGCTTGAGCGTCTGCTCACCGCAAACCGAATGACAGGAAACTTTGCGTGGTATGCCTGTAAGCTTAACCTTTCTGACGTATTGCTTAACCTTAACGAAACGAAAAAGGCAGAAGAGGCGCTCCGCATAGCCGAGCCATATTTCGAAATGCACGGCGATAAAGTGGCGACATACTACGCGCACTCCATAAAACTGGGCATTGCGCTGCGCAACGGAGACATGGCGACAGCCTCTACCATAGCGGCTCTTGATGACAAGCCGGAGTATATAGAACAAGATCTGACGGACATCCGCAACAGATACCTGCGCGACTATTACGAAAAGACTGGTGACTACCGCAGGGCTTTCTATAACCTTGCAGCAGAAAAAGGCAGGAACGACTCCCTCGTGCACAACCGTCAGCACATGATTGCCGCAGAAATAATTAGCCGTTTCGCACAGGACACGCTGAAACTGCACCACGAGATTGAAATACAGCATAAGGAAGCCGACATGAAAAAGGCGCGTTTCACCATCGGAGGAAGCGTTGCGGCACTGATATTCCTTGTGCTTGCAATAATATGCGCCGTGACTTATTGGCACAAAAAGCTGCTACAAGAAAAGATGCGCATATTCAAACTAAAACTGGAGAACGCCAGAAACAGAATTTCCCCGCACTTCGTATTCAACGTCCTAAACAATCGCATCACTAGCACCGAAGCCTCTAGCGAGGCTAACGAGCTGATGTTGCTCGCAAAGCTTATACGCTCAAACCTGGACCTGTCGGGAAGGGAAACTGTTGCAATAGCCGAAGAAATGGAGTTCGTTGACAATTACATCGCTATCGAGCAGCGTACGATACAGGGAGGCATCAAGTACACAAAAGACATTGCGCCCGAAATCACCGCAGATAAGTTAAACTCATTCCGCATTCCACCGATGTGCATCCAAATTCTCGTAGAAAATTCAATAAAGCACGCCCTGCGAGGGAAAAAAGGCGAGAAGCGCCTCAACATTACCCTAGCGGCATCAACTAACGGAATAAGCGTCATTGTATCCGACAATGGCAGCGGTTTCGACATCAGACACTGCCACTCTCAAGGACAGGGACTGAACATTCTGCGAACAACTATCAGCGCCATAAACCAAAGGAACAAGAAAAAAATAATATTCGCCATTAACAACACTTCCGACTCCTCCGGTAACACAACCGGATGCGAGGCGAAAATAATCTTCCCAGAGAGCGTAAAGGAAATCTGACGGAGAGAAAACTAGGAAAAGGCCATGGGAAAAACTTAAAGAACATCACACTATGAAGATAATAATTATTGACGACTCACAACAAGCCATTAACGCATTGACAAAAAAGCTTGCCCTATACCCTGACATAGAAGTGGCCGGACAGGCAAACAACGGCGCTGACGGACTGAAACTGCTTAAAGAAAAAAACGCCGATGCCGTTTTCATTGATGTTGAAATGCCAGACATGACTGGCATGCAACTGTTGTCGAGCATCAAGACGGAAGGCATCAACAATACGCTGCCTGTCATTTATACTGCCTTCGAAACGTATACCTTGTCAGCACTTCGTAACAAAGCCTTCGATTTCCTGCTTAAACCCATTGACGACAAAGAGCTGGAAACGATTATAGCAAGGCTGGAAAAAGAGATTGCCAACATAAAAGAAATGCCGCCAGCCACGGGAAACGACGAAAGAGTCGCCACTTTGAGCAACGACAACGCTTTGAAGAAGAAAGAAGACAAGCTGCTTCTATATACCAATGCCGCCGACTTCCGCCTTGTGGAGATACAAGACATCTGCGCATTCCAGTACAATCACGAATTGCGCGTGTGGGAAGTGGTGGCGGCAGGCTGCGAGCAGCCAGTCCGCTTGAAGCGCTGTGCAAACAAAGACATCCTTATGACTCTCGACGAAAACTTCGTGCAAGTAAACCAAAAGTATATCATTAACATCAAATATCTCATGGGCGTGAGCGATAACCTCTGCTGCTTCTTTCCGCCGTTCAACAACATTAACTATATAAAAATAGGTAGAATGTATAGGCGGAAGCTCATAGAGAGATTTAACATCATCTGACGATACGTTTTTGACGCCGCTCCCATCCGCTCAAGAACAGTAAACTAACGCAAACGGAACTTTTGCAAACTCCGTTTTAAAAAAGCCCGTTTTAAGGCACAAAGTATTTAATTTATATCAAAATTCACAAGAATGCAATGCTAAAAAGGGATGCTTTACTTTGCAAGCCCGAAAGAAAACGTTAACTTTGCCATAGATATGGGTGCAAGAAATTGTCCCTTCACTATCAGACATAACCAATTAAACATAACAACAAAACACTATGGTAAGTTACAAAGAACTGGGTCTGGTAAACACCAAGGAAATGTTTGCCCGTGCCATCAACGGCGGATATGCAATCCCCGCCTTCAATTTCAACAACATGGAACAGCTTCAGGCTATCATCAAGGCTTCTTCAGAACTGAAGTCTCCGGTAATCCTGCAAGTATCCAAGGGCGCACGCAACTACGCTAACCCTACTCTTCTTCGCTATATGGCGCAGGGAGCTGTGGCTTACGCCAAGGAATTGGGCTGCAATCATCCTGAAATCGTGCTCCATCTCGACCACGGTGATAGCTTTGAGCTTTGCAAAAACTGTGTAGACCTCGGCTTCTCTTCAGTAATGATCGATGGTTCTGCTCTGCCTTACGAAGAGAACGTAGCCCTAACCAAGAAGGTTGTTGAATACGCTCACCAGCATGACGTAACCGTTGAAGGCGAGCTTGGCGTATTAGCCGGCGTTGAAGACGAAGTAGCTTCTGAGGTTTCCCATTATACAAAGCCTGAGGAAGTTCAGGATTTCGTTTCAAAAACAGGTGTTGACTCGCTGGCCATCTCTATCGGAACAAGCCACGGCGCATACAAGTTCAAGCCAGAACAGTGCACACGCGACCCGAAGACAGGACGTCTTGTCCCACCTCCATTGGCATTCGATGTGCTCGACGAAATAATGGTTAAGCTGCCTGGATTCCCCATCGTGCTCCACGGTTCATCTTCAGTTCCCCAGGAGTATGTAGAGATTATCAACGCAAATGGCGGCAAATTGCCCGACGCTGTTGGTATTCCTGAAGAGCAGTTGCGCAAGGCTTCAAAGAGCGCTGTTTGCAAAATCAACATCGACTCTGACTCACGTCTGGCTTTCACGGCTGCAGTACGCAAGACTTTGGCTGAGAAACCCGCTGAATTTGACCCACGTAAATACTGCGGTCCTGCTCGCGACCTTATGGAAGACATGTACAAGCACAAGATTATTGATGTGCTTGGCTCTGACAACAAGCTCGCTCAGCTTGACTAAACAAACAAATACTAAAAAGGTTCAGCGTTTTGCTGAACCTCTTTTCATGAAAAGAAGAACGTGGAGTTTCAACGCTACAAGCTGAAACTCCACGCTCTTTATATTATATTTAGCTGAAAACGCTCTGCCTATTGACTTATTTCAGACTTTCCGTCTGTATGCTCTCCACGCTCCCCGTCACAGGATTAAGCACGAGATGAGTGGTAAGCTTCTTACTGAAAAGTTCACCGCTAAGCGACTCTGTTCTACCGAACTGGGCTGCATATAGCTCAAATGCACCCATCAGATTGTTGCCGCTAAAGACAGACACACGTATCTTGCCCGGTAAGTTGACGTAAATGCCAACGTTGTCTTTGTCTTTCTTCTCTCCCTCAATGCTAACGTCAAGAGTTGGCATACTGTGCAAGTCTTCAACCGTTACGTAATAAGGGTTTCCGCCCAAATCATCAACGTCCGTCATACCCAAAAGCGACGAGAAACGGAAAAGCAGCTGACGGTCAACTTCACGCGTTGGCACGAGTGTCAAAACAGTTTCTGCAGTGTCTTTCACCGTTGTCCCCTCAAACATCTGTAGCAATGCGCTTTCCTGTTTGTCAAGATTAGCCAGCATTATGCGCAACTGCTCACCGTCCTTTGGCATATAGTCCGCCTGCCCTTTGTTGAGAAGCCCTTTGTTTTCACGTATATCATATATCTCATGCACAGTAAGCTCTGCCATTTTCTCTTTGCTTCCCGCACTGAGAATTTCCGCTGTCATGTAGTCGCGTGGATTTACTGCCGCAGGTTTAGGGGCGGGAACGAAAGATTTTGCTGGGGCCACCCTGCGCGGTTCTGCATTTACGGCAAGGAGCAAGCCCTTTTCGTCGCGCTCCAACTTACGAATACTATGCTTGGAGTCAATCTTTGCAGTATAGAACTTAGCCGTATCCGGCGTAGCTTCTGACGTCAACTTAACGTTCAATATGCGATAAGTAGTAGAGGGGTCAAGACTTATGTCGCTGCGTTTGAGATAACGCTCTGCATAAGGTGCAAATTCTCCAGGCGTATAAACAGTTTTTTCCACCTGCAGTGCGAAACGAAGCACCGTTTTCGGAAGATAATACGACGAGCCTTCAACAGATTGTTGCCCTGTCTGAGCATTTACCGTTGCTATGCCTCCTACTGTCAACAGAGCGGCAACGGCAAGATTTTTCATTCTATTTTTTTTCATGCCTGTTTGGTATTTATGTTCCTTTCAGTAAGTTGTCGGAAAGCCTCGGGCAGGAAAGCAATAATGTCGCTTGCTGTCACGCTCTCCATTCCTAGTTGTTGCGCAGCAAGATCGCCAGCCAATCCATGCAGATAGACCCCGACGAGCGCTGCATCATGGCGGCTATATCCGCGTGCGAGCAGGGCTGTAAGTATGCCAGTCAGCACGTCTCCACTGCCAGCCGTAGCCATTCCTGCATTTCCTGTGGGATTAAACGACACTGTTCCGTCGGGCATGCAGACCGCAGTGTAGTGACCTTTAAGTATAATGTATATTCCCATCAGCTGCGCCAGCTCCATGGCTTTTTGAAGCTTCTCGTAGCCATCGGTGAAATGTGTTCCGGCAAGTCTTTCGAATTCCAGGGGATGTGGGGTTATAAGAGTGCCTTCTGGAAGATGCTGAAACCATGCTTGATGGGCAGAAAGGATATTAAGTCCGTCAGCATCTATAACGATTGGCGCCTGAGTGCGCCTAAGTTGCGAAACGAATGCCGTTGCCGTTATCTCGTCAGTGCCCAGCCCCGGACCAATCCCCATTGCGTCAAAGTCTTCTGCCGCTACGGCCTCAGTGAACATATTCTCGTCAACATCGTGGCTTACTATGGCCTCTGGCACTGCAATCTGCATGATATCGTTGTTGCGTTGCGGCACGTGGACAGTAACTTTCCCGGCTCCTGCCCTAAGACAAGCCTTGGCTGCAAGCACCGCAGCCCCAGCCATACCGTATTTTCCAGCCACGAGCAAGGCGTTGCCCGCCATGCCTTTGTGCCAAAAATCCCCGCGCGGTTTCATCATACTTCTCACGTCAGCTTCTTCAATTATGGTGTAGGGAGTTTGCAGTTTTTCAAGGTATTCAGTACTGAGCCTTATGTCTAGCACCCGTAACTTTCCCACAAATGCTTGGTTTTCGGCAAAGAGGAAAGCCAATTTACGGTGCTGCAGCGTGAAGGTGTAGTCGGCATGCACTATGGTTGAAGCGCTGTTGTGCGAATTGTCTTCGGTCATAAGCCCTGATGGGACGTCAATACTTGCCACCTTGCACGGCATCTGATTGATGTAATTCACCAGCGACGCAAATCCACCGGAGAGGGGTTTACTTAGTCCAGAGCCGAAGAGTCCGTCAATAAGCAGTGTTGTCTTATCGAGTGTTGGCGGGTCAAACTCGTTAATCACCTCAATGAAGTCACCTTGGGAGGCGACATTCGCCAAACGTTCCTTGTTCTTTATGCAGTCGGCAGAGAGCTTTCCAGTAACGTTGAAGAGGTATGTCTTTACGTTGTATCCCTGTTCTCCCATCATTCTAGCCACGGCTAGCGCGTCTCCCCCGTTGTTTCCAGGTCCGGCAAAGACGATTACTTTCTGCGTAGTGCCCCACACTTGTGTTATGGCGCGCGTCAATGCTTTTGCCGCCCGCTCCATAAGGTTTATGGACTCTATCGGCTCGTTCTCTATAGTGTATTTGTCGAGCTCACGTATCTGTTCGCTTGTTAGTATTTTCATATATGCAAAAATACGAAATTCTCTCTTTGCATGAAGAATGGCCGCGGCGTTTTTTATTCATGTCAGCGCTTTTTCCCGCTTGTGCCGCCTCTTCGGGGTGCATTGGAGAGGGTTAGGCCCATCATCACTCAGCCATTTTCCTTCCTTCAAGCCATGCTATCATGTTTATCACGAGAAAGTTCCAGTTCTGGAAGCCCTTGTTCAGCACTGGCTCACCGCTTTCTGGTATATAATACTCATGGAGTGCGCCAAAACGCTCAAAGTCTCTTCCGAGCAGAACCACGGTCTTTTCGGCCAACTGGCGTGCGTCTTCGGTATATCCATAGTTTAGTAGTCCACGAAAGACAAGGTAGTTTACGTTTATCCATACGGGCCCTTGCCACGAAGATGGGTTGCCGCTAGCCTTGAGATTGTACATCTTTTCGAGCGGAGAGAGCGTCCTCACTCCTGCCGGGGCGTTGAATGAAGTTGTGTCGCGGTAATGTCGCTCCACCATCTGCCGCGCTTGCTCTGGTGTTGCTATGCCTGCCCACATTGCCATGAAGCCGCTCCACACGTCGAAACGCTGAATAAGACAATCATAATTCCGCGGTTGTCCTACGTGAAGATAGAGGTCTCCTGGGTTTAGACCTTTAATGTCCGGCTTCTGAACAGGCAGGAGATTCAAGTCAACGCTATAGTAGAAGCCATCGCGTCTGTCCCAGCAATGTTCCCTAACGCTGCGCAGGAGTTGTTCTGCGTCCGCCTTATAGCCGTCGGCTATGCCGTCCATTTTCAAGCAACGGGCAAGATATTCCATTGCGAGCAGCTCTTTATACATCAGAGCGTTGAGGAATATCGACCCGGAGCTTTCGGCTGGTCTGTAGAAAGTACTGGGATCGTTGTCCACTCCTATGGCCTCATCGGTCTCCCAGTAAAGGAGTCCCGTAGCTTTATGGCGGTGCCAGTTCATGTATTTCGCCTCAAAAGCCTGCAAATAATAGAAGCTTTCACGCAACCACTCGGCGTCTCCGTTCATATATCGCGTTATGAGTGCTGCATGTTGCGCTATGGTCGGCTTGTGCATGTTGCTCTTCCACGGGTTGCGTTTCTTTAGCATCTCTTCGCGACTTGGCGCGTTTCGTTCAATCCAGATAGGAATCCAACCGTCCATGCCGCCGTAGCTGAGTGCATTGAGCACGCATCCCTGTTCGTATGTCAGGGCTTCTGTGCTATCTTTGGGCGTCCCTTTGTCGAGAAGTATCTGGCGCAGCGCCACATCGCTGAGCCATGAATCCCAATCCCAAAGCATATCGAGATATTGGCTGCTGCCTGGAGCTAGGAACGGGTATTTCAACGCGCCGCCAGCCTTGCGGAACATGCCGTGCATCTCCTTATATATGTTTCGCTTGCAGATGTTTTTGTAATGTTCTACATTCTCTTTTGTCCGTTCCGGCAGTTGGGCTGCTATTGTTTTCGGAAGAAAAAGAGCTGCAACAAGCAGGGGAAGGATTGCCTTTTTCATAGGTTTTACTGTTTTATGTAGTCTTTATCTGCATCCACCACCACGAGCACGCGGTCATAGCCCTGCTGGTATGGGGCGTCATATTGGAAGTTGGTGCGCGAATTGTCTGCCTCTCCTATATATTTGAACGTGCCGTCAGAGGGATTGAACCACCACGCCTTTTTCTTACTTCCGTTGATTTTCGTAAGATCCACCTGCATGGGGCGTGCGCTATAGTTATAGACAAGCATGTAATCCTTGCCGCGCGTTGCCGTAAGGCGGTCGTAACGATATCCTTCGCCCCCTAGAACAATGCTCTGGTCCGGCACTCTGTCTTCGAAGGGGAACAGGAGCATAAGTTCCTTCAAATGGCGCATCTGTTGGAACCCGGGGTCTGAAAGGGCGTCATACCACGGCTTTGTGCATCCGTAACCGCCACCGTTTCCTGGTCTGTGGAACTGCATTATGGCGTTATTGCCGTAGGTATGGCCAAAGCACCCGCTGAACACTGCCCAATAAGCATAGCGACGAACATCGCATGCCTGCCACAACGGTTGCTTCGGGTCATGGAGTCCTTGTGGTATTCCCTCGTAGCTAGGCTCACCGTCTAGCACGGGTTTCAATGGTTTCATAGCGAGACTCTGCTGCGCATAGCGCCAGTTGTCTTCTTCTGTATTGGGACTTACCGATGTGTCGCCGTCGCCTTTCTTTTGTCCGTAGCGGCGATGTCCGCTCTGAAACATATTGAAGTCCAGCCATTCGGCA
This sequence comes from Barnesiella intestinihominis, assembly GCA_963586715.1. Classification (GTDB taxonomy): domain Bacteria; phylum Bacteroidota; class Bacteroidia; order Bacteroidales; family Bacteroidaceae; genus Prevotella. Next base: position 45,100 of record CAVAAS010000003.1, read on the forward strand.
TCGTTCCACCAAGTAGCCGACATGGTGCGGCCGAACGGATGGAACGTCATAAGATGGTTCTTGTCTATGGATTTTATTGTTGTAGCAAGGGCTGTCCACACCTCTGGCTTCACGTCGCCGCGTATGTCTCCGCCGATTATCCACACGATGTTTGGCGAATTTTTGTAGCGGTTGGCAAGAAAGCGCCCATAAGCCTTGGCTTGCTCAACATTCATAAGGCCTGCCTTAACAAGGCCTCCCCACACGCAAACCATGCCAATGTATATGCCATGCTGTTCTGCCTGCTTTATAACGTAGTCCATATTCCCCCAGTAACTGTTGGAAGATTTGTCTTTCTCTACATTTTTGAAGTTGAAACCGTCGGGCAAGGAGCTTGCACCATAGAGGTTTGTGGCGGGCACACCATTCATTGTCTGCACCTGTACCACATTGTAGCCTGCCTTTTGACAGCACTCAAGATAGTAGTTCACCTCGCTACGGTCAAGTTTCTGCGGCAACAGCCAGCCTGTTTCACCGAGCCAGAAGAAGGGTTTGCCGTTTTCGTGCTGCAGATAACGGTGGTTTGCCGATACCTTTAGAGGTCCGTTGTCCCAGGGTTTCTGCGCCATTGCACACATTGTAAGGATTGCCACAAAGAGTAAGGAAAATAGTCTTTTAGTATTTTTCATCTTAAAAATAAAGGGTTTTGGTGTCTTTTGTTTGGGCAGACTGCAACATCGGGGCGTCTGCCATCTTTCTTATGACGCATATATATGTTTCTTTGTACTATCCGCAAGTGCCTGTCGCCGCCTGACTAACAGAATTACGCCACGGGGATAAATATATAACGCCACGGGGAAACAAATACATTCGTGCGGCTGAAATAACGGAAAAGGATAGGAATATAATTATTTATTCGTATCTTTGCATAGCACATCTTAAATGGTAATCACAAGGAAAACAAATCAATAACCCTTAAATTCTATGCGCAAATTTCTATTCATCGCTGCCATCATCCTTGGGTTGACGGCAACAAACGCAAAAGCCCAAGACTATCCCTACTCTGAACTGTACCAAAACCTGCCGTTCAAGATGCAGAAAGTTTCACGCCCGGCATTCCCCGAACGGCAGGCAAGCATACGGGAAAACGGAGCCGTGGGCGACGGTACCACACTTTGCACCCAAGCCATACAACAGACCATTGACAAACTGGCTGCAAAGGGCGGCGGAAAGGTTATCGTGCCGCAGGGTGTCTGGTTTACCGGACCGATTAAGCTGAAGAGTAACATAAATCTTCACCTTGAAAAAGGGGCTATTCTGCTTTTCTCGCCCGACTATGAGCTGTATCCCATTGTGAAGTCTGTATTCGAAGGCCTCGACACACGTCGCTGCCAGTCGCCTGTTTCGGCTGAAGGACAAGAGAATGTCGCCATTACAGGCCAAGGAGTAATAGACGGAAACGGACAGTTCTGGCGTCCGCTAAAGAAGCAAAAGGTTACTGCCGGACAATGGAAAGAGTTTACGTCAAAGGGCGGTGCATACATACGCGAAGACTTTTGGATTCCTACTGAAGGCGCAAAGAAAGGATACCTCATGGCAGACATGAATGTGCCCATGGGAGATCTGAGCGAAGCACAGTGGGACAGCATAAAAGTGTTCCTGCGTCCTGTTATGATAAGCATCGTAAGCTGCAAAAACGTGTGGCTCGACGGTGTTACATTCCAAAACTCTCCGGCTTGGAACGTGCATCCGCTGATGTGCGAGAACGTGCTGATTGAAAATGTTGAAGTGAGAAACCCGAGCTTTGCCCAAAACGGCGACGGCCTTGACCTTGAGTCTTGCCGCAATGCCCTCATCGTGAATTCACGCTTCGACGTGGGCGACGACGGCATCTGCATAAAGAGCGGAAAGGATGCCGATGGCAGAAAGAGAAACCGTCCGTGCGAAAACGTTATTGTTGACGGTTGCACTGTATTCAAAGGACACGGCGGCTTCGTTGTTGGCTCTGAAATGAGTGGCGGAGTGAAGAACATTAGCGTAAGCAACTGCCAGTTTTTGGGCACAGACGTAGGTCTGCGCTTCAAGAGCAAGCGCGGCAGAGGCGGCGTAGTAGAGAATATTTGGATTAAGAATATCTCCATGTTCGATATTCCAACAGAGGCAGTTATCTTCAACCTCTACTACGGTGGTATGTCGGCTGCCGAGGCACAAGCAGCAGGAAAGAACCAGGCTCAGGAAATAAAGCCAATGCCTGTAGACGAAACAACGCCTTGCTTCCGCAACATATACATCGAAGACGTGGTATGCCGCAACGCAAACCGGGCGATGTTCTTCAACGGACTGCCAGAGATGCCCGTTACGAACATCAATCTTAAAAACATTGAAATAACAGCCAACAAGCCGGCTGAATTCAAATACTGCAAGAACATTAAGCAGGAAAACGTAAATATAAAGACTACAGAAAGCAAGTAATTGCTACGTTAACATAAGGTGTAAGCGGACTGTGCAGCTGGTATCAGCTTAACGCAGCCCGCTTTCACCTTATATTATATATAGGTATAAAGAACCGATGCCTACTTGATGCTACATGAAAAGCGTTAAGATATGGTTACAAACATTAAGCCATAGCGTCTTAAACATTACAAGATGTTATATTTATTCACAAAATCTATTTTTATGAAGACAAGAAAGATGTATAATTCAAGCTCCAGCTTGAAAACGATGTCCATCACACTTGCCATGTCATCAGCCATGCTTTTGCCGGCAACAGCCAATGCCACAGAAGCAGGAAAGGCAGCACTAGCACCGCAAGCCGTGCAGCAAAGTGGCGTAGTGAAGGGCAACATCGTCGACGAAACAGGAGAGCCAATGATTGGCGTCACCGTAATACCTTTGGGACAGACAAAGAACGGTACGATAACCGACCTTGACGGAAACTTTACCCTGCACAATGTATCAGGAAAGACTACTATTGAGATTTCATACATTGGCTATAAATCACAGAAAGTCACAGCAACTCCAGGCTCACCCGTCTCTATTAAAATGGTTCCCGAGTCTAATCAGCTCGACGACGTGGTTGTTATCGGTTTCGGTACAGTAAAGAAACGAGACGTTACCGGTTCTGTCGCTTCAGTAAAGTCTGACGTCATCTTGCAGACACCTACGACAAGCGTTGCGTCAGCCATGCAGGGACGTATCTCAGGTCTTGACATTAATGGTAGCGACCTCCGCATACGTGGTAACCGCTCCATTTCGGCAGGAAACTCACCCCTCGTAATCATTGACGGAGTGCAGGGCGGAAGCATGAGCGACCTTAACCCTAACGACATTGAGTCCATTGACGTATTGAAAGATGCCTCCTCTACAGCTATCTATGGTTCGCAGGGTGCAAACGGCGTTATCATCATTACGACAAAGAAGCCTGAGGCTGGAAAGATGCAAGTCTCATACGACGGTTACGTCACTGCGGCGTTCCGTCCAGACCGCGCCTCTTACCGCTCACCGGAAGACTACTACAAGACACGCAGGCTGGCTGCTGAAAATGCAGGACTGTGGAATTCAACAGCTGACGACGAGTCTCTATTCGCAAGTACCGAGGCTTATGCAGCCTATAAAGCCGGAGCTTGGACTGACTACGAGAACCTTCTGCAGAAGAAGACAACGTGGAGCACCAAGCACACCGTGACACTCTCCGGTGGTACGGACAAGACTCAGGCTCGCTTCTCCGTGGGCTATGCCAACGATGGAAACAAATGGAAGAGAAACAGCGGCACTGACAGATATAATCTGCGTGCAAATATCGACCACAAGTTCCTGAAATGGATGAGCGCTGGCGTTACATTCCAACTCGCCCACACACGCTCTGATGCTTCGCCATACTCAAAGGCAAAGACAACAGGACTTGAACTCGGTTCACCATACGGATACTATGATTCCAGCACGGGTAACTATGTTATCGGCACAGAGCTCATGAAATACCCGCTCGCAACGGGCGACTATGTCAATCCCCTCATTGACACAGAGAACTACGACCGCTACAGTGCTGAAAGTTACTCCACAAACGTTGTTGCAAACGGCTACCTTGACATACATCCCATCGAGGGCCTTACTTTCCGTACGCAGCTAAACGCACACCTTACCAACTCTTCTACAGGTAACTACCAAGACAGTGAGAACTCTGCCTTCGTTGAGTCAGGAACAAACAGAAGCAAGGCTTACATGGACAAAGCCTCTGGAACGTATGTAGAGTGGAACAATGTGCTGACATATAACTTCAAGAAAATTCTGCCTGAAGACCACAATCTTGCCATTACCCTGCTCACAACATGGAACAAGTCTATCAAAGACGACTTGAACGCCACCTCCTACGGACAGACATTGGCAAGCAACCTTTGGTGGAACTTGGCTTCCAATGACGGCGGTGAAGCAGCCCTCGCCCACTCTAGCTCTTACACACAGGCACAGAACTTCTCTTATGCAGCACGTGTGCAGTATGATTGGAAGGGACGTTACCTCTTCACTGGTTCTATACGCCGCGACGGTTCATCAAAACTCGCACCGGGATACAAATGGGAGTGGTTCCCATCTGCAGCTTTTGCATGGCGTATCTCTGACGAGCCTTGGATGAAGAACACAAAAACTTGGCTCGATGACTTGAAACTGCGCGCCACTTACGGTGTTGCAGGAAACTCGAACATATCGGCATACGCCACACAAAGCGGTATAACATTCGCAAACTGGAGCTTCGGATTCCAGGATACGCAGGCTAACCGCTACCTTCTTGGTGTGCTTGACAACGGCTACTACAAAATTGCCAACAAGACTACCAAGTGGGAACGCTCTACAACATTCGACCTTGGCTTTGACGCTGTGTTCTTCAACAGCCGCCTAAACGTTACATTCGACTGGTATTTGCAGAAGACTACCGACCTTATGCTTCAGCGCTCACTTCCAACGTCTGCTGGACAGGACGGTAAGTATGCAACAGTTATGAACATTGGAGCTGTAAAGAACACGGGTGTTGAACTTTCTATCAACAGCCGCAACATCGTTACCAAGGATTTCACATGGAACTCCACGCTGACATTCTCTGCTAACCGTGAAAAGATTGACAAACTCTACGATGGACTGACTGAACTTCAGATTGGTACAAACAAGGAGACACAGACTTACATGGTAGGACACCCAATCAGCTCTTACAAAACCTTCAAGTATCTCGGCATTTACACCACAGATGAAGTTAATTCTTGGACTGACGAAACGGCTTACTACAAGGATGCTGCCAAGACCAAACGCTTTGAGGCTGGAGACATAAAGGTTGCCGACCTTAACGGCGACCACGTTATCGACCAAACAAACGATGTTGACTACGTAGGCTCTACATCACCAGATTGGTTTGCCGGCTTCAACAACGACTTCCGCTACAAGAACTGGGATCTTACTATATACTTCTATGCACGTTGGGGACAGTGGGGCGAAAGCAAAGTTGCCAACTATTCTCCTTCAAACGGAGGAATATACTCCAATTTCGACTACTGGGTTAAAGGAACCAACGAGGGTGGATCATTGCCAGAGCTTTATAAAGGACGTAACCTATATGATTATGTAGGCTATCAGAGCCTTTCTTACTGCGACAACTCCTTCATCAAGCTCAAGAGAATATCACTTGGATACACTCTGCCACGCAAAGCGCTCAAGTCAATCGGCATTAACAATGTGCGTATCTATGCAACCGTTAACGATCCTCTCTATTTCGTGAAGAACGACTGGCAGAAATATTATGATCCGGAAGGCAACCAGCGTAGCGTGACTGTGGGTCTTAACGTCAATTTCTAAAAAAGGCATGGCTTAACGCCAATACACCTTAAAATAACTAATAGGAAACAAAATGAAGAAATACAATAAATTTATCATAGCAGCGCTGCTCGGCGGCTCAACACTGGGGCTGACTTCATGCTCCCTAGACGAGTATAACCCAAGCGGAGAGGGAGCTGACGAGGTGTTTGTTACCGAAACTGGTATAGAAAACCTCGTAAACCAGATGTACTACAACTTCAGATGGAAATTCTACGGCCGCGAAGATCCCGTGCTATACATGGAAGGTTCGGCTGACATTTGGCAAAATATCGGTAACGGTTACGAATACGGAAAGCAGCTGACCCGCTGCGTTGACCTGCAAGGCGACCGCGGACAGATTCAGAACGTATGGAACCGTGTTTACGATAATGTCAACGTCTGCAATACAATCATCAACCGTTTGGAAAAGAACAAGGTTCTTACCGCACAGCAGATGGCTGACTTTGATGGAGAAGCTCGCTTCATGCGCTCATACTGCTACTGGTGGTTGGTGGAGTTTTTCGGTGACATCGAACTTCGTCTCGACGAGACTAGCGATGCTGTGTTCACGGCACAACGCACCGATCGAAAGAAGATTTACGATGAAGTTATTATCCCCGACGCAGAGAAAGCAGCCGAGGAACTTCCTATAACTCCGTATAATGGCGAAGTAGGACGCTCTACAAAGAAAGCTGCTAAGGCTCTCCTTGCTCGCGTTCTCCTCACACGTGCCCAGTATGAAACGGCGGGAAGCGACGAACAGAAGGCTTTCTATCAAAAAGCTCTTGATGCTTCGCTTGACGTAATCAACAACAAGTCGGCTTACGGCATTAAGCTTTACGACACATACGACGAGATTTGGCAGGCAAAGAACAATAAGAACAACACCGAATTCCTATGGGTTTGCACATTCTCATCGAATTCAACGCTCAATGCCGACTCGAAACCGAACCGTCTGCACGCATACTTCGCACCGAAGTTCAACGGACGTGGTGGCATACAGACCACAACTACGAGTTACGACTACCCCAAAGACGGTGCTGAAAAGCTTATGCCTACATATTATTTCATGAACCTTTGGGAAGATTGGGACGCGCGTTATGACGCAGACTTCCAGGAAGCATTCATGAACCCGTCAAAATACAAATACACTTGGAAGGCTGAACAAGCAGAAAGCTACTATAAGATGCCTGAAATCGTAGGAAAGAAGTCTGCCCCTGGCGACACTTTGTTCTATTTCACCAAGAAGCATATCTCTGACGAGGCGGACCGCAACTACATAACCATTGACATTGACAAGCTCTACGAAACGGAGAACGTTAATAGCTACGGCGGTGCACGTTTGCGTTACTATGTAACCGACACTGTAAACACCACACAGTATGTAGCATCGTCGTTCCCACGCTTCACAAAGTATCGTATTTGGGATGGAGATGTAAACGGCACTATCCTCATAATGAACAAGGACGCAAGTCAGCAGGCTAGCTTTGCCGATGTTCCGGTTATGCGTTACGCTGAAATGCCTCTCATTGCTGCAGAATGTTACATAGGTCTTGGCAACCAAGCCGCAGCAGCACAAATCATAAACCAAGAGATTCGCAATGCACGCGTAGTGAAAGCAGGTCATAGCCTGAGCGAAGCCCAGGTTACGGCAGCAGACATGACTGTTGACTGGATTATTGACGAGCGCGCTCGCGAGCTTTGCGGCGAATGGCTCCGCTGGTTTGACATCAAGCGTGTGTATAGTCCGCAGAACAAGTTCGCTTCTATCATTCGCGGCCGCAACCCGAGTATGATTGGCGACGACTGCATGGAGGAATACCACGCCCTTCGCCCAATACCAAACACATTCCTCGACAAACTTGAAAACGCAGAGGAATTCGGACAGAACCCAGGATATAACCCATACGTAAAATCCAAATAAGATAAGATTGTCTTAGAAAATAAAAAAAAGACGGAGTGTCATGGTTACAATACTACAGACACTCCGTCTTTGTCTTACAGAGTGGCATCAACATACCTTCTGAAAAGAAATAGCACTTTGAAGACTAATAACATAACAATAACTCAAAACTTTTAGATTATGAAGAAAATTCTACTCTCAGCAGCTGCCCTTCTTATGGCCGTTGCAAACATTTCAGCTCAAGAAACCGCAAGCACACCTTACATTCTCTCTGCTGTAGGAGACAACACCTATGCTGTAACAATGACTCAAGACGAGATTGCTGCAGCTTTCGACGCACAGTGGGTTACAGATGCATGGAGCATGGGTGCAGCACTCCCTGCAGGAACAGTAATGTTCGAGAATGACGACTTAGTTATCAAGGCTGCCGTTGACAAGACTCCTGTTTATACATCAGGTGGTAAAATCACTCAGATAAAAGAAGAATTCCCTTCTTATACAGGTTATGTAAACGCTGGTTCTACTCTAGGCCAAAACAACTGGGCTGACGATGTTACCATTCAGGACATCGCTGACTGCAAGGCTAACAACCAAGGTATAGTAAGCGTTACACCTAAAAAGGCTGGTACGCTGAGCTTCGGTGCTTACGCTGGTGACAATAGCCGTGAGATTGGTATCTACAAGCTGGCTACAGATGAGGAGAAGGACAACGACAACTTCGGAGAAATGGTTGCAAAGAACAACTTCCGCAACGATGGTGAAAACGGAACTGTAAAGAACGCTCCTGCATATGTAGAGGCAGCTATTTCTCCTGGTCATGACTATGCTCTTCTCGCTGGTGGCAACAAGAACCTTTGCGTCCATCAGATCAAGTTCGTTCCTAGCGGAGAAGCTGACGGAATCAACACTGTTGACAATGCAAGCGCAAAGACTGTCGTTTCAGTTTACACCGTTTCTGGTGCACAAGTTAACGGCATGCAGAAGGGCATAAACATCGTTAAATACAGCGATGGTACTTCAGCAAAAGTCATCAAGTAAAAAAATGCGCTAAAAAGCGCCTATACGTTTTTACCCATTGGCGGGATCAAAATTTATGACATTTTATGAATAACAAGTTGTGCATACCTTGATTTTGGTAATTCAATAGCGTCAAAAGCTATTGATGCCGGTCATCGTATGCACAACTTATATATATAAGGTTCGCAAGAAATCCCCGAAACATGCAGGAGCTTTTCAGAGAATCTTGCCAATGAACCAAGGAAAACACATAACTGGGAGAAAACTCCCGACTAGACTTGTTGGAAACTGCCCATATCGGACTGGAATACATCAATCCTCTTAATCAGAAGGACTTGAAACTATCATTCGTTCTTTTAAAGTAAAATACAGAAAAGACACAACTCTAACCGTTTTGCAATAATCTGCCCGTTTTACAACAACAAATATAGGAACGCACATAGACATTATCAAACATGCATTAAATAGATTTCGCCAATAGGCTAATACTAACATATACAAATCAAGTAAATTTAAAACCTTAACTACATGAGGAACGCAGTCTCAAAATTGTGTAAAGTCTGCCTAGTATCGACTCTGGTGCTCGCACCAGCCTCTGTATTTGCACAGGGTGTCGTGAAAGGTACCGTCCTGGACACAAACAACGAGCCAGTGATCGGAGCATCTGTCATTGAGAAGGGAAACCCCAAGAATGGCACAGTTACAGACATTGATGGAAATTTTACGCTCAATCTGAAGTCCGGCAAAACAGCCGTTATCTCCTACATCGGTATGGTTACACAGGAGATAAAAGGAGATGGGCAAAAGCAGACCGTCATATTGAAAGATGACAACAGCCAACTCAACGACGTGGTTGTTGTGGGTTACACCAGCAAAGCGCGAAAGGACCTTACGGGTTCTGTAGGTTCTATCTCCGGCCAAAAGCTGGCTATAGTTCCGGTAGCTTCCGCCGCTGAAGCCTTGGCAGGAAAGATTGCCGGTGTGCAGGTAACCACAGTGGACGGTGCCCCAGGTGCCGACATCAACATCCGCATCCGTGGAGGCTCGGCTATATCAGACAATCAGAACTCGAAACCGTTGTATATAGTGGATGGTTTCCAAGCCGACAACATCAATGATATTCCCCCTACCGACATTCAAAGCATCGACGTTCTTAAAGATGCATCCCTTACGGCAGTCTATGGTGCCCGTGGCGGCAACGGTGTTGTAATCGTCACGACCAAAAGCGCACAGGCTGGCAAGGTGAAGGTAGACTTCAATGCCTATGGCCAGCTTTCCTGGCTGGCGGGCAAGCAGGATATGCTCGACACTTACGAATTCGTAAAGTACCAGCTTGACGGAACATACGACAGTAACGCCAAGAAGCGTGCCTTCCGCCGTGATTTCGGTAATCCCAACGATTTGGACATCTACAAGACAAAGACAACCCACGACTGGCAGGACGAGTTGATGGGCGACCCAGCCTTGACACAGATGTACAACTTCACAGTGAACGGCGGTAGCGACAAATTGCGTTTCAGTACTTCGCTCACCCAACACAACCAAGACGGTATAATCTCCAACTCTGGCGTTCGCCGTACCAATATGAACACCAAGATAAACGTTAAACTGGGGAAAAACGTCAATCTTCTTATCAATCCACGTTTTACTTACCGGCGTGACCTCGGTGCAGGTGCGAGCAATATCGGCACAAGCGGATTGGTTGGCGTTCTCAACTACAAGCCGACCAACGGTATCCGCGAGTTCACTAACTACGACGAAGAGTGGCAGGATTTCGCTGTGGAGAGATATTGGAAACTGGCAAGCCCGCTGGATGACATCAACCAGAACTATCTGTTGAAGCACAGCTATAGCTTTACAAACCAAGCCAGCATAACATGGGAAATAATCCCCAACCTTACATTCCGCTCTGACATTGCACAATTCTGGTCGTTCAGTGACAACAACCGTTACTATGGCTACCTTACAGACAAGGCTGCCAGCAACGAAAACTTGCCTGTGGCAGAAATCACGAATAGCCGCTCATTAAAGTATACCTGGACCAACACTTTGAACTATAGTCTGTCACTCAAGGACAAGCACAACTTCTCGTTCTTGTTGGGTCAGGAAATCCAGCACAACCAAAGCACGACGAACTTCCAGTCGTCACGCTACTTCCCACAAAGCACAACACCGCGTTATGCCTTCAACAACATGGGACTCGGTTCTGCTTACCAGAGCACATCTAGCGTCACAACGCCTAACCGCATCGCATCGTTCTTCGGACAGGTGAACTATAACTACAAACATCGCTACCTGATATCCGGCACAATGCGAGCCGATGGTTCAACACGTTTTGCACCTGGCAACCAGTGGGGTTACTTCCCTTCAATCTCCGGTGCATGGGTTATCTCAGAAGAGCCTTGGTGGAACAAGAACGTAATCGACCAACTGAAGATCCGTCTTGCATTCGGTCTTTCGGGCAACAACAACATCGGTGACGACCGCTGGAGATACCAGTATAGCATCAACGCCAACGGCGGACCAAGTTGGGGTGAAAGCACCACCACGCAGAACGGTGACAAGTATTATGCATCAGACGGTTTGTTCCCCAACAACAAGATTAAGTGGGAAACCACAGTAACTCGAAATTTAGCTGCCGACATATCGCTCTTCAACGGCCGCATAACGCTGACACCGGAAATTTATTGGAACACCACCCGCGACTTGTTGTACAAGTGCCAGATTCCAACCACTACAGGTTACTCACAACAGTGGCAGAACGTGGGCCGCGTATCCAACAAGGGTATTGAACTTTCCATCAATGCCGACATTCTTCGAGGTAAAGACTATGTGCTGTCTGCCAATTTCAACATGGGCATGAACAAGACAAAAGTAGAGAAAATCAATGGAACAGACGCCTATATCCCTGGCCGTTCTTGGGACTCTGAAGACAATTTCCGCCTCGTTGAAGGTCAGGAAGTTGGCCTTATCTACGGATACGTATATGACGGAATCTACCAGTTCAACGAATTCCACAGAGACGGCTACAACTATTCGATAAACGACCAAGAATACCTCAACGAGAACCCGGGCGTACAGGAAAAGCCAACTGTGGAAGGTCTTTATGGCACCAAGCCGGGTTACATCAAGCTGAAAGACCTGAACGGTGACGGCAAGATAGACATCAACGACCGCACCGTGGTGGGTAACACCAACCCGAAGGTACAGGGAGGTTTCGGAGTGTCGGGCAAATGGAAGAACTTCGACTTTACTGCAAACTTCACATACATGCTTGACTTCGACGTTATCAACGCCACACGCTACCAGCTATCGTCTGCCGTTGGTGCCAGCAACACCAACCCGCGCAACGTTTTGGCAGATTTCGACTATAACAACCGTTGGGTTTACCACGGAGACATCTACAACGAGAACGCAGACGGAACCAAGAGCATATACAACTACAGCGAGTGCTTGATAGGTAACTCACAGCATATCGAGTATCTTGATGAATACGAAAGGTTGAATCAGGGCAAGACCTTGTGGAACCCACAGAGCGTAACAAAGAACTATACCCTCTCCAACTTTGTGGAAGACGGATCGTTCCTTCGTCTGAACGACTTGACTATCGGTTACACTCTTCCCACAAACATCACTAAGAAATGGGGTATCTCACGCCTTCGTTTCTACGTGACGGGCTCAAACATCTTCTGCCTCACAAGCTATTCAGGCTATGACCCAGAAGTAGACATCCAGAACGGTTTGACACCAAACGTAGACTGGAACCGCTATCCACGCAGCCATAGCTACCTCTTCGGCGTAAACCTTTCGTTCTAACATTATCTAATACAAAAAGGAAAAGACATATGAAAATAAAGAATATATTGATGTGCAGTCTGTTGCTGGCAGGCTTGTCTTCCTGCAACGACTACTTGGACGTAGAGGCACCATCAAAGGTGACAGACAATCAAGTATTCAGCAGCACGGAAGAAGCTGACCGCTTGCTGAATGCAATATACCAGTCTACATGCAACGGAAACACATACGGCAACGCCTATCTGACAACCTTCAACTTCAACAGCGATGTAGAATGGGGAACCTCCACATCAGAAGAGCAAAGCGTAAGCCATAACGACTGGAAGCAGTTTGACGGCGAAGCCGACGGAAGCAGCATAAAGAGCACATGGGACGCAGCCTATCAGACCATTGAGCGTGCCAACAACTTCGTTGCAGCAGCCGAAAGTTCAGAACTTTACGGAGACGCCGACCTGGACCAGATGATTGGCGAGGCTAAGTGCATCCGCGCCATGAACTATCTCGACCTAGTAATCCTTTGGGGTGACATACCGTTCACCTTCACCCGTACTTACGACCAGGAATCGCTGATTATGCCAATGGGACAGCGCGATGAAATACTCACAAGCCTCATCAACGACCTGAAGGTTGCCGCTCCGAAGATGAAGAAGGCAAAGGAAATAACAGAAGGAGTAGAGCGTTGCTCAAAAGAATTCGCATGGGCACTCATCGCACGCATATCTTTGTTCCGTGCAGGTTACTCGCTCCGTCACGGCGAAGACACCCAGGCTGCAGGCACTATGGAACGCGCGGCAGACTATGAGGATTACTACAAGATTGCCCGTACATACGCAGACTCTGTTATTCAAGAGGGAACACATTCGCTGACCAACGACTACATGAAAGTCTTCAACGATGAATGTAATTATACGGTAGTAAGCGACGATGACGTAATCTTCGAAATTCCGTTCGTACAGAATGTAAACGGCAACATCGGTTATATCCAAGGACCCAAAGCCGACCTTTCAAGCGCTGGAGACACAGACCATCCTTGGGGCAGGATGAGCGGCAGTGTAGGCTTGAACGCCTTCTATCGTTTCACTTTCGACAAGGAAGATGTTCGCCGCAACACAATAGGCTATTGGTCATACAGCTATGACGGTGTAGCAGCCTTCAACAACGGGTATACTAATTATTGCATGAAGTGGTCAAAACTTTGGGACAAGAGCCATACACAAGGCAATTCATCTCAAGGAAACACAGGCATCAACTTCCCGTACATGCGCTATGCCGACGTACTCTTGATGTTTGCCGAAGCAGAGAACGAACTGAACGGTCCGACAGACGAAGCCAAGAACGCCCTGAAACAAGTTCGTGAGCGTGCCTTCCGCGGTGCAGCCAACAAGGCAGAGAAAGTGGACAACTATGTAAGCGCACTTAGCACAAAAGAAGACTTCTTCAAGGCTATCGTAGACGAGAGGGCATGGGAGTTCGGAGGCGAGAACATCCGCTGGAAAGACCTTGTACGCTGGAACATATACAACCAGGTGCTCTACAAGAACTTCTGGAAATACTATGGCATGGGATGCGACCGCGACGATAGTTATTACGTGGATATAGACTACACCTCACTGCCTAACGACTTCTACTACAGGACCCGGACAAGAGCACAATGGAATCAGCAGGTGGCAGAGAACCCTGACAAATACAACGAACAAAACTATCCCGAGGTATTCAGCTTTGCAAACACAGATGCAAGCATTGGCCTCATCGAAGTATACAAGACGCAGGGAGAAGATTTCAGTATTGACAACTTGTGGGAAAACTGGGGGCTCAACGGAAGTCACATGCCACAGGAAGGCGGTACAGAAGACTGGAAAAAAGCTTATCTCTTTGATTGGCTTGACGAGAACACCGGCATTGCCAAGGCTCAGTGCAGATGCTCTATCAGAGGCTACATCTACATAGATCAGGGAGGAACCATCCAAACCAGCAACATTCCCGAGTATAGTAGTGAAGTAAACTTGTCTACCTTGCCGGCAGTCAGATATATCCTGCCGATTCCGAAGGACGTTATCAGCCGCAGTATCGGACAGTACAAGAATTATTACGGCTATTAATCAATGACTTAGAAGCATAAAGAAAGATATGAAAAAACTATTTATATTTTCAATGATGTTGGCTGCCACCATGTCGTTCTTTGCCTCCTGCACTGACGACGACAGCTACAACGATGCTGACGCAGACCGTCTGCCAATGCCTATGTTCCGGAACACGCAGAACACTGCATCCTCGACAACACCATATTATTGCGACATTGCCTCAAGAGTAGACCCCAACATTTCGCTCTATCTTCAGCAACACGGATATAAGGCAAGTACCCATGTAAACGACATGCGTCTCTTTTGGTATGGCGTGGAAGGCGCTGATGCCTACGAGCTGAAAGCAAAAGTGCAGGGTACATCGTGGGAGAAGGAAGAGAACGCCAATCTTCTGGATACAATCCTTACGGCCGACCAACTGTCGTTCCTGCATGAAGACTTGCAGTATGGCACTGGCTATCTATATGCTATCCGCGCACTCGTGGATAGAAACGACTTGAACAATCCTCACAACTCCAAATGGTTTGGCATGGGTGACGGTTCGCACCAAAACGACCAGTCGCGAGATGACGACCGCAACCAGACCGGATCACTGACGACCGGTATGCGTTACGACGTACCTAGCGTGTTCTGGACGGAAAATGTGAGCAAAACATCCATGGATGTTTGTTTCATGCCACAGACAGAAGAGGGATACGAAAAGACTTACGAGGAATTCTTCAAGGCTGGTGCCGAGACAAAGGACGGCGAATGGGTATTCGACGAGATTCGCGTCGTACCATCTGCCGACAACGCCCAGTTGGAAGAGCACATCGTGAAGCCGACAGCAGCGGACCGTGCTGCGGGCCGCGTGCACATAGAAAATCTGATGCCAAACGCAGCGTACATCGTAAGCGGACAGAACAACAACATCCAGCGATACTACGACCGTCAATACAATTCCACGATGGTACGTATGCTGGGTGACGCCGGAGCACCTATCCTCATCAAAGCAAACACGGCAGAAGAAGCCAAGAAAGATACCTTGCTGCAGAATATGGGCTTCCAAAAGGGCAAGACATTCGGATGCGAGAACCTCGTTGCCACACGTATCGACACAATCTTGACCAACTATATGTCAGACAACACCATTGCTGAAGGTCAGATATTCTATCTCGAAGGTGGCAAAACCTACTATTGCTCAAGCACAGTGGAAATGACCAAGGGCTTTACTCTGGCTACCAACCCTGAGGACTTGGCTGCCGGCAAGGGACGCGCCACTGTATTGCAGGGCATTGGATGGAACACCGAAGCCAAGACCGCTGCGAACGCCGTTAACTGGGGATTGTGCCGCAATGCCCGCTCGGGCACTGAAAATGGTGTAACCTTGGCCATCCAGCCTATCATCATGGAGGATATAAACTTCCACCCTATGGCATGGTATACCTACTTTGACAAAAGCGGTGAGGGAGGCAACCCGAACTACTCCATCAGTGCCAACTACTTTATGAACATGTACAGCCAAGGCTTGTCTTTCTCTCTGGCCGAGCTACGCATCGAGAGATGTACCTTCGCCGGTCACGTGCGCGGTTTCATTCGCTTCCAGGGACCTAACCGCCAGCTTATCGAAAAGCTGACAGTCAACGACTGTGTGTTCTACGATGAAGGCGGCTATGACACCAACGGACGCGGCTATTCATGGTTTGCAGGTCCGGGCAACAACCGCAAGTCAAACTTCTTCAATAACTTGACATTCACCAACAACACCATAATCGACTGTCCACGTCACGCCTTGATATCCGAAAACAAGAACCTGGCATGGCCGGATGGAACGAAATGGAATATCAACGTATCCAACAACACATTCATAAACTTCTCCCCACGTTCCAACAACAAGAGCCATGGACTTATTTTCGAAATCGGATACGTTCCAAACGGTTCAACAATAACCTGCAAGAAGAACCTCTTCGTATTTGCAGGCAACAAGAACGACGCTGCACGCGACTACTTCCAGAAAGGTATGGTTATCAATACCAAGGACCTCACTTACGATTTCGCAGACAACTACTCTACCGTAGTTCCAGCGTACGACAAGTACACATCGTCAACAGATGCCAAGACGACTCTCATCGACGGTATGTTCATGCAGAACTCATTCTCAAACACGAAGACAGGAGCCGGCTACAACAAGGGAGCGCTGAACCTTGGCGGTATGGGCGAGACTCAGATTAAGTTTGGCGACAACCACAACGAAAACGAAAGCGACGCCGTTGGTTACCAACTTGAGGCTGACGAACTCTTCAAGAATCCTTGGACGATGGGTACAGTGGATGCAAAGGAGAAATTCCAAAAAGATGCGTATCGCCACTCCGACATCAACGGCTTCTACTATAACAGTTCCGACAAGGTGAAGAACCACCCCATCTATACCAAGGGCATTGGCGACCCACGTTGGCGCACAGGCAAGTCTTGGGATGGCGGAAAGAACCACACCGTGAAGAGTGGTGACATCACTTACTAACAGACCAATATATTACCAGACATAAACAAAATGGTTATTAGTTAAAACATCAAAGAGGGCGAGCCTGTGAAGGTTCGCCCTCTTTCAATGTATGGAGGAAATCTTTCCGCTGACGGTATCAATCCTATGCGTAATTGAAGACTGCCATCTGAAGCTTCTGACAAGAGCACCATTCACATGGCGTTTTGCTTCCCACAATTTGTGGAATTGGCGGCAAAGTGCTATATTTGCAAAATAAAGGTGCAGATTATGGCAACGGCAGCACTTTTGAAACAGATGCCGTTTCAACGGGCTACACACCACAGCCATACCATCCACGTTTTTGCAGTTACGAATTTTACCTGTAACACAGGAAAATCAAAAACAACTTGCAAAACATCCTGCATAACAGAAGAAAACTACTAATAAATTACTCACTTATATGCTCAAAAGAACAAAAGCAGCCAGCATTGCCGGCTTGGCTTTACTAACGCTTCAGCCCGCATACGCCACTATTGAGGGCAGTCTCGACCCACAATCGGTGGTGGCTCAGTGGAGCAACGCCTCCACATACCCGAAAATCATAGACATAAACTTCAGCGACGACACGTGGCCCGACACATGGAAGGGAGAAACAGGCGTTGACTGTCCGGACTTCTCGACAGGAGGCTACGTCAATGCCGTGATAAACGTCAATGCCAACGGAGGCACGGAAGTGCAATATCCGGTACTCTTCCACAACTGTACATTTGCGACGAAGAAGTCTGCCAACGGATTTGCCGGAGCGACAGCAGCCTTCTGCCGCCAATATTATCTCGGACAGAACTATACAGGAAACAGCGCCGCTACGTACAACAACTGGACCGTTGCCGGACATACCACACATCTTGAGGACAACATCACTTACGACGCGGACAACCGTCCCACATACGGCGAGGCTGGTTTTGTGCAGATGTGCCGCGATGCTGCAATCACCGACAGTGCCGGCAACAAAGTGTCGCAACACGGATGGATGGAGATAGACCACTTGCCGTATGTCAACACCGTTCAATGGTCTTGGTCGTCTACTTCTTGGGGGCGCGGCATAAAATGCGACTACAAAGTGGGCGACGGCGACTGGCAACCCCTCGTGTGGATGGGTTCAGACAAGCACAAAGCAGGCTACACCGTGTTCTCAGACCAAGGCTATTTCATGGAAAACACCATTGATGCCAACGACGTATCCATACGCTGGCGCGTGTGGGACGGCGAAGATCTGAGCAATCCCGTGCAGGTGGGAAGCGACGGCAAATGCCCGTTCACCAAGTCTATCACTCCATACGATCAGCAACAGGCGCCAAGAGTGCATAAGATACAGATTTTTGGCCGCGGGCTTACATCTGAAGACGCGCGGTATGCCAAAGAAAACCCCGTGGGCAACGTAGGAGAACTCACCGACCTTGACGGCGGAGGAAGTGGCGACGACAAGACAACGTCTGCTCCTGACGATAACGCAACCGTAATAATAAGCACCGTTTCGCAAGACGGAAGCGGCGACTACTCAAAGGTTCAAGATGCGATAAACGCCATACCCGAAGGATCACGCGGCATAATATACATCCGTCCCGGCGTTTACGACGAGAATATCCACGCCGGATACAAAAGCACAAAGAACAAATACTACTCGCTTATCGGTGAAAACAAGGAAACGACCATACTGACATCCAGCGTCAGCCGCGGCAGTGGTGACAAAGACTACACCGACTGCGCAGCACTCAACGTCTTCACCAGCCGCTTCTACGCACAGAACCTGACCGTTCGCAACACCAGCGGCAACGTTGGCCAAGCGGAAGCACTATATACCAACGGCGACGCACACATCTTCAGCAACTGCATATTGAGCGGTTTCCAGGACACCTACAAGGCAAACTCCGGCTCGCGCGGATATTTCACCAACTGTACGATTGAAGGCGGCACGGACTTTATCTACGATGGCGGACTGGAATGGTTTGACAGTTGCACTCTGCGCGTGCTGAAAGGCGGACAATACATCACGGCTCCCGGCAACAGCAGCATGCCGATGACAAAGGTCATGAACCCATTACTTAGCCAAAATACATTCTACCCCGGACTCTTTTTCCGCAACTGCACAGTGACGGCAGGCGAAGGCGTGGCAGACAACAGTTACTATCTTGGACGTCCGTGGCAGGAAACAAGCGGGTCGATGTTCATCAACTGCAACCTCGGGAACGTCATAAAGCCTGCAGGATGGGCAGCTTGGGGCGGTTCGGAAAACAAGTCATCGCTCTATGAATACAAGAGCGTTGACAATGACGGCAAAGCCATCGACACTTCGAAGCGCGCATCGTTCTCTTGCCAAGCTACCGATGCTGAGGTTGAAGCCTACATGACCCCCGAATACATGTTCGGGAAGTTCAGTGACGTGCCCTTCGACTACAAGAAAATTCTTCTTGGCGCCGCTGCTCCTATGAATTTCGTGGTAACTCCTACGGAGATTACATGGGAAAGCGATGACAACGCCGCTGCATACCTTATCTATAAAAACGGTACATTCTTTAAGTTCACCACAGAACGCACACTCACCAAGGCTGCCGACGACAATGCCACATACAGCGTAGCGTCTGTATCGAAAAAGGGTGTCGTGTCAAAAGCGGTAAATGCCAACGAAGCCATGCGCCTCAAGGCATTCCCCACGGCAGAAGGCTTCGGGAAATATACTAGCGGCGGACGCGGCGGAAAAGTGGTGAAGGTGACTTCACTTGCCGACGATGGCTCTGCGGGCACGCTGCGCTGGGCATTCCAGCAGCATGCCGGCGAACCTATAACAATAGTATTCACTGTTAGCGGAGACATAAAGCTGACGAGCCAGCTGCGCGTGAACCGTGCCGACTGGACGCTTGCCGGACAGACTGCTCCGGGCGAGGGCATTCTCATTAGCCACAACAAGATAAACTTCGGCGGCTCGCAAAACTTCATCGTGCGCAACGTTCGCTTCCGCTCCGGGCATGCCGACGTGAACGGCGACGTGCTTCAAGACCAAGCCATCGGCGCGGAAAACTGCAGCAACTACATCTTCGACCACTGTGTTTTCGGCTGGTCTGTAGAAGAGAACATCAACACTCAGGATTGCCATTTCCTAACGATCCAAAACAGTATCGTGCACGAGGGACTCTACAACGCCGGCCATAAGAAGGGCGCACGCGGCTACGGCACCCAGTGGGGCGGCTCGCCTGCAACATACTGCCGCAACCTTCTTGCCGACAACAAGTCGCGCTCGCCACGCATCAACGGTGCACGAGGCGAAGACTACGTGGTATTCCTTGAATATATCAACAACGTAAACTATAACTTCGGCGGTAGCGGAGGATGCTATGGCGGCGAGAATACAGCTGCCATCACCTCATACAATGGCATGAACTCCGCCCACGAATGTAACTTTATCGGCAACTATTACAAGCCGGGGCCAGCTAGCAACAAGTCTGGTATCGTGCTCGTGAACTCCAGTTACGCCCGCACGGGAGCAACATCATGGGGTCCGGCAAAATGGTTCGTCAGCGGCAACGTGATAGAAGGCGATGCGGAACGTACCGCCGACAACTGGAAAGCCATGACAGCAGAGACATATTCACTCAGCGACATACGGGTTGACCAGCGCATCGTGCCGGAACACAACTACTATAAGTATTCCGCAGCAGGCAACGTTGGCACGTACGACCCCGAGATGTATATGGTTTACGATATCCTTACGGGCGAAAAGGCTTACGAGAGCGTACTAAACACAGCGGGAACCGTTAACCGTGATGTCATAGAGAAGCGCATTGTTGAGGAAGCCCGCACGGGAGTGAACAAATATGGCGGCAGCACCATCGGTGCGAACAAGGGAATCATTGATACGGAAAACGACTGTGAAGGCTTTGTTGCCTACTCTAGCGATTATACCGTGCCGGCAGATACCGACGGTGACGGCATGCCCGACGAGTGGGAAAAGGCTCACGGCCTGAACCCAAACGTGGCAGACCAAAATCTAGTAAACGCCCAAGGCTATACAGCCCTTGAGGTTTATCTCAACAGTCTGATGGGAGAAACTCTGGAAGACGACTACCACGTGAATGCCGTGAATAGCCTCAACACAAACGTGGCAATGAGCTACGATTCAGCCAGTGCGACCCTGCGCGTAGGCGAGAAGGCAATTGGCTCGCTATTAAAAGTCTATAACACCGCAGGCCGCCAACTCTCCGTGCGCGAAATAACATCAACCGCAATAAACCTCTCCGACGTTAAGGAACCAATCTTCCTTATACGCATTGACGGAAAGGTTGCCCCAAGAGTGATGAAAGTAAGGAATAGACATTAAGTGTCTGCATTACCCATTTTAATACCTATTTGTCCATTTCCCGACAAATAGGTATTTTTTATTCAGAAAAACATTTCAAAAGTTTTTGAATTAAGCATTTTTTATTACTTTTGCAAGCATACCGCATAACAATACGGAAGTTCATACATAAAAGTAGTCGTTTTAATGTCGGAAGCGAGCCTTTTACGCTATAAGACAAGCTGTTTGTGTGTTGCTATTCGCAGGTTTTTAGCCCACAGACAATACTTTTTCAGAAAACATGTTATAACATTCGTTTTAAGAAAGCCAGAGGAAAACAGAAACAACATATACATTAATTATTTAAACTTTTATTTATGAGAAAAACGTTACAAAGAGCAATGAGCCTTTTCCTTCTCGCCATATTGGGCGCTGCAACGGGATGGGCACAAACTGCTTTGCCGTATTCCGTTGATTTCAAGGAAGGCCTCAGCGACTGGACAGCGATCGACCAAAGTACGACAACAGGCGTCACGTGGAATTACACCACTGGACTTTACAGCGCAGCCGATGGAGCGTGGAAGAACCTGGTCGTTTTAAAAGGCGACTCTGTAGCTCCACACAGCGATTACCTCGTTTCTCCAGGTTTTGAGCTGAAGAAAGGCAAGCGCTACTCCTTCTCTGTCACTGGACAATATAAGGGATATGCGCTTTTGGCTGCACAGATAGGAAAGAGTGCCACAGACATGTCGGCAAATGAGCAGATTGCCGCTGACATATCCGGCAACCTGCATTCTTACTATTACGGCTACATGGACTATAACGGCAACAGCTACGTAAGCACCGCAACTGTAGAATATGCTCCGACAGAGGACGGAACATACTACTTCTCTCTGTATGCTTATTCTACAGGCTCTGAAAATGACGAGACAAACCAGTTCTTCCTGACTGGGGCTTCTGTTGAATCATTAGGCGGAGACGCTCCGGTAGAACTGCCCTACTCCACAACATTCGAGACAACGCCGAAATTCTGGACAGCACTCGACGCGAGCACAACTCCATACCGCACTTGGGCATGGGGCGACTTCTACGACTACGCAACGAGCACCACACACTACGGCATTGTAAACACCTATGATGGCGACTACAACTGGAACGACTATTACATTTCTCCTGAGTTCACTCTCGAAGCAGGCAAGAACTACAAGGTTAAGACACGTGCATGGAAAAACAATGACCCAAGCGACTTCAACCTTGCCCTCACATTGGGAACATCTATCACAGATGCTTCTGCATTCAGCAAAATTGCCGACATCGACATGCAATACAACTATGATGCCGACAAGACTGACGACCACGTGTTCACAGTGAAGGAGAGCGGCAACTACCGCGTTGCTTACCTCGCTACAACAACAACGACAACAAACCACAAGATTGCCCTCGACTATTTCAGCATTGAGGAAACAACCGACGGCGTTGACGTTACTCCTACTGACCTTCCTTATGAAATCACGTTCAACAGCACCAACGATGTCTGGACAACTATAGACAATAGCGAAACTCCTGGCACTACTTGGGCATTCAACAACGACTGGGGCCAAGATGGTTTCTGCCTGAACGGAGCATGGACAGCCATACCAAGCTACTGTATCGTGCAGGACAAAGGCGTGGCAGACGACTACTATGTATCTCCTGCCTTCAAGCTTGAAGCTGGCAAGACTTACACGGTGAAGACAAACAGCGGTCAGATGTATGAGGTGGACCGCAATGCTGCTCTCTCAATAGAATATGGAAAGAGCAACACTGACGCTACGGCATTCACAAAGATCTCTGACATCACAATGGAAAATGCCGGCACACAGTATGAAAACTCATACAGCGTAACTCCGGAAACTGACGGTATCTACTACTTCGCATACCACACGAAGCAGAACAACACCGAGAGCGAAAGCTACAAGTCGTATGCTTACAACTACGTATTCAGCTTCGGCATCAGCGAGAAGACTGAAGGTGGCGACGAGCCAATAGAAGAAACTGTTGCTGTTCCATACACCATCACATTCGATTCTAGCGACAAGACTTCTACATGGACTGCCATCGACAACTCAACAAAGAAAGATGACTTCTCATGGCAGTACAACGAATACGCATATTACAACTATGATGAAAGAACTAACGTGCCGGGTGCTGCATTCACAGGCGACTGGGCTGCTGCAGCTAACGACTACTTCGTTTCTCCTGCCGTAACACTTGAAGCCGGAAAGACTTACAAAGTTTCTGCCAACACCATGCTCCGCACGGAAGACAGCAACATGCTTCTCTCGTTCGTTTATGGTACTTCTAAAACTGACGCTACCGAATACAAAGAAGTTGGAACGATAACTTCAGGCACTACTTACGATGCTGCTCGCTCAGACGAGGCAACATTCACGGTTTCCGCAACGGGCAACTACTACGTAGGTATACTTGGCAAATCGCCTGAGAGCGCAACAACACAAAGCGACTGGCAGAAGTCACAGGCTGCAATCTTCAACTTTGCAATAGACGAAGTTGTTCTTCCTGAAGATACACTGGACGTTCCTTACAGCATAACCTTCACTGCAGAAAACGTTGGTACATGGAAATCTGTAAACAACGCTGAGAGCAGCACAGCCAACAAGTGGGCTTGGGATGCAACAGGCTATCAGGAGAAAGACGCCGACGGCAACAACGTAGGCGATCCTCACCCAAGTGTGCGCATCACTACCGATGCTGTAAACAGCGTAAACGCTTGCTTCTATTCACCAGCTTTCAATTTGAAAGAAGGCAAGTCATACAAGGTTTCTTACAAGGTGCGCGCTCCGCAGGAGAACAGCATGGCTGTACAATACGTTTACACGAAGGATCGCTCTGAACAATATCCTTCAAGCTTGAACTACGACTACTCTATACAAACAGAATTCGACGCAAAGGATTCGGTATACACTGTTGATATTGCAAAGGACGGCATTTACTACTTCGGCGTAAAAGTACAGACTTGGTCTGAAGGAAACGAGCTTGACCTGAACTTCTTCTCATTCTCAATTGAAGAAGCTGCTGATGAAGAAGACACGACAGTGGCTCTGCCTTACGAAATCGACTTCACACAGTATGAAAAAGCTGAGAACGAATGGGGCTACGAAGAAGCTGTTGACCCATCTACAGCATGGACAATGCTCGACCGCAGCGAGACTGTATCAAGCACATGGCGTTGGAGCACATGGGGATATACTGAATACGACGAAAGCTGGAATCAAATTGGCGAAACTCATCCTGCAGTTGGATTCAACAGCGACTGGTATACAGACGCTAACGACTATGCCGTTGCTCCTGCATTCGAACTGAAAGCCGGCAAGACATACGGTGTTAAGGTTACAGCTACCGTTAACAGAACAGCTCTCGAAGCTGCCACAACCAAGCTAACCCTTGAGGTTGGAACAAACAAGAAGGTTTCAAGCTCATACACTGAGTTCGCTACTATCCCATTGCACACTGAATACGAGAGCACTCTCAATGACTCTGTTTACACACTCATCGTTCCAGAAGACGGCAAGTACTATGTTGCACTGCACATCCAGGACGATAAGGGTGAAAACGCATACGGATATTTGATGAAGTTCTCTATCAGCGACATTACCCCTGCCGCTCCTGCTGCAGCAACCGACCTCACTGCTACTGCAGTTGACACAGACAAGGCAATCCACGTTGCTTGGACTAACCCGACTAAGGACGCTGACGGAAATGATCTCGCTATAAGCGAAACAAGCAAGCTTGACATTCAGGTTTATCTTGACGGCGAATTGGCAAAGACTGTTTCTTATACAGAAGCTAAGGCTACCGATGAATGTGATGTTGTTCCTGCAACTTACGAAGGCACACACACTGTGAAACTGGTTGCTATCTACAATGGTTTGGAATCTGAAGCTGTTGAAACAACTGTCAATATCTCAACTGCCGGTATCAATAGTCTGCAGAACATCCCAGCTGACGCTGACGTAACGGTTCGCACAATCGGTGGCGCTGTTGTTGGCAACAGCATGTCTAACCTTGCAAAGGGCACATACATTGTTACCGTACGCGAGGCTAACGGCAACACAAAGAGCTTCAAAGTTTCTAAATAAGAAGCACTGAAACTGTACATACATTGTACCTTATAAATTAAAGCCGCCCGGCTTGCGAAATATGCAAGTCGGGCGGCTTATTTTTTTATAGTGATTTTATTTTGTCATCAAGATTCTAACGAGGGTTGATGTGCCTTGCTTAACGAGTCCGTTTTCTGACATAAAGAATCCATCACGGCAGAAGGCTTCACATTACCAACGCTTAGGGAGTCCGGCTGTGCAGGCAATGCCTCACGTTCATTGACGGCACGGTCTTTTGCGCCGGGAAGAACGATTACCGGCATACCGCGTTCCGCAAATTCCACAAGTTCCAGAATGTGTTCATTCTTCACGCGTATACATCCGTGACTGCGACGCTTGCCCACCGACCAGGGGGCATCTGTGCCATGAATGCCGATAGAGCTGAAGCCAGGCGTTATGATTCGCATAAAGCGCGGGCCGTATTGCCCTGGGTTTTCACTGCGTTTCCCGTTTTCGTCTGTGTAATGCCAATCAGCACTGTCATAAACCTTCCCTGCATGGAAATATCCTTCGGGCGTTCGGCAGTCGCCTTGCGAATGTTTGTTCCCGTAATTCCGCCCCAAAGCACAACGGAATGAACGTATTAGCCGCCCATAGCGATCGTAAAGTTTCACGCGCATCTCCCCTTTGTCTACGACTATAAAATGTTCATGGCGGGAATTAATCAACCGCTGGCAATATTCAAGCGAATCTTTCGCCACCTTATATAATATACCTTGCGCATAGAAATTGTGGTCGGCACATGTGTCCATATAAGCAATTGCAGCATCAACATCATCAAACTTCAGTTTGGGGCGCACATACTCAGCCTCTGGCTTTTCCACTTCTGTAAGAGCTTCCGTCATTTCGCGGTCGGTAACATCTTCCTTGCCACCATTCTTGTTGGACGACGGCGAGCAACACAGCGTTGTTGCCATTAAAGTGAATGCTATAGGTGCTGATATTATTAACGTTCCTCTGTTCATACAAGTGCTAAATGAAGTAAAATATGGATGCAAAGGTAGTGTAAAAAAACGAGATACGGGATACAATGATGCCGCTCGGCACGGCAGACAAGAATTATTACACAAAGGACCAACAAGCAGGTAAGCACAAATTAAAATATGTTTAAAAGGAACAATTAACTTGGCACGTGTAATTATAATTCATATCTTTGCTTTTATAAAAGCATACCTTATGCGATAGCAAAAAATATCTGTTTTCACAAAGAGATAATGCATATATAAATAATGTAAGAACAATACAAACGGAACAAATATGAAAAACGGAACAAGAAAATATCTTGCTGCGACAATGAGCGCAACACTACTTCTTTCCAGTTGCGGCTCTGCTGACAGCGGTGCCGTATCGGGAGGATTTATGGGAGCACAACTAGGAAGTATTCTAGGAGAAGCCATAGGTTTCATCAGCGGAGGCCCTCGCGGTGGGGACATCGGCACAATTGTTGGCATGGCAGGAGGCGCGGTGGCAGGTACAGTTATAGGAAATGCTGCCGACAAATCAAAAGCAGAAAGTGCACAAGGCACTTATGTACGTTCTAAAGCCCATAATATTCCAGACAGCAGCTACGACAGTGGCATGAACTACTACGGGGATGAAAAAACAAACACGACAAACGGCACAGAAAGCAATGGCGGTAGCGGTTTCGACCCAAGCAATAGCGGCAACGATATTATAGACTTCGGAAAAGCTCCGGCAGACGAACAAACTCCCTATTCTGCAGCATCTGCCAACACTAGAGCAGCTTTTGCTGACACGACAAGGGCATTAGGAAAATCGGATTTGGAGATACGCAACGTAGTGTTCAAGGACATTGACAACAATTACTCGCTTCGCCGTGGAGAGTTGGCACAAATAACAATGGAAGTATACAACAACACGACAGAACCGATGTATAACATCCAGCCAATGGTTAAGGAAACGACAGGCAACAAGCACATTTACGTTTCAGAACCAATAATTGTGGAACGCATTGCCCCCGGCAAAGGTATACGCTATACCGCAATGGTAAAAGCAGACAACAAGCTGAAAGAGGGCACCGCCTGCTTCACCGTTATTGTGCGCCAAACAACTACCGGCAAGACATCGGAATATAAAGAATTCAACATTACCACTCACAAATAACATTCCGCAAAGACGGGAACGGCACAAAGGAACGTCTGTTTAACAAATTGTAATCTTTAAACTAAAATAAATCCATTTTTACTTGGTAGCTAAACGCAAAACACCTATATTTGCCATGTGTTAATAAGCATAATGACATTATATAAACAATATAACCCTTAAAAAGATTATTACTATGGAAGTGGAGAAGATTATGCAGCAGCTGGAGCAGAAGCATCCAGGCGAGCTTGAGTTTTTACAAGCAGTAAGAGAAGTGCTAATCTCCATACAGGACGTTTATAACCAACATCCTGAATTTGAAAAGGCAAAAATCATAGAAAGGCTTGTTGAACCGGAGCGTATTATTACTTTCCGCGTGCCTTGGACTGATGACAACGGCGAAGTTCACGTAAACATTGGCTACCGCGTTCAGTTCAACAGTGCCATCGGCCCGTATAAAGGCGGTTTGCGTTTCCACCCGTCTGTAAACCTTTCTATCCTGAAATTCCTTGGTTTCGAACAGACATTCAAGAACGCACTCACCACTCTTCCTATGGGCGGTGGAAAAGGCGGCTCAGACTTCTCAATCCGCGGAAAGAGCGATGCTGAAGTGATGCGCTTCTGCCAAGCTTTCATGACGGAGCTTTACCGCAATATTGGCCCTAATGAAGACGTGCCTGCCGGCGACATTGGAGTTGGTGGCCGCGAAATTGGCTATCTGTTTGGCATGTACAAGAAACTTACCCACCGTTGGGAAGGCGTGCTCACAGGAAAGGGTCTTGAATATGGCGGCTCGAAGATTCGCCCTGAAGCAACAGGATTTGGAGCTCTCTACTTCGTAAACGAGATGATGAACACCCATGGCTACGACATGAAAGACAAGATTGTTGCAGTGAGCGGCTTCGGAAACGTGGCTTGGGGTGCAATAAAGAAAGCTACTGAGCTTGGCGCAAAGGTTGTAACCATCTCCGGTCCTGACGGATACATATATGATCCTACAGGCATCACAGGCAAAAAGATTGACTATCTGCTTGAATTGCGCGCTAGCGGCAACGACGTTTGCGCTCCATACGCAGAGGAATATCCAGAAGCAACGTTCGTTCCTGGCAAGAAGCCATGGGAAGTGAAGTGCGACATCGCCCTTCCATGCGCAACACAGAACGAACTCGGAGCTGAAGACGCAGACAAACTTCTTGCAAACAAGACACTTTGTGTCGCTGAGGTATCAAATATGGGTTGTACGGCTGAAGCTGTTGACAAATTCATTGAGGCAAAGCAACTTTTCGCTCCAGGAAAGGCTGTAAATGCCGGAGGTGTTGCAACATCAGGCCTTGAGATGACACAAAATGCAATACATTTGGGTTGGACAGAAGCCGAAGTTGACCAAAGATTACACCAGATAATGAGTGATATCTACGACCAGTGTGTGAAATACGGCACAGAATCCGACGGATACATCAACTATGTAAAGGGTGCAAACATTGCCGGTTTCATGAAAGTTGCCAATGCAATGATGGCACAAGGTATCGTATGATTCGAAGAATCTCAATATTTATCATATCAACTCTAATAGCAGGCTGTTCCCTTCTGCACGCTCAGCAGAAGGGGATGGCCTCTTATTATTCTAAAAAAGTGCACGGACGCAGAATGAGTAACGGTGAGAAATATCATCGTGACAGTATGACTTGCGCCCATGCCACCTTCCCTTTAGGCACAATGCTAAAGGTTACGAACTTGAAAAACGGCAAGTCCGTAATTGTTGAAGTTACAGACCGGTGCAGACGCCATGCCCGTCGCATCATTGACCTTTCTCTTGCAGCGGCAAAAGAACTGGACATTATAAGAGCAGGGGTTTCGATGGTTAGCGTAGAACATTGGAAAGAAGAACGTCCTTTCCCCTATCGCAATGACAGTAAACCGGAAATTCCTGAGATAGACTTTGAAGAACTTTTTACACAAAAGGGCATCACGAATTTAAAGCCAACGTGGAAATAAATATTTCTGTATTCTTTCTATCATAAGTAAGCCAAATACAAACTTTCTCATAAAGCATATTCCTTTTGAACTCTAACGAATATGCTGCTTTCGCCACCTTTATAGCGACATGTGTTCAAGCATAAAGACATGAAAAAAGTCTGAAATGCTCACGCATGCCAGACTTCCACTAAAGCTATTTAACCTTATGTCGCTAATTACATAAGTAACGAAGCATCGATTCACATCGACTTTTAGACTTTTACCTTACGACCAAAAAGCCCGTAAGAAGCCGCGCTTCATAAAAAAGATTCTAATATCTTCTTAACCTCTCTAGGTTTTAACTATATAAATATGTAAGTCAATAAATTCTTATTTGCTATTAGCCAGAAATTTCAATTGGTTTCTTATCTGCCATTTATGGCAATACCCACTAAAATTCTGTCTCTAAGAACAGACCAACTATAGAAAATCATTCCTATCAGCAATCTTAATAAGATAAAGCCTACCACTCATCTATTCTTAAGAATTGTCAATTAGTTGTCTTTTCTATTGCAAAATTACTTTCTTTCGTTTAAAGTATGAAATATACATTACTTAAATTACATCGCTTTTACTATTTTTAACTAAAAGATGTTTTTAGATGCCATATAGAACAGAAAGGAAAGACGGACCTTTGCCCGATAAACAACACTCATATCCGCTTTGCACACCAGGCTCAATCAATTGATTAAGCAAAACTTGGCACATAAGAACAAAAAAAGTATCTTTGCACATTACAACTAATTAGCTACGCTATGAAAGAACAGCCCCCGCAGCAGTGGAACAAATTCTACCTAAAGGACGTGTCATTCAAGAATCTGATGACCCACCGAATCTTCAATGTCTTGATTATCGCCAACCCTTACGATGCCTTTATGCTCGAAGATGACGGGCGCGTAGACGAGAAGATCTTTAATGAATATACCGAACTTGGACTGAGATACCCTCCGACATTCACTCAGGTAAGTACCACACGCGAAGCATCGGAAGTGCTGACAACGACAAGCATTGACCTTGTAATCTGTATGCCAGGAAACGCAGATAACGATGCTTTCACCGTTGCTCGTGCCGTAAAGCAGGAGTTTCCCGACATACCATGCGTTGTGCTGACACCCTTCTCGCACGGCATTACGCGAAGAATGGTGAACGAGGATCTCTCGATATTTGAGTATGTTTTCTGCTGGTTGGGAAACACTAACTTGATTCTTTCCATTATAAAGCTCATCGAAGACAAGATGAATCTTGAGCACGACATTGAGGAAGCTGGTGTGCAAATGATTCTTCTCGTTGAAGACAGCATACGGTTCTACTCCTCAATACTGCCCAATCTCTACAACTACATACTTCAGCAAAGCCAAAGCTTCGCCACAGAAGCGTTAAATCCCCATTCGGCAACACTGCGAATGCGCGGAAGACCAAAAGTTGTCTTGGCACGCACATACGAAGAGGCGATGCAATACTATGTCAGTTACCCTGAAAACATTCTTGGCGTAATCAGCGACTGCCGGTTTCCCAAAGGAGGCGAAAAGGATTCTGAAGCCGGTTTAAAACTTCTTTCCGAATTCAAACGCCTCAATCCCTTTCTGCCGCTCATCTTGGAAAGCAGCGAAAGCGAGAACGAGGAAAAAGCCAAACGACTCGGTCTGCGCTTCATCGACAAGAATTCCAAGAAGATGAACATTGACTTGCGCAACACTTTGGCCAACCACATGGGCTTCGGCGACTTCATCTTCCGCGACCCAAAGACACACGAAGAGATAAAACGCATACACAACCTAAAGGAACTGCAAGACAATATCTTCAGTATTCCCAACGACTCCATGCTCTACCACATCTCGCGAAACCACATGAGCCGTTGGCTCTGCGCGAGAGCAATATTCCCCGTATCGGAATTTCTTAGAACAATAACACTAGAAAAGCTAAAGGATGTAGACGCTCACAGACAGATCATCTTCGACGCCATCGTGCAATACCGGCATATGAAAAACGTGGGCACCGTGGCTTTGTTCCGCAGAGAACAGTTCGACGCCTATAGCCACTTCGCCCGCATCGGCGACGGGTCGCTGGGAGGCAAAGGCCGCGGACTGGCTTTTCTTGACCATATCATTAAGATGCACCCTGAGTTCAACGACTTTGACGGTGTAAAGGTGTCAATACCCAAAACAGTGGTCCTCTGTACAGATGTGTTCGACCAGTTTATGGACAACAACAACCTGTACCAAATAGGACTGAGCGATGCTCCCGATGAAGAAATTCTGCAGGCGTTTTTGAAAGCCCAACTGCCAGATCAGTTCATCGACGACTTCATGACATTCTTCGAAGCCACACGCTGCCCTATCGCCATACGCTCAAGTAGCCTTCTTGAAGACTCGCATTACCAGCCTTTCGCAGGTATTTATTCCACCTATATGATACCCTACCTGGAAGACAAGCAGCAGATGCTGCACATGATGGCGGCAGCAATAAAGAGCGTATACGCCTCGGTATATTTCAAAGACTCCAAAGCCTACATGACAGCCACCAGCAACGTTATCGATCAAGAGAAGATGGCTGTTATACTTCAAGAGGTTGTAGGCAAACAATACGGCGACCACTATTACCCGAACTTCAGCGGAGTATTGCGTTCCATAAACTATTACCCCTTGGGGTATGAGAAATCTGAAGAAGGAATAGCAAGCCTAGCACTAGGACTGGGTAAATATATCGTTGATGGCGGGCAGACACTGCGCGTAAGCCCTTACCATCCCAACCAAGTGTTGCAGACTAGCGATATGGAAATAGCGCTTAGGCAGACGCAAACCCACTTCTACGCCCTAGACATGAAACACGTTGGCGAAGACTTTAAGGTTGACGACGGCTTCAACATCCTGAAATTGAGGGTAAAGCAAGCAGAACAAGACGGCTCTCTCAACTTCATAGCCTCAACAT
The DNA here is from genome assembly GCA_963586715.1 of Barnesiella intestinihominis. Taxonomy (GTDB): domain Bacteria; phylum Bacteroidota; class Bacteroidia; order Bacteroidales; family Bacteroidaceae; genus Prevotella. Next base: position 77,708 of record CAVAAS010000003.1, read on the forward strand.
ACGACCCTTACGACCAGATTATCCGCGAGGGTTTATACGATGGCGGGCGCAAAATAATCAGTTTCTGCGGAGTATTGCGCCAAGGGGTGTTCCCACTGACTGACATCCTTAAGCTAGCAATGAAACACGGGGCAGAAAGCATGAAGCGACCAGTAGAAATAGAATTTGCATGCACGCTTAACAACGACCGTACCGGCGAGTTCTACCTCCTGCAAATACGCCCAATCGTTGACAGCAAGCAGATGCTTGACGAAGACATATCCGCCATACCGGACGAAAACTGCCTACTACGCTCCAACAACTCCTTGGGACATGGCATTGGCGATGATATTACAGACGTGGTATACATAAAGACTGACGATAAATTCACCGCAGCCAACAACCCCGCCATTGCCAACGAGATAGAACACATAAACCGGAAATATGTGGAGGAAGGCAAAAGCTACATGCTTATAGGTCCGGGGCGATGGGGCTCCAGCGACCCTTGGCTTGGAGTTCCCGTAAAGTGGTCGCACATCAGTGCCGCAAAAGTCATAGTTGAGACAACGCTGAAGAACTATAGCGTTGACCCAAGCCAAGGCACTCATTTCTTCCAGAATCTAACGAGTTTCGGCGTCGGTTATTTCACTATTGACGAGAACAAAGGGATGGGCTTCCTGCGTAAAGACATCCTCGATGCGATGCCGTCCTCATTTGAAACGGCATACGTGCGTTGTGTAAGCTTTAAACAACCGCTTCACGTAATGATGGACGGATTGAAACAAGAGGGTGTTGTTTTAATTCCCAAACAGTCAGTTGTGTAACGAACACAGTCAACAATAAGAAAGAAATATCTTTACAATCCTTGACTAATGTCAAGAAAAACGAACCCGCGCATACATTCTATGAGAAAACACTTGCAAAAGTGTTGAATATCCAATACCTTTGCAACGTGTTTTTCATAGTATTAGATTTAAGGTTAACAAGGTTGGAGTACAGCGGTACTCCTTTTTTTGTATCCAGCCCAAAGGAATGAAGCGAAAACACATTGCCAAAGACACCAATATCCACATTATAGCACAAGAAAACTCCGACACAAGAAAATTCTCCCGGCACAAGAAAAAGAAAGCCCGGTACAATAAAAAGGAAAAACAAATACAATAAAAAGAAAACCCCGGCACACTAAGAAGTGAACCGAGGTATATCGTTTAAATGAGAAGTTGCCCTCTCGCATTATTTCTTCTCACATTTATCGCAAGTAGCTGTTGTCTTCGCTGCTTTCTGAGCTTTCTTGCAGCAGTTTTTCTGTGCCTTTGCCTTCTTCTTTGAAGTTTTCTCCTTGCAACAACTTGCCTTACTTGCAGTTGCAGCCTGTGCTGTTGCCGAAGTTGCGGCATCTACATTAGCCTTTGCCTTGCAACATTTCACGGCATTGGGGCAAGAAGATGTTGCCTTGTCACACTGCACCTTACCGTCACACTTTTTCTTCTGGTCTGTCTGCGCACTTACGTTTGTGGCAAAACAAAGAGCAGCCATAATTGCGGCTGCGATAATTGACTTTTTCATTGTTTTACAATTAATATTTATGGCATTGGCATTATAATGCCGAACCATGTTATACTTATTTTCTACTTAATTCATTTCCCAAAACAAGTCTGAGACATAAAAACTCTGCTGCAAAATTAGCCTTTTTGCCTACAAGGCAGAAAGAAAATCTGTTATTAAATTATAAACAGTCATCAAAACAGATTTCAGCGTTTGCAGACTGCCCTTACAACAAACCACAGATGCATAAAGAACGCCGTTAGTCGACCATAATGATGCGCCATTATATGCAAGCGTTCAATCAGCGACGCCTTGTGATGGCGCGTGGTTTCCCCCTCCTTTAAATAGTCGGCAACAACAATCCCGCAGTTAATCATATCCGCCCCCTCTTCCTGTGCCTTTTTCATTATGCGGATACACCAGTCGAAATCGGCGGAATAGCGGTAAGAAGTATTATATGGAGAATGCTTAGCCAAGTCCGTGCGTGCATAAAACGCCTGATGACACACAAGCATCCCGTTTTTGAATGAGCGCCACGACAAGGTTTCTGGTGGTTGCAGGCGGCGATGTGAAACGAAGTTCCTTTCTGCATCAACAATGTCTGTATTTCCATAGAGAACAGCTGGCAGCTCCTTTTCGCTCTTAATGTCATTAAGCCGTGCTTGCTTCACAATTTCCTCAATTGTATCTGCGGAATGTAATGCGTCTCCCGCGTTCAGGAAGCAGACATACTGCCCGGTGGCCATCTGCAGACCTTTATTCATGGCATCATAAATACCGTTGTCCGGCTCAACAAGCAGTCTTACTTCATGGTTGTTGCCCGCGATAAGCGAACGTTCAAGATAGTCTTTAGCCATGGCAACGGTGTTGTCTGTCGATGCTCCGTCGACAATAATATGCTCAATGGCAGGATACGTCTGTGCCAGCACGCTTTCCAGAGTTGGCGCAAGCACACTGGAGGCATTGTAAGTTATTGTAACGAGCGATATTTTCTTCATAGCTTGTATCGTTTAAGAGCCATTGCCTGATTGTATGCCTCAATATATTTCATTGCAACCGCATGTTGAGAATAAGTGGCACTCACTTTTTTCATAGCATCCTCAGCAAGCGCTTTACGGTCTGCCTCAAACATTACCCATGCCATTCCCTTTGCCAAGTCGTCCACATTCTTGTATTCCGCAACATATCCGTTGCGCTGATGGTCTATCATTTCCGGTATCCCTCCAGTATTGAAGCCGACGCATGGCACACCACACGCCATTGCCTCCATTATGGTATTTGGAAGATTATCTTCAAGTGACGGGAGGACAAACATATCTGCCGAGCTGTATACATTTGCAATCTTCCGCTCTTCGTTAACGTAGCCGAGCGGATATGAGGGCAAGGGCAAGAGTTCTGCCAATTCCTCCGCCTGTCCGCCAAGAATGGCAATGCCCGTTGTTTCTTTCATTTGCGGATGTTGTTCCACAAGCTTTTCTATCGCACGAATAAAGTAGTCCATCCCTTTGCGTTTGTCTGTTACACGCTGCGAAACAAACAGCATCAAATTTTTGTCAAGCGGAAGCCCCGCTGCAAGACGCGCCGTTTCACGGTTTATGGGGCAAAATACTCTTGTGTCTATCGTATTGGGAATACTGATTATTTTCTGCCCGACAAGAAGTCCGCTCTTCTTTGCCAGCCCTGCGAGCCACTTGCTACACGTAACGAACAACACGCTCGAATTGCCGTAAGCCGCCTTTTTCCTTTTCCACACTCTTGCAGAAAGATCGTTGCGCGAGCCGCCATTAGGCAGCAATCCGCAGTTGCCGCAATGGTTTTCAAAGCCATGGCATGTACGGGCATAGTGACAAATCGACGAAGCCGGCCAAAGATCATGCATTGTCCACACCACCGGCTTATGACTGTCAATGATTTTGCGTATCGTTCGCAGTGAGAGCATGCCTTGGTTTATCCAGTTCAGATGTATTACATCCGCTTCCTTGAACTCGCGCGTGGAAGTTATGTCACTGCCGGCATTGGCTATGTCTATCTGAAATAGGTTTGTCCTGTTTAAGCGAAGATGAAAATACACCACGAAACGTTCCCAAAGGAAATGCCATTGCAGGCGCCAAGTATTTGGCAGAGCGGCAACGGTAATACTGTCGGTCTGCTTGTCGCGCACCAGCATCTTGGCTTTTACCCCATTGTTATTGAGGGCTTCCATTAGACGGTTGGCAGCTACTGCTGCGCCACCCGTGTTCTCGCTTGTATTTACAATCAGCACTCTCATTTGTGTATGTCTTCTTTTATATGCAAAAATATAGATTTATTGTCTAACGGCAAAATGTCGCAGAGCAAAAAAGCAGCGAGGGCTACAAGGATTTCTCACTTGTAGCCCTCGCTTTTTTATGACTTTGCTATGACTTTTCTTTTTCTTAACTTCGTCTCTTGGTATCTCCTAATGCAAACCCCATTATGAATACCTAAGAATCTGCCCTGGCTTAACGCGCATGTTGCTCTTTATATGGTTAAGTTTGCAGATTTGCTCTATTGTTGTGCCACGCTTGCGCGCTATACTGGAGAGTGTCTCCCCTTTAGCCACCTTGTGGTAACGCACTTCCTCACTTTCAGTGTTGCTATTGCCCACATTGCTTTCTTCAACAGATGCCGTTTCATCATTTTTGCCGCGCAAACGAGTTGCGACAAGAGATTCTTTATTGTATGAGTCACGGCGGAAGAAATAGTTATCGCCCGTTACATCCTGATTGCGGAAGTCAAACATAAGTGCGGGATTAAGCGCAACACCGCAAAGGCGTGTCTCGAAATGCAAGTGAGAACCAGTGCTTCGTCCGGTATTTCCACCCAATCCGATAGGATCACCCGCATGCACTGTCGTGTTTTCTTCAACAAGTTGCTTTGACATATGGCCGTAGATTGTTTCAAGACCATTGTGGTGACGTATTACGACATAGTTTCCATAGCCTCCCGACTCATATCTTACGATGCGTACTTTGCCGTCGAAAGCAGCGCGAATGGTATCGCCTATATAAACTTTTATGTCAAGTCCTTTGTGCATGCGCCCCCAACGGCTTCCGAAGTTAGAGGTTACTATCCGGCTTGTAGTCGGCATACAGAAATGTTTCAGATTTATATTGAAAGAATCCGGAAGTTCAGACGCACGATGGGCGTAACGATTATTCCAGTCTTTATAAAGTTGTGCGGAAGGAGAAGCTGCCTGTTCCTGTTGTATAAGGTTGCGAAGTGCAAGCGTGTCTACCGCTTTCATTTTTTTATCTACGGGAGCTTGGCGGGCGAGCAAGTCTTGCGCTGCTGCCGGCACTGTTGCCAATGCCATAATTGCCGTTATTGCGAGTGTTTTTATCGTTTTCTTCAAATGCATAAAAATTGTCTTTAATGGCATAATGCCTGCAAATTCACTTTGCCATGCACCATCCTAGTAATTCAAGGTCAACCATCATGACAATGAAATTTACGGAGAAACCAACCCGTAAGAACAAAATGTAAGTCATGATGATTACATATACGCTGCAAAGATAGTAAAAATATTTGAATGTTGTACGCGAGTTAACGCTTTTTTGTCGGCTTTAACAAATTAGCATACCGGGCATTTACATTTACAGAACAACCGTTCTATAACTTTTTCACCTTGTCGTGCCTGTTTCAAAACCGGGCATTACCGTAATTTTCGTTGGAATTTGAACTTAGTCAGACAAGGAGTTCCGTTATAATAGGAGCATGGTGTTTTTCCCTTGCGCCAAGCGTTGTTGCACGATGTCTTCACCTCTCGCGTGGAACGCCGCGGCATTACAACAAGAGTGCGCTTGCTTTCAACTATAACGCCGTGGGGTTATAGCTGAAAACCTGTGGGGTCTGAGAAGAACAATGTATGTTTGATATTGCTGACTGTTTAACAGTCTTTGGCTCTTTCTTAGGATATTGCCGACCAGTTAATATTGTTTTTCCGCAATGCAGCAAGCCTCTGCCACAACATCCTGTTCTCCGGCTTGTCGCAGTTTGGGTCTCCGTCAATAATAACCTGAGCCTCATCACGCGCCAACTGCACAATTTGCCCGTCGCGGGCTATGTCGGCTATTTTCAAGTCGAAAGCCATACCACTTTGTTGCGTCCCTTCCAAATCACCCGGACCGCGGAGTTTCAAGTCGGCTTCCGCAATCTGAAAGCCATCGTTTGTCTCACACATGATACTGATTCGCTTGCGTGTTTCCTGACTAAGCTGTGGCTTTGTAACAAGGATGCAGTATGATTGGTTTGCTCCACGCCCCACGCGCCCTCTTAGCTGGTGCAGCTGCGAGAGTCCGAACCGTTCGGCGTTAAGGATTACCATCACCGAGGCATTGGGTACGTTCACCCCGACTTCTATAACAGTTGTCGCCACGAGTATTTGTGTCTCCCCGCTCACAAACCTTTGCATTTCGGCTTCTTTTTCCACGGGTTTCATCTTACCGTGCACTTTACTGAGCCGGAACTCGGGGAACACCTCCTTCAACACGCTATAGCCTTCTTCAAGGTTTTGGATGTCAAGTTTCTCGCTTTCCTTGATAAGTGGAAAGACTACGTAAACCTGGCGTCCCAGTCGTATCTGTTGGCGTATGCCATTGTATAGACTTGTTGTCTGATTATTGTACTTATGTATGGTTTGTATCGGCTTGCGTCCCGGCGGCAACTGATCGATTACGCTTACGTCAAGGTCACCATAGATTGTCATTGCCAGCGTGCGCGGAATGGGCGTTGCCGTCATAACGAGCACGTGCGGAGGATATTGGCTCTTGCCCCACAGCTTGGCACGCTGGGCGACACCAAATCTATGCTGCTCGTCTACGACTGCCAACCCGAGCCTGCTAAAGCGAACCGTGTCTTCTATTACCGCATGAGTGCCTACAAGGATGTTTACACTTCCGTTTTCCAAGCCTTCAAGCACTTGCGCACGACGTTTTCCTTTCACCATTCCCGTAAGCAACTCCACACGTATTGGCATATCCCCAAGGAAGTTGTGTATTGTTTCCAAATGCTGTTCTGCCAGGATTTCCGTGGGGGCCATGATGCAAGCCTGAAATTCGTTGTCCAGTGCTATAAGCATCGTCATAAGTGCCACAAGGGTTTTCCCGCTACCCACGTCGCCTTGCAGAAGACGATTCATCTGTCTTCCGCTGCCAAGGTCGCTGCGAATTTCTTTTAAGACACGCTTTTGGGCATCTGTTAGCATGAAAGGCAGATGCTCATGATAGAAGCCATTAAAGTTATCGCCGATATGACGGAAAATGTATCCGCGGTATTTCTTCCGTTGGTCAGAAGCATAACGAAGGATATTGAGCTGCACATAGAAAAGTTCCTCAAATTTCAGTCTGAAACGTGCGGCAGTCAAATCAGATGAGTTCTTGGGATAATGCACATTTCTTACGGCAGTATCACGCGATACTAACCGCAAGCGGTTGGCAATGAACGGCGGAAGAGTTTCTTCCATCGGCGAGGTCATCCTCTCAAGTGTGGCCTTCGTTATTTTCTCTATGGCGCGTGATGTCAGTCCGGCTTTCTTCATCCGTTCTGTTGTCACGTAGTATGGTTGCATTCCCATGGAGGAAAGCTGCAGGTCGACAGCTTTGTCTATATCAGGATGGGCAAACTGGTATCTGCCGTTAAACACCGTTGGTTTGCCGAACACCACATAGACGATATTTGTTTTGTATTGCTGAAGGGCATATTTCACGCCTGAAAACCATACAAGATCCACTACGCCAGTCCCGTCAGAGAAGTGGGCTACGAGTCGTTTCTTTCGTGTTCCTCCGTCAAACTCTTCGAAGCTCAATATACGTCCGCATACTTGAACGAAAGGCATGTCGGCATGAAGTTCGCTTATACTGTAGATTCTACTGCGATCAACATACTTATAAGGATAATACTCCAGCAAGTCTGATATAGAAGCTATACCCAACTCTTTCTGGAGTATGTCTTTCTTCTTCGGTCCAACGCCGGGAAGGAATTGTATGTCTTGGTCAAGTATGTCAAGCATAGCGTATTTATCGCGTTATGTTAGCCTTTATTGTGTGCCACGAGCATTTCAGCTACAGCCAGGTCAATGGGGGTTGTCAGCTTTATGTTCTCTCTGTTTCCTTCAACTAGAGAGACATTGTGTCCAAGACTTTCCACGACAGAGGCATCATCTGTAAAGAAATCCGTATAAGGCTGGCAATATGCCTCCTTCAAGAGAGCCACGCTAAAGGTCTGCGGAGTCTGCACAAGTCTGTAATCTCCACGCGGAACGGTTTCTGAACAAACGTTCTCTCCCCCCTTCAGATGCCGCAACGTTTCCACTACAGGCACGACGGGCACTGCCGCACCGCTCCGCCTTGCTTCTTCAAAGCACCGCGCTATCGTCTGAACAGAGGCAAAAGGTCTGACGCCGTCGTGTACTGCCACCACGCCATGCGCATTGTTTGGCACAAGACTTAAGCCACTCTTGACCGAATGGAAGCGTGTTTCCCCTCCGTCGGCAACAAGATGCGGCTCATAAAATGAATATTCGCAGCACAATTGGCGCCAATAGTCCTGTTGGTTGACCGGCAGAACAAGTATCACCTTTATCTGCTTATTGTAAGCGAGGAAGCGCTTTATTGTATGCATAAGAACGGGCAAGCCTGCCACTGGCAAGAACTGCTTTGGGATGTCGCCACCCATTCGCAGTCCTTTCCCTCCGGCCACTATTATCACATATTCGTCAGTGCCACTCATCATGCGCCTTGTTCTTTAGCTTTATTTACTTGCCATCAGATGTTTGTACATCATACCCTCTGCCACTTGCTGCGCGGTTTCTTCCGAAGTAAGCATAGCAAGCAGAGTATAAGCATATGGGAATGTTGCCGCAGGGCCCTCGCCCGTCACAACGTTTCCGTCGACTGTGCAAAGTTCATGGGTGTATTCTGCACCGTCAAGATACTTTTCAAAACCGGGATAGCATGTGGCACGCTTGCCCTTTACTATACCCAAGCTACCGAATACAAGCGGTGCCGCGCATATTGCCGCCACGAGTTTGCCCTGCGAATACTGCTCTTTCAGCGCATTCCTCACACCGTCATGTTCATTAAGGTTTGTTGCCCCGGGTAAACCGCCAGGAAGCATGAGCAAATCCGCATCAGAAAAATCGGCATCCTCAAATTTCACATCAGCTTTCAACATGACTCCATGGGACATTTCCACATATTCAGTGCCTGTGATGCTCACTGTTTTTACTTCCACTCCGCCACGACGGAACACGTCAACGGGGATTAAAGATTCTATCTCTTCAGAACCGTTGGCAAGAAACATATAAACTTTTTTCATATTCTTCTGTTGTTTTCTTATTTCATTGAGTGTTCTCTTGAACACGTCAACGGGTACAATCGTCTCAACGTCTTCCGTATCACTGCGTTTATACCTGTAGAACCGTGCCATTACCGAGATCTTTTACTTATTCCAAACATTTTAGATAGGCTTCAATTGCGTTTTTCAGCCCTATATACAAGGCATCGCATATCAAGGCGTGCCCGATGCTAACCTCATCCGTCCAAGGAATCATCCTATGATAGAAAGAAAGATTCTGCAGACTCAAGTCATGCCCTGCATTAAGGCCTAGCCCAAGTTCTCTTGCAGCCACCGCCGCATCAACAAAAGGCTTTATCGCTTCGCTACGGTCGGAAGCATAACCTGAGGCATAAGGTTCAGTATAAAGTTCCACGCGGTCGGCTCCGCACTCCTTTGCCCCTTTAACCATCTCTGCCGATGCATCTACAAAAATGCTTGTGCGTATGCCCGCTTCCTTAAACCGGCCCGTTACATCCGTAAGGAAAGCCTTGTTCTGAAGCGTGTCCCAGCCATGATTGCTGGTAAGCTGGGCGTCCCCGTCTGGAACAAGCGTGACTTGTGTAGGTTTCACCTCGAGAACAAGGTCAATATACTTGTCAATCGGGTTGCCTTCTATATTGAATTCCGTTGTTATAAGCGGCTTTATATCCCTAACATCGCTGTATCTTATGTGCCGTTCGTCAGGACGCGGATGAACGGTAATGCCTTGCGCCCCGAAAAGCTGGCAGTCTGCAGCCACTCTCTCCACATCGGGATTGTTTCCGCCGCGGGCATTGCGCAAGGTGGCAACTTTGTTGATGTTTACACTTAATTTAGTCATGTCAAATCAATTTGTTAATAACTCCATATATGCCATTTGGCAAAAATGCGTATATTTGCAGAAATTTTTTATTAGCGCAAAGTTACAAAAACATTTGCAATGGCCGAATAAATACGCTTCATAAAGATTAAAAACTCTTATATGTCGTTGAGGAAACTAAGATTTGCCATTTTCGGCAATATTTACCAAGTCAAGAAGTCTAATGGCATCAATATGATCCTGTCGTCGCTGCGAAGCAAAATGGCAGACGTGTGGATGGAAAAGGAATACTACGATTTTCTATCCATAGGCCACGGAATTGACGTCAACGGTATCAAAGTGTTTGAAGGAAACTGTCTGGCTGCTGATTTCATTATTTCCATGGGCGGAGACGGCACGCTCCTACGCTCGGCATATAATGTGGGGAATCAGGAAACTCCTATTATCGGGATTAACATGGGACGCTTGGGGTTTCTTGCCACTGTCAGCGTTGATACTTTTGAAAGCCTGCTCAACAGCATCTACAACGAGAACTACACCGTTGACAATCTTGCCATGGTAGAAACAGAAATAACATCGCCTGACGGGACTAAGATACACGAATGTGCCTTGAACGAAATTGCCGTGCTGAAGCAAGACAATGCGTCGATGATTTCCATCCGCGCCTGCATCAACGGAGAATACGTAGTAACGTATCATGCCGACGGACTTATCGTCAGCACGCCCACCGGCTCTACGGCATATTCCCTGTCTAACGGCGGGCCAATCATCGTACCGCATACGGGAACCATGTGCATGACCCCAGTGGCGCCGCATAGCCTTAACGTGAGGCCAATAGTTATGGCGGACACCGCTGTGATTAAGCTTGAGGTTGAAAGCCGGAGCCACAATTTCCTCGTTGCTGCCGACGGGCGTTCGGCAAAGCTGGAAGAGAGCCAAACACTGACGATACGCCGCTCACCATACGACATACACATTGTGAAGCCTGCAGGGAGGACTTACTTCTCCACACTTCGCGAAAAAATGATGTGGGGAATAGATACCCGCAGCCAAGGTCGGCACGAATAGTCTTCGTCAGAGAAGCAAATGGCAAGTATCAGGAAACGGGAGCCTGTCACGACAAGGACACAGCAAAAAGTATGAGACTCAACAGATTTTTCAACACACCAGAATACCATTACTCCGTTTGGGAAATACTCAAATGGCTATGGAAAGCATGGCGCGGAAACCGATTTCAGGCTGCGATGAACGCCTCTATCGGATTACTCGACGTTGCTCTGAGTCTTATGGCTGTGTGGGCTGTGCAACATGCCATTGATGTAGCATCACACACCACAAGCGGCTCGTTATATTGGGCCGTTGCTTTCATGGGAATACTTACGCTATGCAGCTTTGCCACAAGCATTATAAGCATCTGGGTAAGGAACATTTTGGGAATAAAGGCACAAAACCGAATGCAGCAGCGCATGCTGAGCCGCATACTCCTTTCGGAATGGCACGGCAAAGAGAAGCGGCATAGTGGCGATGTGCTCAACCGCCTTGAATCTGACGTAAGCAATGTCGTAACGTTTCTCACGGAAACTATCCCTAACACGCTTTCCGTGTTAACACTCTTCATTGGTTCTTTCTTCTATCTCTTTTCTATGGACACATTACTTGCCGTGACCATAGTGGCAATGCTGCCTATTTTTATTCTTACCAGCAAGTTCTACGTCAGGTACATGCGGAAATTCACCCGTAAAGTTAGGGATTGCGACAGTCTCGTGCAAAGTGTTTTGCAGGAAACGATACAACACCGTATGCTAATAAAGACACTTGAACGCGATCAAGCTATGGTTGACAAGCTTGAAGGGGTGCAAAGCGAACTGCGGCAAAACGTTATCAAACGGACAAAGTTCTCTCTTCTGTCAAATTTCATCCTGAATTTCGGCTTTTCCCTCGGCTATCTTATCGCTTTCCTTTGGAGTGCCTTACGAATGTATAACGGTACGCTGTCGTTCGGCGGCATGACGGCTTTCCTTCAGTTGGTATCCAAGATTCAAGGCCCGGCGAGAAATCTTACAAAGGTCGTTCCTGCATTCGTTTCCGTGTTCACTGCTGCCGAACGGCTCATGGAACTTGAAGAGACACCCCTTGAAGTTCAAGGCAAACCGATAAACCTTTCGGAAGGGAAAGACACACTATTTTCGGGATTGCCCCCCACTGCTAATGCCAGCAGTGACGCTTTTGGCGTTGGAATAAGACTGGAACACGTGAGCTACAGGTATGACGATAGTGATGCTGACACGCTGCATGATCTATCATTCGACTTCAAACCCAATACTTGCACCGCAGTGCTTGGCGAAACAGGAGTGGGGAAAACAACACTCATACGCCTTATCCTTGCCCTTATGAAGCCAACAAAAGGCCGCGTGCTTATATACAACAATGAAAAATGTGTGGAAGTTGTGCCTGACACGCGCTGTAACATAATATATGTTCCACAGGGCAACACATTGCTTAGCGGTACGATTCGCGACAATCTGCTCATGGGATGCCCCGATGCCTCCGAGGAAGAAATGGAGGGGGCGCTCCGAATGGCATGTTCCGACTTCGTGATGCAACTGCCCAACGGCCTTTCAACAAATTGCGCCGAGGCGGGGGGCGGACTAAGCGAAGGACAGGCGCAGCGCATTGCCATAGCACGCGCACTGTTGAGAAAGGGGAGTGTGATGGTTTTCGACGAGGCAACAAGTGCACTCGACCCGGAAACTGAACGTATGTTGCTGAAAAACATACTGGAAGGCCACAACCATACGGTCATCTTCATAACACATCGACCGGCAATTGTTGAATATTGCGACAAAATTCTCAAAATAACAAAAAACAAAATCTAAAAAAACAATATGAAAATTAGGAAAGCAATACTTCTCGCCGCAATGATATTCATCGCGACGTTCACGGCAAACGCACAGTCTGCCGCAGAGGAAAATAAAGATCTGGACTCACTTTACGCACAGAAACTTCTGAAAGCAGGAACCGATGCCCCCGACTTTATCCTCCCCATGATAAACAATTACCGCATACAACTCTCGGAATTTCGCGGAAAATATGTCTTGCTTGACTTTTGGGCATCATGGTGTCCCGACTGCCGCAAGGACATTCCGGCAGTAAAAGCCTTATACGAAAAATACGGGAAGAAGGTTGAATTCATTGGAGTGTCGTTTGACAACGACCACGACAAGTGGACAAAATGCGTTATGGACAACGGGATGAAATGGCGTCAGGTGAGCGAACTGAAACGCATGCGCGAGTCTGACGTGGCAAAACAGTTCGGCGTTCAATGGATTCCTTCAATGACTCTCATCGGACCCGACGGCAAAGTCGTGTTGTCTACCGTGGTAATAGAACGCATGGAAAAAGCACTGGAAGAAATAAAATAAAGAAAAAAAAGATAATGGCAGAATCGAATTTCGTTGATTACGTAAAAATTTATTGCCGCTCTGGCAAGGGCGGAAAAGGGTCAATGCACCTGCGCCATGTCAAATACCAACCAAACGGAGGACCTGACGGCGGAGATGGCGGAAAGGGTGGAAGCATAATACTGCGCGGAAACCACAACTACTGGACACTGCTCCACCTTAAATACCAACGCCACATCAAGGCGGAACACGGAGGAAACGGTGGGCGCGACAAATGTCACGGCACTGACGGCAAAGACGTCTATGTAGATGTGCCGTGCGGAACGGTTGTTTATGATGCCGAAACGGGCAAGTATATCTGCGACGTGATGCACGACGGACAAAAAGTAATGTTGCTAAAAGGCGGACGCGGAGGACTGGGAAATTTCCAGTTCCGCTCAGCCACAAACCAAGCGCCGCGATATGCTCAACCGGGAGAGCCGATGCAGGAGATGACAATTATAATGGAGCTTAAGCTTCTTGCCGACGTTGGTCTCGTGGGCTTCCCCAATGCAGGAAAGAGCACGCTGCTATCGGCGGTATCCAGCGCACGCCCCAAGATTGCCAACTATCCATTCACAACGCTTGAGCCGTCGCTAGGCATTGTGGAATACCATGACAGGAAATCGTTCGTAATGGCAGACATTCCTGGAATCATTGAAGGAGCAAGCGAAGGGAAAGGTCTGGGACTACGCTTCCTGCGCCACATAGAACGCAACTCTCTGCTACTGTTCATGGTACCGGGAGATACCAACGACATAAAGAAAGAGTATGAGATATTGCTCAACGAACTTACCAACTTCAACCCGGAGATGCTCGACAAGCACCGTGTGCTGGCTGTGACAAAATGCGACTTGCTTGATGAGGAACTCATTGAGATGCTCAAAGAAACATTGCCTTCCGACCTGCCTGTAGTGTTTATTTCATCAATTACCGGACAGGGGATAAATGAACTGAAGGATGTTCTGTGGAAAGAGCTGAACAGCGAAAGCAACAAGCTGACCGACATCATGGCTGAAGACACGCTCGTTCACCGCGACAAAGACCTTAACACTCTGCCCGAAGAGCTACGCTCGGAAGGTGAAGACGACATAACTTTTGTTGATGAGGAAGAGGTTGAAGACATTGAAGACATCGATGACTTTGAATACGAAGTGGAGGATACTGACGAATGACTGCACGCCTAGAACTGAAACGCTATGACATAGCGCCTGGCATTGAGGCTTTCAGCACAACGCGCCACGGAGGTTCAAGCAAAGGCAACTTTGGGGAATTCAACATCAACCCATATTGCGGCGACTGCCTTGAAGACATTTCCGCCAATCGGCACGCACTTGCTGAAGCACTTGCCATTGAGGAAGAGCGTATCGTCATGCCACACCAAACCCACGACACAGAAATAAGGATGATTGCCCAAGACTTCTTTTCACTTCCCGGCAACATCCGCAAGATGGTCTTGGAGGGAGTTGACGCCGTTATGACAAAGGAGGTGGGCGTATGCATCGGGGTATCTACTGCCGACTGCATGCCTATACTTCTTTATGACGCAGAGAACCGCGCTATATGCGCCGTGCATGCCGGATGGCGCGGAACAGTTGCGGGAATAATCCTGAAAGCAATAATGGCAATGCGCACGTCATACGGCACGAGGCCAGCGGCATTGAAAGCCGTTATCGGTCCTGGAATATCACTTGAGGCTTTCGAAGTGGGCGACGAGGTGTATGCTGAATTTGAAAACGCCAAGTTCAACATGTCGTCAGTAAGCAAACGCATGCCTCACATTGACCTTAACACAGGAAATCCCGTGCTGACTTGTGAAGGACTGCCCGAGTTGAGATGGCATGTCGACCTTGCTGAATGTAACCGCCAGCTGATGCTTTCATGCGGTATGGAAGAAAATGCCATACAAAACTGCGGAATATGCACTTACAACAATGCTGAAGACTATTTCTCCGCCCGCCGGCTCGGACCGCAGTCTGGAAGGATATTCTCAGGAATAATGTTGAAGTAACAATACTGCCAAACAAAAATCCCAAGCCAGGCTTGCTTTTTCAGATAAAAGCCAAGCCGCTTGGGATTTTTCTTTCCTGCGGATACGTTTGTTTTTTCACGTCGTCCGCAATATAATTTGTTTACAGACTTTCTATAACGCCACAGATATCACCGAAGATGCGGTCGAGTTCTCCCAATCCATCAATATGGTGATGTATGCCTTCCTTCTCGTACCAGTCGATAAGAGGTGCCGTTTGGTTATGATAAACGTCAAGACGCTTCTTTATAGTCTCCTCATTGTCATCAGAACGTCCGCTTTCCTTACCGCGCTTAACAAGGCGTGTCATCAGCTCGTCCTCGGGAACATCAAGTTCAATCATTGCCGCAATCTTGTGTCCGCGCTCATCAAGCATGCTCTTCAGAGCCTCAGCCTGAGGTATCGTACGGGGGAAACCGTCAAAGATAACGCCCTCATGCTCTTTTCCGAAAGCATCGTAAACGCTAGCCAAAATATTGACCATAAGGTCATCGGGGATTAGTTGTCCTTTGTCTATAAAGGATTTTGCTGTCTTGCCAAGTTCTGTTTCGTTTTTGATTTCGTTGCGAAGCACATCTCCAGTCGAGATATGTCCCAAACCGTATTTCTCGATCATCAAATCGCTCTGTGTACCCTTGCCAGAGCCGGGCGCACCGAAAATAACAATATTCTTCATTTGTTTTTCTTTGTAATTTGTTTCTTTTTGTCAGTTCAAATTGCCGTAAGCACTAACCCGCTTACGCCTTTTATTCCTTCACTACATATATATCGCGGAGGTTGCGACCAAGTCCGTCGTAGTCAAGTCCGTATCCAACGATAAAGTCATTTGGAATTTCCATGGCAACATATTCGATGTCAAGCTTGCGCTTCAGATTCTCAGGCTTGAGCAACAGGGTGCAGATATGTATCTCTGCGGGGTTGAATTCCTTAAGATATCCAATCATCTGTTCCATCGTAAGCCCGGTATCTACAATATCTTCAACGATAACAATGGTTCGTCCTTCTATGTTTTCACTCAGCCCGACAAGCTTTTTCACTTTGCCCGTAGATGATGTGCCCTCGTAAGACGACATCTTGACAAAAGAGATTTCGCTTTCAATTGAAAGCATGCGCATAAGGTCGGCGGCAAAGATAAACGAGCCGTTAAGCACACCGAGCAACAATGGGGTCTTGCCTTTAAGGTCACTGCTAATACGATCGGCAACGGATTTTACACGTTTCAAAATTTCTTCTTCCGGAATCAGTGTCTCAAAGGTTTTGTCCTTAATGTCTATAGTAGCCATAGTTGTGATTTGATTTTGCCCACAAAGTTAATACAATAATTCCGAAAAACGCACAAACCCCTGAAAGTTATTTCTTTTCTGCAGATTACCGTCCTTTAAAGTGCGCTTTGTCACAAGTGTCCAAGAGCTCAATCAAGGAGCAAAATCTATTCGCATTCTTTCATAAATACTGCGGCTGGCAGGCCATAGCC
The DNA here is from genome assembly GCA_963586715.1 of Barnesiella intestinihominis. Taxonomy (GTDB): domain Bacteria; phylum Bacteroidota; class Bacteroidia; order Bacteroidales; family Bacteroidaceae; genus Prevotella. The sequence continues at coordinate 94,330 of CAVAAS010000003.1, forward strand.
ATTTTCAAGATTGGGCGTTGCCGTTTCGTCCCATCCGAACCTTACGCCAGCTTTCTCGTTTATCGACTTGCACTTTACCACAACCTTGTTTCCTTCGATATGTGCAGACAATGCAGGAGCAAATCTGCCGCGCTTGTCGCGGACATAGAACCAGTCCGGTTCTTTTCCGTCTCTTGTCCGCAGGCCGCCGTTTGCATTGGCGAAGGATATGCTTATTGTGCTGGAACTTCGGTCCACCGACACTTTTTCCACTACGGGTCCGTCGCAGACAACGTCTTTCCTGTTGTATTTTTTATTCAAGGCTATGCGGGCAAGGCGTTCACCAACCTTCCATTTGTAGGACGGATGCAGATAGCTTACGTTGTCCGTTAAGTCTGTTGTATAAACCATTGCCGTATTGTCAAGGACAAGGCACGACTGTTGTGCTTTCCAAAATTCCGCCTCAAGGTCCCAAGTCAAAGGGAAACGACGGTAACGCTCAACGGAATAAGTATAAGGAGTTATCTGCACATAGTAAAAAGGCAAGCTGTCGTCGTTCCATGCCTTGCGCCAACATTCAACAAGGCTTTTCTGCTTTTCGCCATATATGCTTGTTTCATGCCAAGTAAGGTTTGCTTCGCCTTGATACCATAGGAATCCGCTTATCTGCATCCCAACAAGGGGCTTTATCATGTGGAGGAATTTGTCGCCCACTGCGCAGCGGTTGAATTTCCACATGTTCCGTTCATCGTTATAGTAAGAGGAACTCATGTAGACTTCTTCCGGAATCCAACTTTCAATCGGCGAGCCGCCCCACGAGGACGCTATTATTCCGACTGGCACGTTTAGACTGTCGGCAAGATTATGGGCGAAATAATATGCCACGGCTGAGAAATCTTTAAGACTTTCTTTCCCTACGGTCTTCCATCCGTCTGTCGGCAGTGTGGGAGTGGAAAGGTCTTTCTTGACGAGCAGCAGTCTGACAAATTTATCGCTTGCCTTTTCGTAGTCTTTCCGCATCCGCAGAGAGTCAGTACCAACTGGTTGCGGCATCTTCTCTGTCATGGAATATTGCATATTGGACTGTCCCGACGCTAACCACACGTCGCCCACAAGAATATTCTCCAATACGATCTTGCCGTTTCTTGCTGATATCTGCATGTTTCGCGGCTTGCTGGTTGCAGGTTGTTGCCTTAGGACTACGCTCCATCGCCCTGTTGCATCAGCAACGGCAACACTCCGTTGTCCGGCAAACGCCACTCTCACTTTCTCGCCACTTTCTGCCATGCCCCAAATATGTATAGGCTTTCCGCGCTGAACCACCATATTGCTACTGAACATCTTGTCCACCGTGATCTTTGCGCTAAGGTTCAACGAAGAAATCGCTGTAACGAAAATAAATATCAAAAGCCGTGATTTCCCTTTCATCGTTTCCATATTGACTTGTTCCTGTTGACTTATTAAAAAGAGGAGAGAATCACCAATTCAGGTTCTCCTCTCCTCTTTATTTATTTGATGCAGTAACTAATTATTTGTACTGGTCATTCTGCGTGATAACATCCGGGTTCTGACTTACAACCTTCTGTGGGATTGGAAGCAGATAAATAGGATTGCTAATGTGCTTAGAGCAGTTCTGCATCACTGTTGCTGCAGTGCCAAGACGTTGGAGGATGAACCAGCGTTGGAACTCCATGCCTAGCTCAACTTGATACTCGTGTTGCAAAGCCAACGTAACGGTGTTGTATTCTGAAGGATAGCCAGCCTCGCCGTAACCAGGCAGACCAACGCGGTGACGCACCTCATTCAAGTATTTAACGTCGCCCGTAGCCTCTGTAAGCATGAGCAATACATCTGCATAACGCAGAATCATGAAGTTGTTGCGCGCCAGTTCTCGCAAGCTATTCACAGGAGCTTCTGTGTCTCTCCACTTGATGCAATAGCGTGTTGCCACGTGTTCTCCCTTAGCTGTCTCGTAACCATCGGCGATAGAGAGGTCGCGACGTGGGTCGTTAGCCTCGTAAGCGTTCCACAAATCATCGGAAACCTGATTCATACCTGCTCCCCACGCTGTTACAATACGGTTATCCAGCGGAGTGAACATTGCCCAATACTTACTGTAAGGCTGGCTGGAAGAAGTTGTTTCAGCATACTGAAGTTCAAAGATAGACTCTGTTCCGTTCTTGTGATTCAAGCTCCAAAGGTTAGCATAGTCGCTTTCAAGCGAGAATTTGCCATATTCCTTCTGCAGATATGTTGCGGCATTTGCCTTGTCGCCAATGGTCAAGTAAACCTTGCCAAGCAGCACATTGGCAGCATCGCTTGTGGCTGCGCCAACGAAGCGTTCGCCTGACTTTGCAGGAAGCACACTGGCTGCGTCCTTAAGGTCGGCAATAATTTGTTCATATACCTCAGCCTTCGGTGTGCGTGCATAGCTGTAAGACTCGCTCACGCTGACGGGTTTTGTTACCAATGGAACGTCTCCCCATGCACGAACCATATCAAAATAGTAAAGGGCGCGCAAAAATTTAGCCTCAGCAATATACTGTTCTACATCCTGCAAGGAAGCTCCCTTTGAGATAATATTATTGATTTTGAATATAGACGAATAGTATTTTTCCCAATATCCCTCAACGAGTGTATTGGTTGTCACCATATTCGTATGGTTGTCAAAGGCATTATAGTCTGCCACCGAGCCGGCAGTATTAGTGTTGTAAACATTGTCAGACATCAGCTCCCCGTAGAGTGATGGCATGCCTTCCGGTCCCCAAATGTCGTAAAGCGTGGCATAGGCAGAAACGAGTGCCGTTTCCATGTCACTCTTTGTCTTGTAGAATCCGTTTTCGTTGGCGTTTGATATTGGCGACAAGTCAAGGAAGTCGCTGCATCCCACTGTTGAGAATGCCAGCACAGCGGCTATGAAATATGATAGTTTTTTCATCTTGTTCTGTATTTTAAACGTTGTTGTTTATCATTGAAAACATTGTCTTTTATGTTCCCGTTTTAGAAGCCTACGTTGATACCGAAGGTGCAAGTAAACGGATTAGGATAAGCTCCGTAGTCGTAGCCCACGCGGTAGCCTGTCTGGAAGGTTGAACCTTCGGGGTCGTAGTTGGAGTAATCAGAGAAGACATAAACGTTTTCCATGTTTACATAGAGCTTGAGTGATGTCATACCCAAATGTCTCACTACGCTCTTCGGGAAGTTATAACCAAGACGGATGTTCTTGATGCGAACGAACGAACCGTCTTCAACCCACATTGAGGAAGAACTTGCCTCGATTGTGTTTGGCGATGTGCGTGGTTTCGGTGTCATACCGTCGCCAGGCTGAGCGTCGCTTACCCAGAAGTTGCTGCGACTTGCATAGAGGTTGCGGGCACCATTGTAGAAGCCGAGGAAGCGAGCGTTTTGGTTCATTATCTCATTTCCGTGAGTTCCCGTGAGCATGAACGAGAGTTCTATGCCTTTGTAAGAGAAATTGTTGGTCAAACCCCATGTGAAGTTTGGCTGATAGTTGCCGAGGATGGTGCGGTCTTTTGCATCAATAGTTCCGTTTCCGTCAACATCAAGCACCTTTGGATCTCCAGGTTCAGCGCCGCTATATTTTGCAACGGTAGGATCGTTGATTTCCGCTGTGCTGTAGACACCGATAACCTTATATCCATAGTAGTTACCCACGGGCTGTCCAACCTCTGTGCGAGAAATTGCCGAGTTAGTGTTCACCTCAATAGGAGCATTGTTGTTGCCTAGCTTAAGCACCTTGTTACGGTTTGCAGAAATATTGAAGTCGGTTGTCCACATAAAGTCCTTGTTACGGATGTTAACCGAGTTGATATTCAATTCGAAACCAAGGTTACGCACCGAGCCAATGTTCATTTGCGATTCTGTAAAGCCGGTAAGTACAGGAACAGGAACCTTGAGAAGCATGTCGGTTGTCTTAGAATAGTAGTAGTCAAAGCCAATATTCAAGCGACTGCCAAAGAGATTTGCATCGAGACCGAAGTCATACTGTCCCGTTTTCTCCCACTTAAGGTCTTTTGAAGGCAGAGTGCTGACATAAAGTCCGTTGGTTAGCTTACCAGAAACGGCATATTGCGATGTTGCGAGCAGACCGATTGAAGCATAGTCGTCAATCTGGTTGTTACCAGTAACACCGTAGCTTGCACGAATCTTCAAGTTGTCGAGCCAGCTGCGAGTAGACTTCATGAAATTTTCCTCAGAGATACGCCATGCTGCAGACACTGATGGGAAGTAACCCCAGCGGTTGTTGGAACCGAAACGAGAGCAACCATCGGCACGAACAGAAGCACTTGCCAGATATTTTCCTTTGTAAGCGTATGTTGCACGTGCGAGATATGAAATGAGCGCCCATTCAGACTTGATGGTTGAGCCTTTCTGCGTTGTACTTGCATTAAGCGTGTGAACCATATCATTTGGGAAGTCTGTACCTGTCATTGTTGAGAATGACGTTACCTGATCCTGCATTGAATAACCGAGAAGGGCAGTGATGCTATGGTCTTCGTTGATGGTCTTGATATAGTTTAGGGTGTTTTCCCAAATCCAGTTGTCAACACGGCGAGTTGCAAAAGTACCTGTTGCATTCACCCAACCAGAGTATCCCCATTTCTGTCCTTCGTTCCAATAATATTCGTTGTGCGCGTCTGAAGTGTTCAAGCCAGCCTGTGTCTTGAATGTCAAGCCATCAATTATCTTGTATTCTGCGAATGCTGAAGCAAGGGCTGTGGTAGTCTTCGTTTTCTTTGAGGCCTCTTTGGTAAGAGAATACGGATGCCAAAGCTGGAAGCCGTATTTAACAAATGTGTTCCATATAGAAGAAGGATCCTTGAAGCCGAGAGAACCAGTCTCAACATAGAGCGGGAATATAGGATCGCTTTGGCATGCAAGGCTGACAACGTCTGATTTACCTGCTAGACCCTGAGGAGAATCTGACGTGCGCGTAAGATTCATCTTTACGCCAACATTCAAACGATTGTTTATCTTGTGGTTAATGTTTGAACGAGCCGACAAACGGTTATAGTCGTTGGTTATAACCACACCCTTTTGGTTAAGATATCCAAGAGAAACCATAAACTGTGTCTTTTCGCTACCGCCCGAAACAGATGCCTGCACGTTGTGGCTGATGCCTGTGCGATAGAGAACGTCTTGCCAATCAGTACCGTTACCTATGCGCTCCAACCATTCCGGATCAGAAAATTCCGTTGGAACGACATAAGAGGCCGGTTTGCTGTTGCGGTTGAGTGACGGATTCTTTGCATAGTCTGTAGCCCACTGGTTCTCGCGGGCTGCTGTTTCATATCTCATCCATTGCTTTGCATCCATCATGTCTATCTTACGGTTAACATGAGAAATGCCGAGTTCGTATGAAACGTCAACCTTTGTGCGACCTGCTTTACCTTGTTTTGTAGTGATAAGCACTACGCCATTGGCACCACGCGAACCATAAATGGCAGCAGAAGCAGCGTCTTTCAACACCTCAATAGACTCGATGTCATTAGGATTTATGTCGTTCATCGGGTTATGGTTTGAGTATTGCAAGCTACCGCCGTTGGTTCCGCTTCCAGAGTTGGTGTCATCCTCAAGAGGTACGCCGTCAATAACATACAAAGGTGTTGTTCCTGCATTGATAGAGGTAGCGCCACGCACCTTGATTGTAGGAGCCATACCAGGAGCACCCTGCGATTGGGTAATCTGAACGCCGGATACCTGTCCTGCCATTGACTGCAGGGCGTTACCAAAGGAGCGTTCTTTAAGCTTGTCTGCCCCAATGGCACTGACAGCACCAGTAAGGTCGCGCTTCTTTACCGTACCGTAACCAACGGCAACGACTTCGTCAAGCATTTCCGTATCCTCGCTGAGAGTGATGTTCAACGGGCGGCCATTAACCTTAGCAGTGCGGGATTTGTAACCAACATAAGTGATTTCAAGAGTGGCATTGTCGTCGGTTGTAAACGAGAAATTGCCATCTACATCGGTTATCACGCCGTTTGTTGTACCTTTCACTACAACACTGGCACCGATAATCGGCTGTCCATTAGCATCAACCACCTTTCCAGTGACTTTCTGCTGTGCATTTGCAAACGCTGAAATTCCGATGAAACAGCACAAAAGGCAAAGTTTCATCAAGAAACTCTTACTCCACCCACCCAAGGCGGCCAAGTTCTTTTCTTTCTTCATAGACTAACAGTTGTTTTGTTATTAGATTCATTAATGTTTTATGCTCATGTATATTGGCAACACCATACGATATTTTTTACATGCTAATAGTTGCATACTAAGCTTACTGGCACATCAAAGACCATAGCCGTGGTTGCAATTTGAAATATTTATCTTTTTTTATTTTTTTGATTCAAGGTTTATGCTCCAGATTATAGGCTTGTATGTAGATTTCATACCTTTTACACATGGTTAGCAGCACTTTTTTATGGTGTAATTCAAGTAGCAATAGATTATCTCTAGGCAAATTTAAACTTTTTTTTGATAAAGTAAAAATATCCATTCCATAGGATTATTGCAAGGAGATTGATGTATTTATTTGATTTCCAACAGATTATATTATGGCACGCACCACCAAGAGCAACGCACTTTGTCATTTTTTATAGGTTAATTCCCAAAATATAAACTAAAAAACGGCATACACTCCTCCACAAAGGTTAGAATGTATGCCGAATATAAAGCAAAACAAGTTTTTATCTCACGAGAACCTTTCGCGTAGTCTCACTGCCAGCCATGATATTCAAGCCTTTTACAGTTTTTTTCAAGCGTTGTCCATCAGGCGTATATATTGCTGTCGGCATGAAACTTTCATCTGCATGATTTACATCTATGCCGTCTGTTGAATCAGCCACGGCCTTTCCCGCTTCACTCAAGCCGCCATATTCGTTGGCTGCCTGTATGAAATATTCTGCACCCTCGGCATAATCGCATGATGTTGCTGTAGTAAAGCCTTCCACTTGCCCGTCTTTTGTTATCACATAACATATAGCATATGGCACTGCATCCCATGATATTTTGCCTGCCTTTATCTTTGGCTGCGGTTTCTCGCATGCCTCACAAAGCAATTCTGGTTGCCAATTGTCATCACCAGACATGACATTCTTAACGGTGTACTGTGCCGCTTCCTCGTCGGTAAGATAATTCTTAGCCGTACCATAAGTGCGTTCACCAGTTGTCTTATCTTCAATATAATATGTATCACGGCGGTGAGAGAGGTCAACGGGATTGCCGTTAATGTCAACAGTGTTATAGTCTGCCCATATATCCGGCAGGCCTCCCATTGTTTCATACCAGCCTGTTGCAGGGATTGTCACTTCCGCCTTGGTGTTTATGAATACGGTCTTCGGATAGTTGTGCCAGGGTCTGCCAAGCCATACAGAAGTCTTCGTCGGATCACCTGGGGCTGTTATCACGTTGTTCATAAATACATATCCCCATTTTGTATCCTTTGGATGGCTTGGGGCAACGATATATCCGCCGTCAGTACGCACGATGTTTATGGTGTCCCCGTCAAAATAAACATTACCACTGTTGTAAATAAAATCAACAGCCCCTTCTATGAACGAATTTTTCACATAGTGACGATAGTTTGCCTTGCTGGTTGTTATCCAAGTATCCTGATAACTATACATACCAACGTTGTTGAATGCCACCCGATCGCCTTCCGTATTCAATGCCAAAGCTTGTGGCCCTGCCTTCTTTTCATAGCCATAAGAATTGACAAAGCTTATGCCCTCAAAGAAGAGGTTGTTTGAATGTGCCACGAATGTTGCTCCTGTACTTACAGGCAGAGCATTGTCACCACCGCTAAGTCGATTGTCGCTGATGAATACCTTGTCGCGTCCCTGTCCGATAAAATAGAGATATGGTTTTGTCGCTGGCAAGTCTACATGCTCATTATATGTACCTTTCTTTATAAAGATAAGCCAAGGCTTAACACGGTTTGTTGGTGCTGCATCTATTGCTGCCTGCACTGTAGTGTAATCCCCCGTACCATCTTGTGCTACAACTGCATCATAGACACGGGAGTCTGGTTGTTTGCGATCCATTGTCGTGAAATTTATTGTCGTTCCACTGAAAGCGTTTCCGCTTCTATCTAGGATTGCACCTGCAAGCAGCTGGTAAGTATATTTTGTTGAGTATTTTAGACCGCTATACTGATAGACTACAGTCTTTCCACTCACCGTCGGCAATAGCGTTTCGCCATTGAGCGTAGCCGAAGATCCCTCGGCTGCGACAACCTTTTCGTTGAAGGTCAATATCACGGAACCTGTAGAAGATGCCCCTGTTCCGTTATCTTCCGGTATTGAAGAAAGGAGAATCGGAGCGTCCTTGTCGTCTTCTGCATTTTTATCGGCAAGCACGAATATTTCTGCTACCGCCAAGCCATCATAATCACTTGTCACACCAATGAGCGAAGAAGTGTAGTCCGGCATGAAACGTATGCGTAAGAGTTTCTGCCCGGCAGCCTCTTCCGGCAATGAAAATTCTTGAGAATCCCATGAGCGGGCAGGCAAGTTAAATGAGCCGAATGATGTGTAATTTATGCCATCTACGGAATACTCTGCATTGATAACGCTATAGGCATTGTAATCATCCCCCACGGCTGCAGAAAGTTTAAGGTTAGAATAGCCTATTGACGAGAAGCTGATCTCAAAATAATACTTGTCAGTTAGATTTTTCCACACACGGGCAGCATATTTCCCATTCTGCCCTCCTTTGGCTGCACCACAGGCGAGCCAGCTTATTGCCTTGCCTTCTGCATTGTGAAGTGAAAGGAGACCAGCATTGTCACTCTCCGCCTTATAATCAGCAGCGCGCTCCTGTGAAGGTGTTTCTTCGTAGAGATCCCACCCTACGATATAGTCTGATGCTGAGAACGTTGCTGTCAAATTCTTTTCTCCGTCCATCTTCACCTCACGCTCCATCTGGGTTGTATTGTCTTCCCAATTGGTAAAGGTAAGGATACGGTTGTTTAACGCCGTCAGTTTAACGTCGGTTCCTTCCTCATAATAGTGAGTTCCGTCAACAATGTTGCCATCTGGCGAAAACTGCACAAGGTTCGCATTTGCTCCGCCCTCGAGTTTGAGATTGAGTGCATAGACGTTGTTCTTTGTATATGTTGCCGTTAGAGATGTGTTCGCATTGATTTCAAAGGCATAAGGGTTAAGAGTTGACACTATTGTCCCGCTATCATCCACCCATGCCTGAAAGTGATAGCCAAAGTTTTCCGTCGTGCTTACTGTCACTTGCGTTCCTTCATCAAACTGCGTTCCTGCGGGGTTCACGGTTAATGTTCCTGCCAAAGGATCAGCTTGCGCAACCGACAGTGTATAAACTGGCACGGAAACGGGTGTACCGTTAATGTCGGTTGTTATTGTAATTCCGCCAAGTCCCAAATCCTTGTTTGCGGCAAGGTTATATATAAAGAATACTATTTCCACCTTGTCCTCAACTGTTCCAAGTGCAGAAAGGTCACATTCCTGTGCCGTAACGCTGTTACGATCAGGGTTAAAGCCTTTGAGAAGTTGTACGTTCTTTTCGCCACACACGGCATAAACGTCGAGTGTACCACCACTCGTGCCGAACTTTTGCGAATTAAAGGCAAGTTTTGAAGGCGTCAGCTTAATACCTTTCTTTGGATTCACAGAGAAAGTAACCTTACAGCTCTCATCTGCTGCATTATTTATCTTTTCCGTAGGACGCATCTTGGAGAGTTTGTTCTGCACTCCATTGAATCCGATTTTCTCTCCCAAAGAGAAACTTGTAGTGGAGATAGCTTCCGGTACGGACACCGTTGCTGTTGTAGCGTTGTCCACGCCGCTGTCAAACGGCCATGAAATGGTAGCTCCTGTAACATTCAGTTCGTCTGCTGCATTTACAGAAGAGACACATAGCCATGACAACATGCATACAACCAATGTCAAAATTGATTTTCTGTTTTTCATTACTATATTTTTTAGGGTTTTAGCTTTCTTTATAACGCAATTCAACGATTTTTTCGTCAAGTCGCGCTACCAAGTTAAGAAGAAAAAGGGAGTCCGCCGCATTTACACCAACCCTCTGAAGGTTGATAAGCCGTACGGACTCCACCGCTTTCTGAGGATATTCTTTATTAATATAATGTATAGATTATATTTTCCTTTTCATCTTGCGCTTAGCGCTTCATTACCTTAACAGCTTTGCCGTTCTCCACAATGATATTAAGTCCCTCGTGAAGAGTATTCTGCCGCATGCCACATATATTATAATATGCCGTTGGATGCGCCTCGGCAGAAGATATTGATTTTACACCAGTAGTATTGTCTGTAGCCACGCCATGCACTGTCACATCACTCACACAAAGTGTCTTTCCCGTTGCCGCTCCATTATACCAAGGATATATTCGTATACGCAACGTTTCTCCATCTTCTACGCTAAGAACCGGTTGCGCACTTACTGCCATCATGTTGTTTGCAACCATACTTGAAGAGAAATCCGCTATATTCACCGCATTGGCAAAGTCAGCTTCTTTTGAATAATATATCTTGCAACGCATGCCATTGCCGCCACAACCACATACAAACATTCCTATGGAATCTACATTTAGCGTTGTTCCTGTTGCCGGTTGAACGGCAAACTCAATCCAACGTGTTGAAACCTCGTCGATCTCACCTGCGGGCCACTTTTCTCCTGCGATAAGATTGCGCTGCACCTTTCGGTCGGCCGTAAATCCTGTATATTCAGGCCACGTAGTATTGGCATTTGGATTGGAATATTTTTGCAGAACCATCTCGCTATAACTCTCGCCGACAGGGTTTATTGGTCCTGTAACCGTGCACTGATCATCTTTTTCCAAACGCCAATAAGCAATAGCTGTTACACCGTCCGCAAGCTTTATGCACTCCCCTGTTACAGGAACGCTTAGTGTCTTGTCACCACACGAAATGGTTATACTTTCATCCACCGCACCTGTCTGTTGAAATTCATAACGCACCTGCACCGTACCTATCACATTCCCTTCTTTATAATCAAGCGAAGCCTGCTGGGTGAACGTTGCCCCGTCTACTGAAACAACAAGCCCTTTGGTTGATGAGATATTCACTGTGCCTGCAGATGGCGTGAGGTCAAAACCCGAAATCTGCAGTTCACGAGTTGTTGTCTGCCCCTTATAAGCCTTGCCAAAGTCGATTGCAGCAGGATTTACGCTGAGATCACTCGTAAGATTGATATATTCCGTAAGTATTCCCGCTTTCTGCAGGAGTTGGGCTGCCAGACGTGCGATAAGTGTTGCCCCCATTGCAGAAGTATGCGTTGAGCCGTTTCCGTCGAAAAGCAGTTCGTTTGCCTTTGCGTCACCATAGCTTTCATACAGTTCTTTCGTTGCCGTAGTAAGATCAAGATACGGAACTCCCTGCTCTTCTGCCACGAGTTTCATCTGATAGGGGTAGTCCATAGAATGGTCATCTTCTGAAACTTTCAACCCTTTCTTGTATGTTCCATTTTCTAGCAAGTCAAAGTTATCGCCAAGGTCATGCCTTCCGTTCCGTCGTATGGTGGAACCCGTAAAATACTTACGGCAGATTGCCCCCATAAGTATTGGGGTGGCACCAAGAGCACGCGTCTCGCTAATATATTTTCTGAGATATGCCTTGTATGTTCCCGAGGGCGTAGTCCCGCGATAGTCCAAAGAAGCGGCAGTCGTGGCATCCCCGTTTGCCGTATAATATGCCTTTAGAGAATCACCATCGCAACCATTGTTTTTCTCGTCGTTGTGGGCAAAAGATATTATAACATAGTCTCCTGGTTCTATCTGCTTCTTTACTGATTGCCAATATGCGCTCTCTTCATAGAAACTTTTGCTACTGGCACCGCTCTTTGCCCGGTTGTTCACAGTAATGTCGTCGGTAAAAAACTGTTGGAACATTTGTCCCCACCCTCTTGTCACCGTGGTGCTCTCGCTATACGTAGCCATCGTTGAATCACCGATGGTGTGTATCTTGCGCGCATCCGCAAAGAATGTAGCGCATACAGCCATAGTTGCTGCTGCAATAAATCGTAGATTCATATTTAAAGATTATCTTTATAGGTTAGTATTCTTGCCGTTTTCGGTTTTTACGATTGCAAAATTAGGCGGATAATAGTAGCAGAAGGGTATAAAAACGCATCAAAGGGGTGTTCTTTTTAAGCAAATCCACTAAGAAGCGCTGTTTCCCACAATTTTTAACAAGGCATTTACAACAATAAAAACTACAGTTTCCACGTTAGTATTATTAAAAAGAATACACCACAAACGTTCAATACTTAAACGTATCATACCACAATGAGAAACTTTATACGCAAAATTATTATTTCTCTTGCACTCATTTTCCTTTCCATCCAAGCAAGAGCGCAATATGATTTCATCCGTCCCGTAAAAGATTCCATTCCCGGAGGCTACGATTTTTGGGTATATACCCCTACGGAATACTACTATACGCTTGAAGAAACACCCGTTATAATTTTCCTTCACGGGCAGAGTCTTTGCGGAAGGAACTTGAACCGTGTCAGACGCTACGGCCCACTCGACGCAATAGTGAAGGGGCGCCAAGTTGACGCTCTGGTTGTTGTTCCGCAAAATCCAGGCGGAGCATGGAATCCCAAGAAGATTAACGATGTACTTGAGTGGACAAAACGCAACTACAAATGCGATTCCACCCGCGTCTACGTTATGGGGATGAGTCTTGGAGGTTACGGCACCCTTGACTTTGCGGCAACCTACCCTGACAAGATTGCCGCAGCCCTTGCCATGTGCGGTGGATGCTCAATCAAGGACCGCACGCCTCTCGGTAAAGTTCCACTGTGGATTATACACGGAACGGCGGATAGAGCAGTACCAATAAGCATGTCTAAATCCGTTGTAAACGACCTTGAAGATACGGGCAACGCCTCACGTCTAAGATACACATGGCTTCAAGGTGGCAACCACGGCACGCCAGCACGCTTTTTCTACATGAGAAAAACGTACGACTGGCTCTTTTCCCATTCAACCCTTGACCCTGGGCGTCCTGTCGAACGGGAGACAACACTTGATATGGAGGATATCCCGTCAGCCTACCGCGACATGGACTTTAAAAACGCTGACCCTGAGACCGTTTATGAAACGACAATAAAATAGGTGTTTATGTGGCTTTGTATTCTGATGGACTTTTGCCTACAGATGCCTTGAAACACCGGCTAAAGTATTTGGGATCGGAGAAGCCACTGCTATATGCCACTTCGCTCACTGACATTTGCGTTGTGGACAACAACCCGCACGCATGCTTTATTCGTGCCTCACGCAAGAAATCAAGAGGTGTGACGCCCAATATCTGTTTCATCTTGCGCTGTAGTCCTGAACGACTCACGGCTGCCGCCTCTGCCATGTCGCCAACTCCAATGTCGGCATTAGAGATATTCTGTTCCACAAAAAGCGAAACCTTGCGCATTAGCGCATCGTCTTCCCCATTCAAGTGAGTGACGGTTGCCGATGTTGCCGCTTCTGCTTCATTTCCTTTGCTGGAATTTGTCCCTAGAAGAGCCAAATACGCCTCAAGAGCCTCGCGGCGCTGACGACGGATGCGCCGTATGTAAATCACGGTATATAGCAGACCTCCCAACACGACAAGGATAATTAGCGCAAGAAGCACACGGGCTTCTGTTGTTTCTGAAAACGTAGGAGTAACAATTATTGTCAGCTTTCGCCCGTTGTCCACCCACACTCCATCGGCATTAGTAGAGCGGACATGCAAGGTATATGTACCGGGAGCCATGTCAAGAAGGGTTACAGAATGGTCATACCCCACTTGGTTCCATACACTATCTCTTCCATCTTTTTTGTCAAGGCGGAAAGCATAACGCAGATCTGCGTCAGGAGAATAGTCAAGAGCTGCGAACATAAGTGTCATACTACGTTGCTTCTTGCCAAGAACAAGCGTGTCAAGGGCATTTATCGGCAAGTCGCTGTGTTCCCCCTGAAGGCTCAAGCCTGTAAAGGCTATACAGGGAACGTATGTACTCTTGCGCAGTTTCTCGCCATTAGCACAGAGCATCCCGTCTTGAAGTCCAAACAACCACCGTCCATCCGGCAGTCTTTGCGGAATAGCTTCAGAGAAACGACATTCCGACTGGAAGAAACTGCGTCCGAACGGCACGCATAAGCCATTGTCCGGATTGAACAATACAAACTGGTTGCTGCTCACTATCAGAAGTCGGCTCTTGTCGAAAGGCACAACTGAAAGCGCCACATCCGTCGGCAACCCATTGTCTTTGCCATAATGACGGAACGAGAGAATTGAAGCAAGCAGGTTGAAAGTTTCTATACGGTTCACTCCCCCACTCTCAGTACTTACGTATATGCGATGACGAAAGTCCTCACATATATTCATTGTAGCGCTGCAACTCAACGCATCTGCACGGCCTTTCTCACGCGAATGTAAGCGGAAAGTCATTCTTCCGAAACTGTTCCCTGCTGTCAAGCGCGCCACTAATAACCCATCTGTTGTAGCAACCAACAATATATTCCCCCTAGTTATATGGAGCATTCTCACCTTTTGAGCCTTGGCCTTGGGATATCCGACAAGCTTGTTTTGGGGAGTGACAACAATAGGGTGCGAAGCATACGGATTTACGACACAACTTATGCCTCCACCCAAAGTTGCCACCCAAAGGCGTCCCCACGGGTCTGCCTTAATGTCATATATGCCTATTTCATCCATCCCATGGATTCTGTCCACCTTGTATCCGCTACCATCAGACAATTCCTTAAGGCGTAAAAGTCCACCCGGCTTACATCCAAGCCATATTGTGCCGCCATGACCTTTGTAAATGGAATATACGGAGTGGCCAAACGCTATCTTTCTCTTTTCCAATGTGCCGCTTGGAGACAAGTAGCCCACAAGATTTCCGTCACATGCGAATACCATTACCTCCTTATCTTCCTTGGCGGTTATCCAACAACGTCCGCGACCGTCAAAACCGATTGCCTTGACTTCAGCTCCGCCATTGCGCGTTATCCGCACATTCTGAGGGGGAAATGTCAGTTTATAAACCGAATAAGAAGACACGACCCAAAGTTGTCCCTGTCGGTCTGGCAAGCAAAGATGCGCATCTTCCATCTTTGGCAAGATGTTGTATGGCTTTTCTGCTTCTCCTGCCGTTTTGTATGTAAGTGTTCCGTCATGATAAACAGTCCATACCGTGCCTTGTGCATCTTTATATGCGTAAGGTTTTCCTGCTTTAACGGAAGTTGCATGGCGCATGTTCGGCTTCAGCTGTGCTGGTTCAAAGCGGCATGTTTTCATATTGAAGCGGAAAATATCTTCGTCAACCCTACATCCTATATTACCGTCGTCAATAAGCCAGATGTTTCTTATACGGTCTGTGGATATATCCCCGCCGTCTCCCACATGCCCCTTAAAGGTTCGGAAGCCATAACCGTCAAAACGACACAGTCCGTTCCATGTGGAAAACCACATCATGCCTTGCCCATCCTGCAGCATCTGCGTAACATGCCATTGGGCAAGGCCGTCGTTTTCGTCATAACGCTGCATGCGGCATAGCGGAGCAGCATCTGCAAGAATGCGCACCGCAAGGAAAAGGATTAGAAAGAACAGGTTTCGCATATTCACAATATTAGAGTAAAGGTCACTAAAAAGCGGCTTTGTTCTGCGAAAATAGGCATTTTATATTACCCACGCAAACAAAGCCGCCTGTTATTTGCTTTAAAACGCAATGCGTTAAAGTGCGATCTTCTTTCCGTTCACCACATATATTCCCGATGGCAGGCCGTCAACTGTTGTTCCCATATAACGTCCGTCAATAGTATATATGCGCAAAGTTCTGTTGTTATGGTCAGCCTCAACATCACATATACCGTTGACTTCTGATTTGCTGACACTTATACAGTCGGTACGCAGACGCATCTTGTCGTCTGTATAGAACTCAAGTCGGAGTTCATCGCCAGGGCATAGCGAAATTGCTGTAGACTTGTGGTCTATCATATTGCTGCCATCGCTCTGCGATAGCCACGTGTCTTTCTTTTCTTCGTTCACATAGAGAGTGAAAGAACCTTTGTATTTTGTTTTTGATTGCCAGTCAAAATAGGTTGTTGTTATGTCGTAGTCGCCTTCGTCACCGTTCCAGACAAGGCTCATGCTTCCAGGTCCTGCCTCACCAACAACGGCATATTCACCGGAATAAGAACGGTATTCCGAGCCTTTCTCCAGATAAGCATAGCCGTTGCGCACGGAGTTTTCCATTTCTGTCTTGCCAAGAGCGAACGTAGTCTTGTCGGAAACGAAGGTCCAAACCTCGCCCTGTGTCACCGTACCGTCGGCTGCAACAGCATCAACACGCCAAGAGTACTGCTCGCCATATTTCAGCGAACCTGGGGTGATTTCTGTTGATGTTGTCTCGCCAATTAGATTGTTATCACCAACGGATGTGCCTTCTGCAAGATATACCCTGTATGATTGTGCCTCAAGTGCTGGGCGCCACTGCAGGCGAGCGGGCGTTAGAGGACTCTTGTCCTTGAGGGCTTCCCGCAGTTTGGCATGTTGCTCACCATCGCATGGTATAGGAGTATTTGCTGTTCGGGCTGCCGTAGTAAAATGGAACACGCTGCTAGTGTATGTCTTTTCAGGTGTGGTCACTACCGCATACCACGCATATTTAGTTAATGGCTTAAGTGTTGTGGTGGCATCACTGTATGCAACAAAGTCTGAAGCAGAGGAGTTTTCTTCTGCTATGTAATAGTCATATTTAACCGCCCCGCTTATGGCTCCGCACTGAAGCTTCATGTCTTGCGTCACACCTGTTGCGCCATTGCCAGGGAAAGGTATGATATCGTGTTCAAGATCATCGACAAGTCCTATCAAAGACGAAAGGGTTTCCATGTCGTCAGCTTTGTCCAATGAGTTTGAATAGCTATAGTATCGCTCTATGTCAAAGCCCACTCCCGTATCATATGTGTTGCCGCTCACGCTTTTGAACTTGTTGCCACGGCTAAGCACATCTGCATAGTTCGCCTCATAAGAGTTTGACGTATACATCTGATTGAGCGGGGTCTTTGTGTCGCTGAACAGGGAATTCTCAACCACGACCTTTGCTTGCGTGTGATAACCAACGCAGTAGCTGCTGTTCTTCGTATAGTAGTTGTTGAAGATATGCCCCAGTCCATAGCCGAAACGCGGATTGCGTTGCGTGGTGTTGTCGAACCAACAATGATGATAGGTGGCGCGTTCTCGCCCGTTATCTTCAAAATGGTTTGTGCCGGAATTGCAGATTGACACTTTGTCGTGGTTGCTGAACTTTGTCCATGAAACGCTCAGATAACTTGAACCCACCGTGAAATCCAATAGTCCATCGGCAGAACTTGACAAATCGCAGTGGTCTACCCACACATGGTGAGTGTTGCGAAAGGCAAGAGCATCAGGGTTACAGTTTGTTATCTTCATGTTTCGCAGGATAATGTTTTTCTGTCCGTTGGCATCAAAGCCTAACTTATTGAGTGTAACTCCACTGCCTGCACCGATTATTGTCTTGTTGCTTCCCAGCGAGATGTAGTCTTTCACACCCGCAGAACCCTCGCCTATGTTTCCTTTTCCCGTGATGTCATTCTCTATTATTATTACATAAGGTGTAGACCCTGCAGCATATTGTGCAAGTTGCTCACGCGTTGTTACGCGCACCACTTCGCTTTGCGCCCCACCTGTCGTGCCGTTTAAATTGAGATCTGCATAGTTGGCAAAGCCTACAAGTCCGCACTTGTTATCATTAACCTGCGCCGTTGCATCCAATAAACCAAAGGCTATAAGAAAAGTTGTTAAGGCTGTGATTTTTTTCATCGTTTGTATGTTATCAGATTTTGGGTGTAAAATTACAGATAAATACACTTAATACAAAGTTTCTCAATTCACTTTGTATTATATTCAACAACAAACGACAGAAAATCCACATTGCATGCAGCATGTGGAAATACGGAGACCATGGCTATTTCACCTCCTCATAATCCACATATTCGCCCTCTTCTTGCGTAAAAATCTTTCTGTTTATCTCGTCTTCCGTACGACGGTCTTCTATGACATCGCCCGCTGGAGTGGTGTGACTCGCACGAGTGCTGCCGGTACGACTGCCGGAACGGTTTTCTGTACCACTACCATATGTATTGTCATAGCGCCCGTTCTGCCCATTGATGTCGCGGAAAAAATTCGCCGCATCGTGGACTTTACGGTACATGCCGTACACACGAATCCCTACCTTTATTAAATAATATAGGAATATGCCTAGTAGAATAAGTGACAATAGTGCCATATTGATTTTCTGCTAATGGTTATAATACCTGTATCTGAAAGACTTGCCTATACCTGTAAGCTCTCGTTTAATCAAGTGCAAATTTAATGCCATTAGGCTTCTGCACTGCCATCAGCGGTTTTCCGCTTTGCCATGATATTGACATAGACGGACAAAATGACATACCACGCTATTATTATGGCGAAGGCAGAAAGACGGAAGAAATATAGCAGCGGGATGCAGGAAAGGACGAAAATGTATTTCACTTCATTTCCCTTCCACCCCCAGTGCTTGAACTTGAGGGCGAACATCGGCAACTCGGCTACAAGCAGCCAACTACTAAGCAGCACCATTGCCATAACGAAAAGGATATTCATTGGAGAGGCTTCAAGGATGTCTTTGCCTCCTACTATCAAGGAGCCCCAAAACAGGGCATTTGCCGGGGTAGGCAAGCCTATGAAAGAAGTTGTCTGACGGGTATCAAGATTAAACTTCGCCAATCGTAGAGCTGAAAATGCTGCCATTACATAAGCGAAGAATGGGAGTATGCCGCGCAGTGGCTCAAGAGCAGATGGGTAATCCATAACGCCCATTTGTGTGAATACCATAGTTGCAGGTGCAACGCCGAAGGTTACGTCATCGGCAAGCGAATCGAGCTCTTTGCCTATCGGCGAGGAAACACCGAGCAACCGGGCGCTCATCCCGTCGAAGAAGTCAAACACTGCACCGATTATAATCCACATCAAAGCCATCTCCGGGCGAGAGCTAAATGCGAATGCCGTTGCCACACAACCAGAAACGAGGTTGCAACAAGTTATAGTATTAGGGATGTTTCTTGTGATGAAATTTGCCATAGTCTCTGTCTTTATCTGAATGTATAGAAAAACCATAGAGTTATGATACGTTTGCCTGCGGGCTTGTAGTCATAAGTCTATGGTTTACGTTTCATTTCCTGCGGGGTTTTCACTTGAGCCTTGCAATGACTGTTTTGTCACCGGTCGTAGCCTGCCCCATCGTTACGCACACTTCTGTGCCCAAAGGCAGGAAGACATCAACCCTTGAACCGAACTTTATGAATCCCATGTGCTCGTCAATGTAGCAGTCTTCGTCGGGTTTTGCATATGTTACGATACGCCTTGCAACGGCTCCGGCAATCTGACGGCATAGGATTTCCTGCCCGTCATCAGTCTCGAGCATCACATCTGCGTGCTCATTTTCCTCACTTGCCTTAGGAAGCCATGCCTTGTGGAAGTTGCCGTTCTTGTGGTGTACAAACTTAACCTTTCCGTCAACGGGAAACCAATTGGCGTGGACATTGAACAGACTCATGAATATACTTATCATAAGGCGACGGTCGTGAAAATAGGTATTCTCCTCCACTTCTTCAATTACGACCACCCTTCCATCTGCGGGAGCAACGACTATTTTGTCTGTTTCCCCCTCGAAAAATCTTTTAGGACAACGGAAGAAATTGAGCACTATGGCGTAAAGTATGCCGAACACGACGGCAAAGCACCAAAAGGCAGCCTTGCAGTCAACATAGAGCCACAGGATAGCAGCCACGGCGGCAATGAGCACAAAGCCGTAGAGAAGCGTATCTGTACCCTCCCTATGTATTCTTACGCTCTTTAGTTTCTTGATTCTTTTACCCATAGTATTCTTGCTTGATTACAAAATGCCTAGGCGAGCACGATAAAAACCCGCCAAAATTTAAAGCATCTGCAAAGATACCGTTTTTTTGTCAGCCGTACAAATTTTACTTTCCAACTTTTGCCATTTCGTGGATAAAGCGTAACTTTGAGGCTGTTTTTACAGAATAAATCAAACTTCAGCAACAAAAAGCGTAATGAATCCACAAAATTCATACGAAGAATAACAATAACACAAGATGCAAGACTTCATACACCTCCACGTACACACGTATTATAGCATTCTTGACGGGCAGTCGAGCGTACAGAAACTAGTGGACAAAGCCGTTGCCAACGGCATGCGCGGAATGGCAATCACCGACCACGGCAACATGTTCGGAGTGAAAGAACTTTTCAACTACTGCAACAAAGTCAACGGCAAACTGCGTGATGAAGGCAAACCTGAGTTCAAGCCTATCTTCGGATGCGAGATGTATGTGGCAAGACGCCGCAAGGAAGACAAGTCGGAGCCGAAGGTTGACAAGAGTGGATACCACCTCATCGTACTTGCAAAGAACTACAATGGCTACAAGAATCTTATAAAGCTCGTGTCAAGAGCGTGGGTCGACGGCTTCTACATGCGTCCGCGAACAGACAGAGCCGACCTTGAACGCTACCACGAAGACCTCATTGTATGTTCGGCATGCATCGCTGGAGAAGTTCCGGCAAAGATTCTAAGAGACGACATCGCAGGGGCAAGGGAGGCTATCGAATGGTATCAGCGGGTGTTCGGAAACGACTACTATCTGGAAATACAGAGGCACGAAGTGAAAGATCCGAACATACGTGCCAACAGGGAAACATTCCCTCTGCAGCAGAAAGCCAACCGCGTAATCCTGCAGCTAGCAAAAGAATACGGAATAAAGGTGGTCTGCACCAACGATGCACACTTTGTTGACAAAGACAATGCCGAGGCTCATGACCACTTGCTGTGTCTTGCAACAGGAAAAGAGCTTGACGACCCCAACCGTATGCTCTATTCAAAACAAGAATGGTTCAAGACACGTGAGGAGATGAACGAGGTTTTCGCTGATGTCCCGGAGTCTCTGTCAAACACAATTGAGATTCTCGACAAGGTGGAGACTTACTCCATTGACCATGCCCCCATCATGCCGTTCTTCCCCATACCTTCGGAATTTGGAACAGAGGAAGACACACGAAGGAATATCACACCTGAGCAGCTCTATGCCGAGTTCACTTCTGACGAAAACGGCGAGAATCCTTTACCAAAGGACGAGGCTGACAAGAAGATAAAGAAACTGGGAGGCATTGACAAACTATACCGAATAAAGTTCGAAGCCGACTATTTGGCAAAGCTTGCCTATGACGGTGCAAAAGTAAGATACGGAGATCCTCTGCCCAAAGATGTGGCAGAACGCGTAAAATTCGAGCTGCACATCATGAAGACAATGGGATTTCCGGGATACTTCCTCATCGTGCAGGACTTTATAAACTCGGCACGCGATGAATTGGGCGTGATGGTAGGACCAGGACGTGGCTCTGCTGCAGGTTCCGTCGTGGCTTATTGCTTAGGCATCACGAAGATTGACCCGATGAAATACGACCTCCTTTTCGAGCGTTTCCTTAACCCTGATCGTATCTCGTTACCTGATATTGATACCGACTTCGATGATGACGGGCGCGGAAAAGTGCTGGAATGGGTAGAGGACAAGTACGGACACGACAAAGTGGCGCATATTATAACCTACGGAACAATGGCCACAAAAAATGCCTTGAAGGACGTTGCACGCGTAGAGAAAGTACCTTTGTCCGTCATCAACTATATATGTAAGCAGATTCCCGACAAGCTCGTCGACGAAAATAAGAATGCTCTGAAGATGAACCTGCCGAACGCAATAAAATGCGTGAAGGAGTTGAGTGATGCCGAGGCTTCAACCGACGAACGGCTCAGAAACACTATCACCTATGCCAAGATGCTTGAAGGGACAGTGCGCGGAACTGGTATTCACGCCTGCGGAACAATTATTTGCCGCGATGCCATTAGCGATTGGGTTCCTGTGTCTACTGCCGAAGACAAGGCTGACCCTGGACACAAACTGCTCTGTACGCAATATGACGGCCACGTGATTGAAGAAACGGGACTTATCAAGATGGACTTCCTGGGTCTGAAAACACTTTCCATTCTCAAAGAGGCTGTGGAAAATATCCGGCTGCACACAGGTAAGGAAATAGACCTTGACACCATTCCCATTGATGACGAGGAAACATACCGCCTCTATAGCGAGGGGAGAACTATTGGCACATTCCAGTTTGAGTCCGCCGGTATGCAGAAATATCTGCGCGAACTGCATCCTACGACATTTGAAGACATCATTGCCATGAACGCCCTCTACCGTCCGGGACCTATGGATTACATCCCTGAATTCATCGACCGAAAGAACGGAAAGAAAAAGATTGAGTATGACATTCCCTGCATGGAGAAATACTTGAAAGACACATACGGCATTACTGTCTATCAAGAACAGGTGATGTTGCTCTCCCGCCAACTTGCCGACTTCACTCGCGGACAGAGTGATGCCCTGAGAAAGGCTATGGGAAAGAAGAAGAAAGACATCGTTGATAAGATGAAACCGATGTTCATTGAGGGCGGAAAGAAGAACGGCCATGACCCCAAAGTGCTTGACAAGATATGGAAAGACTGGGAGAAATTCGCCAGCTATGCCTTCAACAAGAGCCATGCTACGTGCTATTCGTGGGTGGCATACCAAACAGCCTACCTGAAAGCTCACTATCCTGCCGAATATATGGCGGCCAACATGAGCCGAAACCTGGCGAACATCACGGAAATAACAAAGCTCATGGACGAGTGTAAAGCAATGAAGATTAAGACTCTCGGACCTGATATCAACGAAAGCTACAACAAGTTTAGCGTGAATAAAGACGGAGCCATACGCTTCGGACTTGCCGCCATAAAGGGTATGGGAGCTGCTGCTGCGGAATCAATAATCATGGAAAGGGAGAAAAACGGTCCTTACAAGGACATCTTTGATGTGGCCCAGCGCGTAAATCTCAGTTCATGCAACAGAAAATGCTTTGAAAGCATGGCGCTAAGTGGAGGTTTCGACAGCTTCGGCATTAAGCGCGAACGGTACTTTGCCCAAAACGACAAAGGTGAAAACTTCTTCGACACAATAATTAGGTACGGGCAGAAATACCAATCGTCAAAGAACGAAATGCAGAATAGCCTTTTCGGAGGCATGGAGGAAGTGGAAATAGCCACACCGAAAATTCCGGAAAGCGAATCATGGAGCGACATAGAAAGACTGAACCGCGAGCGTGACCTAGTAGGAATTTATCTGTCGGCACACCCTCTTGACCAGTACACAGTGATTCTCGACAACATGTGCAACACGAAATGTCCCGAATTGGAAAACAAAGACAAACTAAAAGACAGGACAGAAATAACAATTGGCGGCATAGTCACCAAAATACGCGAAGCATTCACTAAGAGGGGCACCCCTTGCGGTTTTGTTACGCTTGAAGACTTCACAGGAGCGGGGGAATTGGCATTGTTCGGCGACCCGTGGGGGAAATGGAAAGGAATGTTCTCTGAAGGAGTCTCCGTTTTCATCACGGCCAAAATGACACAAAGGGACTACGGAAACATGTATGATTTAACAATAAGCGATGTGAAGTTCTTAAGCGACATCAAAGATTCGGCTGTGGAAAAGATAACAATACATATCAATTCACAACTGTTTACAGAAGATATGGCTACTGAACTGAAATCAATATTTGACATGCACACGGGGAAAAGTCAGGTGTTCGTACAATTAAACAACCTACCACAACAACGCAATATAATCATGCGCTGCAAAAACACCAGCATTGATGTAACTCCAGATCTACTGAGATACATAAAAGAATGCGAGGCTATGGAGTATAGCATTAACTGACAACTAGCAGAAAGTGTCGGTCTAAAAAGAATTGATTATTTTTGCATTGCAACCTATTTTAACTACCTTTGCACAAGAAACAAAAAAAGAAATACAATAAAGCAAAAATGGAAGTAACAATAACAACCGAGAACTTTGAAAGTTTGAAGAATGGCGACAAGCCATTGGTAGTTGATTTTTGGGCTACATGGTGCGGTCCTTGCCGTGCCATCGCTCCCGCAGTGGCAGAACTCGCAGAGGAATACGACGGAAAGATTGTCGTTGGCAAGTGTGACGTTGAGGAAAATGACGATATCGCCATGGAATTCGGCATACGCAACATCCCGACACTGCTTTTCATAAAGAACGGAGAAGTGGTAGACCGCCTCGTTGGAGGACAGTCAAAGTCTGCAATTCAGAAGAAATTTGAGACTTTGCTCTAAAATTCTTCCACTTAATCTGCTGCATATCACGCATCATTAGTGAGCAAAGGATTGAATATTCAATAACATAAAAAGGCAAGCCTATACAATGGACTTGCCTTTTTATGTTATTTTAGTTGTACGTCATCTTCTATTCTTAAAGAATTTCTGCATCAGCTCACGGCACTCTGTCTGAAGAACACCAGCAGTAACAGTGGCTTTCGGATGAAGAACAAGTGGAGCAAACTTACGATAACCTCGTTTTTCATCACTTGTCCCATAGACGACCCTACGTAACTGCGCCCACCCCAAAGCACCAGCGCACATTGGGCATGGCTCTACGGTAACATATAGCGTGCAGTCTGTGAGGTATTTGCCGCCCAACGTATTTGCGGCAGCGGTTATAGCCTGCATCTCGGCATGCGCAGTAACATCCGTCAACGTTTCCGTCAGGTTATGCGCCCGAGAAATTATCTGTCCGCGGCAAACAACGACAGCCCCGATAGGTATTTCCCCCTCGTTGAAAGCCTGTTCTGCCTCAGCAAGAGCCTTGCGCATAAAAAATTCGTCCTGCTTATGTAATTCACTATCCATAGGATATTTTTAAATATTCAGCAGTTTCTCTACAAAGTTACTGTGCGTGAACCATCTTCCTCCTCCTTTATCTCTACACGAATAGCATCTTCAGGTAGGAGGTCTTCTATGAGTTCGGGCCATTCTATGAAGCTGACGCCACCGCCATAAAAGTAGTCTTCGTATCCCATATCATAGACTTCCTCCAATTTCTTTATACGATAGAAGTCAAAATGATAGATCGGATAGTCTAAAGTTGCAGACTGATATTCATTAACTATTGCGAAAGTTGGCGATGTAACAGTATCTTCCACCCCCATTTCTTCGCATACGGCTTTTATAAACGTAGTCTTTCCTGCCCCCATCTTGCCGTAGAAGGCAAAGACCTTGCCGGTGCCCATAAGCTGAACGAACTGCTTTGCCGCATCAGATAGTCCAGCTGTACCAATGATTTTTATGCTATGTTTCATCTTTTCTTTTTCTTTAGTTTCACCAAAGGTATCAACATTTCTTCCATAGATATTCCTCCATGCTGGAATGTATCCTTATAATAAGAGACATAATAGTTATAGTTGTTCGGATAAGCGAAGAATGTATCTCCTGTTGCAAAGACATACGATGTGCTTAGATTGGGCGATGGCAGCTGTGCCTTCAAAGGTTCCTTAACGGCAAAGACATCTTTCGTGTTGTAGTTAAGGTTCTTGCCCAATTTGTAGCGTAGATTGGTGTTTGTATTGCGGTCACCCACAATCTTTATCGGACGTGAGGCGCGTATGCTTCCGTGGTCTGTCGTCAAGAGTATAGTATAGTCACTGTCGGCAAGGCGGCGGAATAGTTCTGACAAGGCAGAATGGCGAAACCAGCTTAGAGTTATGCTACGATAAGCCGACTCGTTGTTGGCCAGTTCACGCACCATTTTCGACTCAGTACGGGCATGGCTCAGCATATCTATGAAGTTTATAACAACAACATTGAGGTCATTGTTATGCAGTTGTGTAAACTGTTGAAGCAATTTGTCTGCTCCAACAGAGTCGTTCACCTTATGGTATGAAAAATGCGTGCCACTTCTACGATAACGGTTAAGTTGTGTCTGTATCAGCGGAGCTTCGTTAAGATTCTTTCCCTCGTCTTCATCTTCGTCTACCCATAGTTCCGGGAACATCTTGGCTATTTGGTCGGGCATAAGTCCGCTGAAGATTGCATTACGTGCGTACTGGGTGGCTGTGGGCAATATGCTCATGTAAAGAGCTTCTTCTATATCAAACATATCCCCTATCTCCCCTGACAGTACTCGCCACTGGTCGTAACGGAAATTGTCTACCACTATGACAAAAACCTTTTCTCCTGCATCAAGCAACGGAAATACCTTGCGGCTGAAGATATTGTTACTCATAAGCGGACGGGAAGGTGACTGCTGAGTGTGGGGATTTACCCAATCCATGTAGTTGTCCTTCACGAACTTTGCAAAAGAGTTATTTGCCTCGCTTTTCTGCATCATGAGCATTTCTGTCATACTGCTGTCTGTACTGCTCAGCTCCAGCTCCCAATGCACAAGAAGTCTATAGATATCCATCCAATCTTCTGCCGTACGACAATTATCTATCTTGGCAGATATGTCCATAAAGCTCTGCCTGTAGCTTGTCTGCGTTACCTCCGTCACAATTTCCTTGCGGTGTATGTTTTTTTTCAGCGTAAGGAGAATTTGGCTTGGGTTAACTGGCTTTATCAGATAATCGGCAATTTTTGAACCTATCGCCTGGTTCATAATATCTTCCTCTTCACTTTTGGTTACCATAACAACAGGCGTTGCGGGAAGTATATCCTTTATTTTCTGAAGCGTTTCCAAGCCACTCAGACCAGGCATCATCTCGTCAAGAAGGACAAGATCAAAGCTATGCTGCCGACACTCGTCTATGGCATCGGTTCCGTTGCTTACAGTAACAACCTCATAACCTTTCTTTTCAAGGAATATTATGTGGGCATGGAGAAGTTCTATCTCGTCGTCCACCCATAAGAGAAGTCCGTTATTCATATATAAGTCTTAGAATCCGTCAAGTTCGTAATAGTCGTCCTCAAGGTTGAAGTCCTGCTGTTTTTGGTTATTATTGCCAGGCTCAATATCATAGTTGTCCCCGTCAATATCATCGTTGAAATGAATGCCATTATCCTCAACCTTAGGTTTTTCCTTATTTGATGTCTGCGTCTGTGGAGCCTCAACATTACTTGGCTCAACCTTCTTAGAAGAAGGATTTACAACATCCTCCTTTTCTGCTTTGACTTCTTTTGAAGGACGTTGCGATGGCATTTCCTTTTGGTCTTCCAACGTTGTCTTTGGACCATCAGTCTTTTTCTCTGCAGGAACGTCCTGCGTTTCTGGCAGTGAGAACATATTGTCTGTCTCGTTTTGTGACTGCTGCTGAGAAGACGGTTGCAGAGGAGCCACATCAAATGTTTCCTGCTGCACGGAGTTGTCTTCCTGTTGCGGCTCAAGACTAAAAGTATTGTTGTCTGTAGGAATGTCAGAGCCACCATTTCCCGTCTTATCGTCGGGGACTACCGGAATACCGATCTGCATGAACGTATCGTCATCTATAACGCCACCATTTACAAGCTTGTTAGGTTCTACGGTTTCCGGCTCCTTCACCTTTTCGTATTCTATCGTTTCTGGCTCAGTAAGGAGTTTTACTGTACTTATTCGTAGCGGTATGAAATGTTTTTCATAGAACTTATCATAATCATTATAGCTGAAATGCGTGCCAAGCAGTTCCTTGTTGGCATCACTTATTATAATAGTTCTGCACTTAGATGTAAGCAGACGTATTTTCTTATTTGAGTAAAGTTGCCGTGCATATTGCAACGCTTCATCATAGTTCTTAAAGCCACTAACCACCATTCGTTCCAATCCTTCAACCTCTTCTGTTGTAATTTCAAAGTTTCTGACAAGGAAATTAGAGAAATTGTATTTCGCCAGTTCATAAAGTAATTGGTTTCCGTCTACCGAATCAGTGGGGTATGCAATCATAAATGAGAAATCGACGTTGCGCTCTGCCGTGAATTGCTTCGCCTGTATGGAGTCACTGTCTGCCATCACCACACTACGGCGTGCCCACACGTCGCTGATATCGAATTTACCTCCATGAAGTTTTTTACCGGATTTGACTCCGTTTATAATCATGCCTGCCAAATTACTTACTTCGCTCTTGGGATATTTGTCTACAACTGTCTGCATATCCGCAAGACATCCCTTGGCATCACCACTGTTAAGTTTTGCCATACCATTGAAGAATATAAACTTGTCGCGATTTGCCCCTAGAGGGAAACGATGCGCTGAGACAGCTGCATTTGTTTTCACTTCATTCAGCCTATCTAACTTGAAGGCATCATATGTAGAAGCATAAAGAGAATCCTCAATATGCACGCCAAAACGCGAATTTTCCTCAAAATCAGGATCAGAAAGCAACGTGGTCCATTCACTGTCTGGGAAGCCCTGCTTAAGTTTTGTCAGCCAATCACCTGCAACGTCACGCTTGTTCATCCTACTATATAATAAGAAAAGGTGATAATAAGCGTTGTCCATATGCTCATACGACGGATAATCGTCAGCAAGCCGACGCAGAGATTTTTCGCTGAGTGGTAAATTGTCCAGTTTATCTTTGAATATCACACCTGCATTGTACAAGCCATCCATTATTATCTTGTTACTTGCATCTACCTGTTCCTGGGTAAACGGTATCTGAGCTAAATAGTATTCGCGTTTATGCGGGTCATTTTGAGCACTATCGGCTATCTGCTTAAGAGAATCCTCTGCTTCGGCAAGTGCAGCCAAGGAATCTCTTACAGCATCGGTCATTTCCTCTGCACCTTGTACTTGCGCCACAACGGTTTTGTTGGTTCGCTGCCAATCGTCAATATTCTCCCGCTTTCCCCATAACTTTTCAAAAGACGCTTTTCCTTGGCTGACAGTCATTGGGTTATAGAAATACCACGTTCCGCTGGTTTGTGTTGTAGTTGCCGAAGTATTATCTGTTCTATTGTTGGCCATGCCCCCGTTTGCAGCTTGCTGCTGCTTGGCTTCAGCCTCCAACTGAGCGTCACGCTCTTCTTTTTCTTTCTTTTTTAATGCCGCTATCACACGGTCAATTGCCTCATTGCGTTCGCTCTCAGGCATTTTTGCCAACGATTGAAGAGAGTCTTGAAGATGGACAGCATCCGTGTGTGGAACAAGTTCATCAAGTATTTTTGAGCGGTTTGACAACTGTTCGTAATCCTTACGGTCTTTGTCTAACAGCCCTATAGCCTCGCCATAGCAACGACGGGCATCGCTGAATTTCTCCTTTGCCCAATAAATATCACCCAAAGTGAGAAGTAAAACACCCTTTTCAATACCATTGCGTGTAGATTTTTTATTTCCCTTCTCGTATGCATCAATGGCTTTTAGAGTGTCTTTCTGCGTCATGTATATGTTTCCGATAGCATAATATACCTGATCCAGATAATCTTTATTATTGTCGTTGCGTGCCATACGGCGCAGTTTGCCTACCATTTGCTTCCATTTACCAGTTGCCATAACTTCGGTCATAGCTATACGGGCATTGAATTCCAGCTCATACTGAGGATTTTGGGCAACCACCTTTCTATATGCCTTGTAAGCTTCCTGCCTATTTCCGATGGCGGCTTGCAACTGCCCCATAAGATACCACTCGCGGGCACGCTGCTTACGACGACCTTCATGACGAATAACCTTACGGAGATAAGGTATGGCCTCGGCATATCGGCCTGCTTTTATGTAATATCCTGCATAAGTATAGTCCCAATCTTTCTGTGCTCTCCAATTTATAGAGTCTCGGCGCATTTTCGTTATAACGTCCTCGGCGTCATAAAGCCAATCCTGCTCGGTATAGCATCTTGCCAGCCATGCCCTTGCCTTGCCATAAATGGCAGGTTGAGTAGCATAGAGACGACTCATATAAGAAAAAGTGGACGCTGCCTCATCAAAAGAGCCTTTCATAAACTGTGATCGACCCATAAGTAGCCATGCCTTCCAAAGAAACGGATTATACTCTCGACGGTTAAGCCACTCTATATCTTTTGCCGTTTTCTTGCGTGATTTATTCCATTCGGGACGCTTCTTTATGCTATGAAGTTTTATTGTCTTTTGGCATTTTTCTATTGCACGGTCAAAGTTTCCTTTTCCAAGTTCACGACTATTTTTGTTTCCGACAGTATATAAAGGCAACATTTCCGTGAAATTGTCCTTGTTGCCATTTTCCTTCTCAAGTGAGCCGTCTATATAGGCTAGCGTTCCGTTATAATATGTATTGTAACGGGCGTTGAAGGAATGCCACCAACGACTTGTCGACGTGTTTTTTTGCGTCGAGCACCCGATCACTATCATGGCTACGACAAATACCATGATGGTGGTTGATAATCTATTTTTGTATACTTTCACTCTGACTAAACGCTGAAAAGCACGTTTTATTGTACGTTTTTCGTATTATGGGAAAGTGTGCGTAAATCCATATGGCCGTTGCCTAGCTTTCCGTTATGTGGAAACCTGCCTTTTTAAGGTCGGCCCAAAAGTGTGGATACGATTTTGTTACCACATGTGGATTGTTTATAAGCAACTTGCGAGTCTTTATGGCTGCGGGAGCGAACGCCATTGCCATGCGATGATCTTCATACGTATCTATGGCTGATTCTAAACTGGGTTCACAACGTTCACCATTCCAAATAAGTTCTGTCCCATCACCATCATCTATCGCATAGCCAAGCTTTCTAAGTTCACGTGTGAGTGCCTCTATACGGTCAGTTTCCTTTATTCTGAGTGACGCGAGCCCTGTAAAATGAAAAGGAATATTCATCATTGCACATGTAACGACGAATGTTTGCGCTAGATCTGGTTGATTTATGAAATCATAGTCCAAACGTGATGAAACTAGACCTGTCTTCTTCAACGTTACTATTGTTGGAACCCCACGCTTGCGACTGCTGAACACTGTTTTGACACCAAGCATACTAAACAGATATTTAACTACAGAGTCTCCCTGAAGCGAACCGTCAGTAAGCCCACCAAGCCGGACCTCTGCCTCTGGGTCTCGACTCAAGGCTATCGTTTCATACCAATATGACGCTGCACTCCAATCACTCTCTATAAAATATCCCGTTGCTTTGTATGGTTGCGGCTTAACCTCTATTACATCCGTATCACTCCATTCCGCATCGGCACCGAAATCGCGCATAGTACAAAGTGTAAGGTCAACATATGGACGTGAAATTATCTCTCCATTAAGCTTAAGGGTAAGTCCGTGCTTCATGTTCGGTCCAACCATAAGCAAGGCAGAAATAAACTGGGAACTGACATCTCCTTGAATATCCAACCAGCCGCCATCAAGCTTCTTACCCCTTATCCGCAATGGAGGAAAGCCTTCATTCTCCTCATATACGATGTCTGCCCCTAACCTTCGCAAAGCATCCACAAGAACATGTATAGGCCGTTGTTTCATACGCTCTGTCCCTGTTATTACATGTTCTCCAGGGATAGTTGCAAACATTGCCGTAAGAAAGCGCATGGCTGTGCCAGCAGCCTTAATATCTATAACCAAGGGCAGATCTTTTAGCGCTTTCACAATAACTTCCGTGTCATCGCAATCGGACAAATTATCTGGTAATTTATCCATACCGGCAATGGCAGAAATGACCAAAGCCCTATTACTTATGCTCTTTGACGCAGGAAGATTTATAAGAACATCAAGTTTCGAAGGTGGTGTTATATTATATGTCATGTTGTTGTTATTGTTTGCAATGATACGCAAGTTGTCTAATAGGCTTCTTTATCCCCCTGTAAGACATTAACCACAGTACGGTAGATAATATAAAGGTCTAGCCCCAGCGACCAATGTTCAATATACCATATGTCACCTTCTATACGACCTTCCATCTGTGCCAATTCTTTTGTTTCACCACGGAAGCCTGTAACCTGACTCCAGCCAGTTATTCCAGGTTTCACATAATGGCGTATCATATATTTGTCTATAAGTTTTGAATATTCTTCAGTGTGTTTAAGCATATGAGGGCGCGGACCGACAACACTCATGTCCCCTTTCAGTACGTTCCAAAACTGCGGCAGTTCGTCAATGTTTGTCTTGCGCATAAGGTCTCCCCATTTTGTCTTTCTGGGGTCATCTTTTGTTGCTTGCAACTTGTCGGCATCGGCATTGACCTTCATACTACGGAATTTGTAGCAGTAGAATTCTTCACCGTTAAGACCGTTTCGCTTTTGACGAAAGAATATCGGTCCCGGCATCGTTGCTTTTGTGACAATTGCCACTATTATAAATATTATTGGAAATAGCGTACAGAGAAACATTGACGATACACAAATATCAAAAATACGTTTCAAAAATCTGTTTTCCGGTCGCGAAAGCGGCTCGCGATAAAGACTTAGATAAGGTACATTTCCAAGCATATTGAAATAGACACGACGGTGCAAATAGTTGGAAACATTCGGAACACTATAGAAATGTATAAGATGTTTATCGCAATAACGCATGATTCTCAGTATCTCTTCAGAGCGGTCTGATGACAAGCAACAAAACAATTCATGCACTTCATTGGTTCCATTCAGATATTCCTCAAAAGAATCAGGTGGTCCAAGATATGAACATTCCTTAGGAAAGTTGGGATTAGGCTTGTCGTCAAAATATCCAAGGACCTCATAGCCCAACGATGATATAGAGCGCATCTCTTTGTAAAGAGCTAGATTATTTTCCTTACTGCCTAGAAATACAACCTTTGTTATATATTTAGCTGAACGACTATGCCTTATTATCGCCCAACGCACACAAAGTCGAAACAGCGATACCGTTGATATAAGCGTGAGCAGGAATAGCGGTATCACCTTGTAATACATAGAGTGGAAATGTCCTAGCTTAATAATGGGTAGAGACAACAATGCAAAAACAAGCACATTACGGGCAACGAGCGTAACGATTTGGAAACGTTTCACATTACGTATGTAGACAATAACTCCACCATTTATGATACATGCACTATAAATCACCCCCACGAGAAAGGCCGTGTGCATCTGAAAATCATCCCAATAGAAGCCTAACACCTTGGCTATAAAGAACCAGTATGTGAGCATTGCTATAAGGAAATCTCCCAAAAGAGTTGCCGCAACAACCAATCCATTACTATGCGTAGTACCGAACCTTTGGCTTGCCCTTAGCCCCCCCATATTTACCTGTGCCCAATACATACTTCTTTGCCGTTAAATTAAACCTCCAAAATTCTTGTAATCCACAATTAAAACGTTCCGTAACGTCAATAACGTTCGGGCATAATGCTTCCTTTATACCAATTATAAAGGAGATGAATACCCTCTTCTATTTCAACAGAATGCTGCCACCCCAAGCTATGCAATTTTGTTACATCAGTCAACTTACGCATTGTCCCATCAGGCTTCGTTCCATCCCAAAGGAGGTCACCGTCAAATTCTATTTCCTTGACAATCATTTCAGCCACATCCCTTATAGAAACTTCTTTTCCTGTTCCTACATTTATATGGCAGTTACGTATTTCGCCAAGAGTAGGCAAAGCTCCGCCACGCCCCTCGCTATTGTTCCGATCAACCATTCCGTCGGTTTTCGCTCCATAGAAAACAGACGAATACTTGTCTATGCCTATGATATCACAGAAATCAACATTTAACAAAACATGAACACTGGCATCAGCCATATCCTCACTCCAAAGGAACTCGCGTAACGGGTTGCCAGACCCCCAAAGCGTGACCTTATTATCCTCTATTCCATAGAAAGCCAACGTTTTGAGTATACGTTCATCACTGCTCTTTCCATCAACATTGCCTTCACCAATAATCTCCCGAAGCTTATCAGTCGGATTTACTGGCCGTTTGTCCATATCTAAACGTATCTCCTTCCATTTACCCTCATGAATAAGCTTTGCAAGATATATCTTGCGCATCATTGCCGGCATAACATGACTGTTTTCTAGGTGAAAATTGTCATTCGGTCCATAAAGGTTTGTGGGCATGACTGCAATATAGTTAGTGCCATACTGCAAATTATAGCTTTCGCACATTTTAAGTCCGGCAATTTTTGCAATGGCATATTCTTCATTGGTATATTCCAAAGGTGAAGTCAAAAGTGCATCTTCCCTCATAGGCTGAGGCGCATTTTTAGGATATATGCATGTGGAACCAAGGAAAAGCAACTTTTTTACTTTATGTGAATAAGCATTACCTATTACATTGCATTGCATCTTCAGATTCTGCATAATATAATCAGCCCGGTAAAGCGAGTTTGCCATAATTCCACCAACAAAGGCTGCTGCCAACACAACGGCGTCTGGGCGCTCTTCGTCAAAAAATCTCTCTACGGCATTTTGGTCTGTGAGATCAAGTTCACTATGGGTACGTCCAATTAGATTGCAATATCCTCTTTTTTCAAGATTTTTCCAAATGGCCGAGCCAACCAATCCGCGATGCCCAGCTATATATATCTTACTTTCTTTGTTTAGTGCCATTATCTATTCCTTAAAATGAGACTGACAAATACAACGACTCCCACCTCTACTTTACTATACCCTTTTCAAGATATTCAGCCAAATTAGTCTTTACCTTTTCACCAGCTCGCTCAACAGCTACTTTGGCCATATCTGCATCTACCATAATCTTCACGAGTTGTTCAAACGATGTCTTTCCTGGATTCCATCCCAGTTTCATCTTTGCCTTAGTCGGATCACCCCAAAGATTCACAACATCAGTAGGGCGATAGAAATCCTTAGAAACTTCAACAATCACTCTACCGGTCTTCTTATCTACGCCTTTTTCATTTTCGCCTTCACCTTGAAATTCAAGTTCTATTCCAACATGCTTAAATGCGAGATAACAAAAGTCACGTACAGAATGTTGCACACCTGTAGCAATCACAAAATCTTCAGGTTTGTCATACTGAAGAATGAGCCACATACATTCAACATAGTCCTTAGCATATCCCCAGTCACGTAACGATGACAAATTACCAAGATAGAGTTTTTCCTGTTTGCCCTGAGCAATACGTGCTGCAGCAAGCGTTATTTTGCGTGTAACAAAAGTTTCTCCACGACGTTCACTTTCATGATTGAAAAGTATACCTGAACAACAGAACATATTATAGGCTTCCCTATACTCTTTCACGATCCAATACCCGTATAACTTGGCAACAGCATATGGTGAATAAGGATGGAACGGTGTCAACTCATTTTGAGGAACTTCTTCAACCTTACCATAAAGTTCAGATGTTGAAGCCTGATATATGCGACAGGTATCAGCAAGGCCGCATTGACGCACAGCTTCTAGCACCCGCAAAACCCCTGTTGCATCAACATCTGCTGTAAATTCCGGAGAATCGAAACTTACTTGAACATGACTCTGAGCTGCAAGGTTATATATTTCAGTAGGATGGACTTTTCCAACAACTTGTATAAGACTCATGGAGTCACCCATATCAGCATAGTGAAGATGGAAATGGGGTTGCCCTTCAAGATGGGCGATACGTTCACGGAAATCTACCGACGAACGCCTTATTGTGCCATGTACTTCATATCCTTTACTAAGTAGAAATTCTGCCAGGAACGAGCCGTCTTGACCCGTAATGCCTGTAATGAGAGCTATTCTCTTCATCATGTAAGTCATATTTCGTTGTTCTTCAAAGCTTATTGTTGCTTATTGGAAACGATCCAATTCACTTCTCGCTAGCATCGCGTTTTTATGCGTCTTTGTCTTAGGCCATTAAAATGCTTTGTTCTCTGCTAAGACATGCAAATTTAGTTATTAAATTTCTAAAAAGACAATATTTTCCAATAATGTTTTGGTTTTGCGAGAAAAAAGCATGACTTTTGTATACAAGCCTTTTTATATTGATACTTTCATAGAATGTATTAAAGCAAAGAAACAGGAACATTTGATACAAGTTTAAAAGATATTTTTTTACTGAAAAAGGAATATGAAAACCACCTTACCGATAATTACAGTCATCATGCTTACTATGGCATCTTGTTCAGACAACCCTATGGAGCGAGCAACCAACTTATTGGAACAAGCGGCAGCAGCTGAACAACATGGTAAGCACGAGAAAGCACTTGAGCTTATAGACTCACTACGCCACACTTATCCGAAAGCCATAGAACAAAGAAAAAGAGCTATTAAGATTTATCGAGCCGCTACTGAGGCTAAATTTCAAGCGAATGTCAAGATACACGATGAACTTGTAAAAGCGTTCGATGAACAACTTAATATAAAAAAGAAGGAAGTTGAAGAACGTCGGAAAGCAGGAATAGCAACAGAGGAAGACTATATTGCTATTACCACAATACGTTCCATGCGTGACTCTGTCAAAGCACGCTTTGATGCAGAATGCGCTGTTATAAGAAAGATCAGACAAAAAAGCCTTTCTGAAAACAAACAGTAAAAAGGACGAATTTGCTTGATATTTATCGAAGATTATTCTTCACTTTGCAATTATTGGTTGACTTTGCAACTGGCTCCAAACAAAATACATTTTTTGATGGATTGAGCCTTTTGTCAATTTAAATGTTTACCTTTGCATTTTAAAACTATCCATACTAAAGAAAGTGTTTATCTATCTTCAAAAATAAAGACAGACAATGGAATCACAAGATACAGAGCAACAATTTAAAAGCGTGATGCAAGAATGTCGTATGCTATTCGAAAAGAAGCTCCACGACTACAACGCCTCATGGCGCATGCTACGTCCATCGGCACTCACAGATCAGCTATTGATAAAGGCACACCGCATACGCAGTATTGAGGTTAAAGGCAAGGCATTAATTGAAGATTCGACACATTCTGAGTTTATCGCACTT
Source organism: Barnesiella intestinihominis (assembly GCA_963586715.1). Classification (GTDB taxonomy): domain Bacteria; phylum Bacteroidota; class Bacteroidia; order Bacteroidales; family Bacteroidaceae; genus Prevotella. Next base: position 131,071 of record CAVAAS010000003.1, read on the forward strand.
ATAAATTATGGATTAGTGGGATTGATACAACTAGAAAAAGGATTTGCCGATAATGTTGATATCAACAACGAAGAGGCGCTTCAACTCTACGACAAATATCAAAAGGAAACTCTGCAATTGATGGTGCGGAAAAATCATGATTATAACGAAGCATGGCGTATGATGCGAGTGAGCAGTTTTACTGACTTCATTCTCACTAAGATAGAACGCGTCAAAGAAATAGAGAATCTACATGGTAATACACTCGTTTCGGAGGGTATTGACGCAAACTACATGGACATAATAAATTATTCTGTTTTCGCAATTATAAAGATTACGGATTGCAATTAATTAACAATGGGAAAGACTGTGGTAAAGAACATTGCGGTGAATACGTCAAGACTCGTTGTTGCACTGACGTTCATCTTCTCTGGTTACGTAAAAGCCATTGACCCTATTGGTACACAATATAAGCTACACGACTATCTTGAAGCTCTCGGAATAGCTACATTTGTACCTGATTTCGCCACTCTTTCTGCATCCATACTACTTGCCACCATAGAGCTTTCGCTTGGTGTCTTCCTACTCTTTGCCATAAGACGCAGAATGATTTCGAAAATCATTTTTGCTTTTATGGTTATAATGACGACAATAACCATTTGGATTGCATTGGCAAACCCTGTAAAGGACTGTGGATGTTTTGGCGATGCTATCAAGCTGACAAACACCCAAACTTTAGTTAAGAATATCATCTTGCTAGCATGTTCTGCAATTGTGGCAAAATGGCCCATAGCAATGGTACGCTTCATCAGCCGTACAAACCAATGGATTGCAATAAACTATACGATAATATATGGTTTGGCAACAAGTGTTTATTGCCTATATAACTTACCTGTCTTTGACTTTCGCCCTTATCACATCGGAGCCAACATTCCCAAAGGAATGGAAATACCCCAAGGAGCCACACAACCTGAATTTAAAACGACATTTTTTTTGAAAAAGAATGGGGTAACAAAAGAATTCTCTTTAGAAAACTATCCCGACTCGACATGGACTTTCGTTGACAGCAAGACCACACAGACAAGGCAAGGATATGTACCGCCGATACACGATTTAAATATGGAAGTACTTGAAACTGGTGAAGACATAACGGATAAGATTCTGTCCGACAAAGGTTACACCTTTCTTCTTGTGGCCCCATATTTGGAAAAAGCTAACGACTCATATTTCGGCGACATCAACAAAATATACGATTACGCCAAATTGCATGGTTACAGTTTCTACTGCCTAACAGCAAGTAGCAGAAAATCAATTTCACATTGGCAAGATATTACAGGGGCAGAATACCCATTTTTACTCACAGATGAAACCACACTCAGAACTATCATACGCAGTAACCCTGGACTATTACTGATAAAAAACGGGACAATTATCGGAAAATGGAGCCACAACAATTTGCCTCAGTTGGAAGATACTGCCCAACAACTTGACAAACGGCCGGAAGGACATCTATCACAGACAAACATAGGAAAAAAAATCGCATACACGTTAGCTTGGTTCTTCCTGCCTCTTGCATTGTTAGCACTTGCCGATCGTACATGGGCGTGGACAAAATGGATAAGAAAACATAAATCATTTTTTAATATTAGCAAAAAACATGAGAAAGAAAATTGTAGCAGGTAACTGGAAAATGAACATGAACCTGCAAGAAGGTATTACTCTTGCCAAAGAGCTTAACGACACACTAACGACAAACAAGCCCAACTGTGGAGTTATAATCTGCACACCTTTCATCCATTTAGCAAGTATTGCACAATTCCTTAACCAAGACATCGTCGGCTTGGGAGCAGAAAATTGTGCAGACAAGGAAAAAGGCGCATACACTGGAGAAGTGTCTGCAGAAATGATAAAGAGCACTGGAGCACAGTACGTTATTCTCGGTCATTCAGAACGTCGCGGATATTACAACGAAACACCTGAGGTACTGAAAGAAAAAGTACTACTTGCACTGAAGAACGGACTTAAGGTCATTTTCTGCATTGGAGAGAGTCTTGAAGAGCGAGAGGCCAACAAGCAGAACGAAGTAGTAAAAGCAGAACTTGAAGGCAGTGTATTCAATCTCACTGCAGAAGAATTCAATAACATTATTGTGGCATATGAACCAATTTGGGCTATCGGTACAGGTAAGACTGCTACTGCTGAGCAAGCAGAAGAAATACATGCTTACATACGCAGTGTGATAGCTAGCAAATACGGAAACGAAACAGCAGAAAACACAACAATACTTTACGGTGGAAGCTGCAAAGCCAGCAATGCCCCTGAATTGTTTGCAAAACCAAATATTGACGGCGGCCTGATTGGTGGAGCTTCTCTCAAAGTTGCCGACTTCAAGGGCATCATCGACGCCCGATAATCACCTCCACCCTTAAACGAGACTGTCGGTAATTCGATAGTCTCGCTTAAGGATTATGAAACTTAAGAAAAATATGAAAAAGTTCATCGCTATATTAGTATTTGCCATAGGGCTGACCACGACAAGCGGGGCACAGTCTTTTCTGAAAGATCTGCAAAAACAACAATCGGGAGAGGGAAAGATTACTGTCAAGCAAAGCACCGATATAGATAACCTGGTGAACAACGCCCAACTGAAGCACGACCAGGAACAGACAACAAAGCAGCAAACTACTCTCCCCCAACAAGTACAAGCAACAAAAAGCAAGTCTGCTGCCCATACGCCACAAAATAACGCTACACCTACGGAACAGCACCATCTAGACGCATCCAAACATAAACAATCGGCAGAACAAAAAACGCAACAACCAGAACAAAAGCAGCAAGCAACCGATAGACACATAGTTAAGCTGACTGATCAGGCGGCAGAACCATCCAGTCACACATCCAATGCGGATACTGGAAAAAAAATGATGCGTAATAGCTATAAAGTAACAGGCTACCGCATTCAAGCATATTCAGGAGGAAACACGAGAGCCGACCGCGAAAAAGCTAACCGCATAGGCGACGAAATAAAACAAAAATATCCCGAACAACCTGTATACGTGCATTTCTATTCTCCACGTTGGATATGCCGCGTGGGAAACTTCCGCTCATATAGCGAAGCGGCGCAAATACTTAAAGGTATAAAAGCAATGGGATACAAACAAGCATGCATAGTAAAAGGAAAAATAACAGTAGCTTATTAGAAATATGGACAGCGAAACAAATTTCAGACCAGGTCTTGACAAATTGGCAGCCCACTACAAAGAAATCATTGGATTACTCGGCGAAAATTCAGAAAGAGAAGGCCTTCAGAAAACCCCAATGCGCGTGGCTAAGGCTATGCAGATGCTGACAAGAGGATATTCTCAAGATGCGCATAAAGTTCTTACAGACGCTCTCTTTAAGGAAAGCTACGACCAAATGGTTATTGTGAAAGACATTGAATTTTTCTCTCTTTGCGAACATCATATGCTACCCTTTTACGGAAAAGCACATGTAGCATACATTCCAAACGGCTATATAACGGGACTGAGTAAAATCGCAAGAGTCGTAGACGTATTCAGTCACAGACTTCAAGTACAGGAAAGGATGACGCAACAAATAAAAGACAGTATCAATGAAGCTCTCCATCCAAAAGGAGTTATGGTAATGATTGAAGCCAAACACATGTGTATGCAAATGCGCGGTGTAGAAAAGCAGAACTCTGTCACAACCACTTCTGATTTCTGCGGAATTTTTGAAGATCAAGCAATGCGACAGGAATTTCTAAACCTACTTGACAGAGGATAAAAAATCTTTTTATATGCAATGATTTAAGAAAATTACAGTTTAAGAATGAAGAAGGGCATTATCCCCCTTTAAAAGGAATTATTAACCACACGTGCGCAGTCAATTCGAACGAAACTGATTAAACACAAAAAAAAAGAAAGTAATGAAAAACTTCAAGAAAATCCTACCGCTATTAATCATGACGGTATGCATGGCTACCAGTATGACTTCCTGCCTCAGCGACAGTGACAGTGATGATGTATTGACACCAGAACAAGAGAAACTTTACCGTGCAAACATAAGTGGAACGTATTACGGAAAAACATATTTCTATAATAGGGGAAACAAGAAAAATTCAACATACTTTTATAACGATTCCATTTCAAGCATGGCACTTCGTCAGAACTCTGCAGATTCAACCATCATACTCGAGAGTTTCCCTGCCAAACTTTTATTCAAAGTACTAAAAACGACAAAAGACTACACCGAAGCGCAACTCAACAATCTCTCCGATTCTGAAAAAGAAAAGCTTGCACGCAACCAAGCGATTATAGATGCTGCAGAAGACAAGGAAAACATTGATATGAAATTCAAATACATGCTGCGTCCTACTCCAGTAAACAACGTACTGACTTATTATGTTTCGCCATTTACTGTTGAAATGAATTTAGAATACCAAGGAGAGAAGCACGACATTGCTGTTGCATTCATGTCGCTCACACCTGCTCAATGGTCCAATAATTCTAACGTTGTTGTATTCATGGAAACCGCAATATACGACGGTAAAATTCGCAATAGCAAGACTGGTAAAGAGGAGTATCAACTTCTTGACGGTGAAGCTTTATACAATGACCAACTAACAACAACGGAACAATCAGAGCTAATGTTTGAATTCTATGGCAAAAAATTCTGATTTGCCTTAATTTTCAAAACAACAATAGAGTTTACAAGCGCCAGAAGTTGATTATAATCATGCTCTGGCGCTTTTTCTTTGTAAATAGAACAAAAACCATTAACTTTTCCGTCTCCATAGTCACAATCAGCAAACTTCGTCCATATCTGTCATATATAGTAACGCTGGACAAGCTGCAAATGAATTATCTAACGACAATATAAATTTTGCTATCCCCCCAAATTTCGCTACCTTTGCAGCCGCAAATTTTATTTTCCTCCTATGAGAATGTTATCTGACGCCGAACTGGCACAAATTCTTGACAAAGAAATATTCCACAAAATATCACAAGCTGCCGACACGCTGAAACTAGAATGTTATGTCGTAGGAGGATATGTGCGCGATTTATTCCTAGAGCGCCCATCTAACGACATTGACGTTGTTGTTGTGGGAAGTGGAATAAGAGTTGCAGACGAACTGCGTCGCATACTTGGAAAGAAAGCTCACATATCTGTTTTTCGCAACTTTGGTACGGCGCAGGTCAAATATAAAGATACGGAGATTGAATTTGTAGGAGCCAGAAAAGAAAGCTACAACAGAGGTTCTAGGAAGCCTGTTGTTGAAGACGGAACACTTGAAGACGACCAAAACCGTAGAGACTTCACAATAAATGCCCTTGCTGTATGCCTCAATAAAGACCGATTTGGAGAGCTTGTCGATCCATTCGATGGGATATACGATATGGAGGATGGGATCATACGCACACCTCTAGACCCGGACATAACATTTTCTGACGACCCCTTACGAATGATGCGATGCATACGCTTTGCCACACAACTAAACTTCTATATCGAAGAAGAAACATTTGACGCTCTCGTACGCAATGCCGAACGTATAAGCATAATAAGTGCCGAACGCATAGAAGAAGAACTCAACAAGATAATGCGCACCCCTACTCCAAGCAAGGGATTCGTAGATCTTCAGCGTTGTGGTCTACTACAACTCATAATGCCTGAGCTAAGCGCTTTGGACATTATTGAAACGCGCAATGGAAAAGCCCATAAAAACAATTTCTACCATACTCTTGAGGTTCTCGACAACGTATGTCGCAAAAGCGACAACCTTTGGTTGAGATGGGCAGCACTGATGCACGACATTGGCAAGCCTAAAAGCAAACGTTGGGACCCAATTGTAGGATGGACTTTCCACAACCACAATTATATCGGGGCAAAGATGGTTCCACAGATTTTCCGCCGTATGAAGCTACCAATGGATATAAAGATGAAGTATGTGCAGAAACTTGTAGATTTGCACATGCGCCCAATCGCCATTGCCGATGAAGTCGTAACAGACAGCGCTGTAAGAAGACTGATAAACGATGCTGGTGACGACATTGACGACCTTATGACCCTATGCGAAGCAGACATCACAAGTAAGAATCAGACTAGGAAAAAGCAATTCCTGGAAAATTTTAGAATCGTCAGAGAAAAATTGGCTGACCTCAAGGAGAAAGACTACAAACGTTTGCTCCAACCTGTCATTGATGGAAATGAGATTATGGAAATGTTCCACCTTAAACCGTCTCGCGAGGTAGGCATACTAAAGCAAACATTAAAAGACGCAGTTCTCGACGGTAAAGTAGCCAATGAGCGCGAACCTTTAATGGAATTACTTATAAAGAAGGCAAAATCCATTGGACTAAGCTAAGGAAGATTCTTTGCACACCATAAAAGTCTATCAAAGAACATATTATTTCCATGAAATAGAGATATTTCATTACGTATGTTCCAAAATTCTTCTGCAATCGTTATGCGTTCGCTTGCATAAACTATAATCTTGAAAATTTAGTTAAAACATTCCAATAATCATTTTGTCCTTAAACAAGTTTGAAGATTATTGTCTAATTTTGCACCGAAAACTACAAGCCGTATTTTAGTTTTCACGCGTATGTATGTTTTTACACAACAAGCAAGACATCATTAATTATAACAAATAGGTATGAAAAGAAAGAGTAATTTATTTATTCTATTGCTCGCCGCAGCACTTGTGTCCTGCGGAGGAGGAAAAAGTGGGAAACCGGATTTCGGAGATGACGAATATGCGGTAAGGACTGTTAGTGGTCAGAATGCAGAGTTGCAGACCACATATCCTGCAACAATAAAAGGTGTACAGGATGTAGAAATACGCCCAAAAGTTTCTGGATTTATCACAAAGCTTTGCGTTCAAGAAGGACAAAATGTAAAAAAAGGACAGTTGCTCTTCGTTATAGACAACGTAACTTATGAAGCTGCTGTACGCCAAGCTAAAGCTGCAGTAAACTCAGCTAAAGCCCAGCTAAACACAACAAAGCTGACCTATACCAATAGCGAAAAACTTTTCAAGAATAATGTTATAGGTTCATACGAGCTTCAGTCTGCAAAAAACAATCTCGAAGCAGCATATGCTTCAGTTGCCCAAGCAGAAGCTGCATATATCTCAGCAAAACAGAACCTCGATTTCTGCTATGTAACTAGCCCAGCCGATGGTGTCGTTGGAGATCTCCCCTACCGCGTAGGCGCACTTGTCAGTGCTTCAAGCCAGCAACCTCTCACAACCGTTTCAAATATCGGCACAATGCAGGTTTATTTCTCCATGACCGAAAAGGATCTTTTGGAAATGACTAAGAGCGCAGGTGGCCTGCATGCAGCAATTAAGGACTATCCAGCAGTAAAGCTTCAGCTTGCTGACGGTAGTGTATATAATCACGAAGGACGCGTGGCAACAGTTAGCGGTGTTGTTGATGCTACAACTGGTAGCGTTTCAATGCGTGCCGACTTCCCGAACCCAGAACACTTGCTCAAGAGCGGTGCATCAGGCAGTATTGTAGTTCCTCACGTTGCATCTTCTGCAATAATAATCCCCCAAGATGCAGTTTCACAAGTTCAAGACAAGTACTTTGTTTATGTAGTAGGTGGCGACAACAAGGTAAAATACACTGCTGTAACTGTAAATTCAAACAATGACGGCAAGAACTATATAATTAATAGCGGACTTAAAGCCGGCGACCGTATTGTCGTTCAAGGAATCTCAGCTTTAACTGATGGTCAGAAGATCACTCCAATAACAGAAACCCAGTACCTAGAGAAGCTCAAGAAGACAGAGGCTATGGGAGCTGATCAAAGTGACATAAACAAGCTTAAAAAAGATTTCGGGAAATAAGCAACTTGCTTACCACCAAGAAGAAACAAATTTCATAGGATTTCAAACAGGTAATAAATGAGACTAGATAATTTTATCAAGCGCCCGGTGTTGTCTACCGTGATCTCTATTGTAATAGTGATCCTTGGTATCATCGGACTTGTATCACTGCCTATTGAACAGTATCCGAATATTGCACCACCTACAATTATGGTTCGTGCTTCATATACGGGTGCGAATGCCGAGACAGTGATGAATTCAGTGCTTGCTCCATTGGAGGAGCAGATAAATGGTGTGGAGGGCATGACCTACATGACATCCTCTGCCACCAACGATGGTTCGGCTAGCATTACCGTATATTTCAAACAGGGAATGGATGCCGACATGTGTCAGGTGAACGTTCAGAACCGCGTATCACAGGCCTCTGCGCTACTTCCTGCCGAAGTAACAAAAGCAGGTGTAACGGTAATGAAACGCCAGTCATCTACAGTAATTCTTTTCGGTCTTAGTGCCGACGACGACCGGTACGATGACCAGTTCCTAGCCAACTATGCCAATATCAACGTCGTTCCTGCTATCAAGCGTGTGAACGGTGTGGGTGAATGTCAGTGTTTCTCTCAGAAAGACTATACAATGCGTCTTTGGATTGATCCCGTCAAGATGAAGAGCTACAGTCTGATTCCTTCCGACCTAACAGGCGTTCTTTCTCAGCAGAACATTGAGGCTGCCCCCGGTTCAGTTGGTGAAATGAGTGACAACCAATACCAATATACTTTCAGATATAAAGGTCGCTTGAAAACTCCCGAGGAGTTCGGCAACATGATCATAAAGAGCACTCAAGACGGTCAGACAATCCGCGTGAAGGATGTAGCCCGTGTTGAAATGGGTTCCCTCTCATACACCGTTGAATCCAAGCTGAACAGCAAACCATCTGTAACAATGATGGTTACTCAGACCGCAGGTTCTAACGCAACAGAAATTGCAGGCAACATCAAAAAATTACTCAAGGAACAAGAAGCAAGTCTTCCTCCTGGTGTACATTTCGACGTGATGCAAGATGTTACAGAGTTCCTTTACGCATCTATTGAGGACCTCGTGAAGACACTCGTTGAAGCATTCATCCTTGTGTTCATCGTAGTTTACGTGTTCCTTCAAGACACTCGTTCTACTCTGATCCCGCTTATTGCGGTTCCTGTATCACTCATAGGTACATTCTTCTTCCTATATGTATTCGGCTTCTCGCTCAACCTGCTTACATTGGCAGCTCTTGTGCTTGCTATTGCCATTGTGGTGGATGATGCTATTGTGGTGGTCGAGGCTGTACACGCCAAACTTGACCTTGGCTACAAATCTGCACGCCAAGCATCAATAGATGCCATGCACGAGATTTCAGGCGCCATAATTTCAATTACTCTTGTAATGGCAGCTGTGTTCGTGCCGGTATCATTCATGGGTGGAACGTCTGGTACATTCTACCGAGAGTTCGGTATTACGATGGCCATATCCATCATCATCTCGGCACTAAACGCATTGACATTGTCTCCTGCACTTTGTGCTGTATTGCTAAAGCCAAAGAACGAAGACGGCTCCGACCGAAAAATGTCTCTCATTGACCGCTTCCACGCTTCATTCAACGCGGCATACGGAAAAGTCCAGAACAAATACACCAAAGGCGTACGCCGTTTGGTTGAGCGCCCAGTAATTGCAATACTTGCCGTGGTAATAGGCATTGCTGCCATGGCAACACTTATGGCAACGACAAAGACTGGTCTTGTGCCTGACGAAGATACTGGAACTGTATTCTGTACTGTTTCAACTCCTCCAGGAACATCAATGAAGAAGACAAACGAGGTTATGGACGAGGTTGACCGCATGCTTGCAAGCAACCCTGCCATCCAAAGCCGCATGCGTATCACTGGTTACAATTTCATTGCCGGCCAGGGTTCAAACCAAGGTACGTTTATTATCAAATTAAAATCATTTGAGGAACGTCAAGAACTCGAAGGGCCTCTGAAATATATCGGTGTGCACAACCTCGGTTCATCAATGGTTTTGGGTATGATATACAAGCAGACGGCAGCCATCAAGGGTGCGCAAATTCTTGCATTCCAACCACCTATGGTACAGGGATTCTCTACAACCAATGGTTTGACGTTCTCCATGCAGGACCGCACAGGAGGCGATGTAGATAAGTTCTTTGACGTTACACAAAAATTCCTCGGCGAATTGAACAAACGCCCTGAGATAAGCAATGCCATGACTTCATATAACGCCAACTACCCTCAATACAAGATTGACGTTGACGTGGCTAAGTGTAAACAGAGTGGTATAGATCCGTCAACGGTTCTCACCACAATGCAAGGTTACTATGGTGGTATGTATGCAAGTAACTTCAACTCTTACGGAAAGCTATACCGTGTATACATCCAGTCTGACCCTAAAGACCGTGCCGATCTAAAGAGCCTTAGCAATATCTATGTACGCACTTCCGCTGGCGAGATGGCCCCCATACAGGAATACGTCAACTTGAGCCGCGTATATGGTCCACAGGAAATTGACCGTTTCAACCTATTCACTTCTATAAACGTGAATGCTTCCGCTTCAGATGGCTATTCAACGGGAGATGCCCTCAATGCCATTGCAGAAGTGGCAAAGACATCATTGCCATCTGGATACACGTATGAGTATTCTGGACTTACACGTACCGAGCAAGAGTCAAGCAACTCCACTGCAATGATTTTCATTCTTTGTCTCACGTTTGTATACTTGATTCTTTCTGCACAATACGAGAGCTACATTCTGCCCCTGTCGGTAATATTGTCTATACCGTTTGGACTTGCCGGAGCGTTTATCTTCACCAACTTGTTTGGAAAGAACAACGACATCTACATGCAGATTGCCCTCATTATGCTTATGGGTCTTCTTGCGAAGAATGCCATCCTTATCGTGCAATTCGCCCTTGAGCGCCGCCGCACGGGTATGGCAGTTTCATGGGCAGCTGTGCTTGGAGCCAAAGACCGTCTGCGTCCTATCCTCATGACATCTCTTGCCATGATTATCGGACTTCTCCCAATGCTCATGCCTTGGGGTGTAGGTTACAACGGAAACATGACACTCGGTGCAGCAGCCGTTGGCGGTATGCTTATAGGTATGCTATGCCAAATTATGGTTGTGCCAGCACTCTTCTACATTTTCGAAACGCTTCAAGAAAAGATTAAGCCTATCGAATTCGAAGACGACAGCGCTAACGTGGACTCTGAAATAAAGCAATACACAAACCCGTATGTTGCAGAAAACCTTCAGACCCGTTTGGATGAGTCATCCCAGAAGTAACAAGGATCCGTATTTTTTAGAATAGAGTATATATATGAACATTAAAAGTATAATAACATTCGCTTCTGCCGGTCTTGTACTCGGCAGTTGCGGAATATACAATAAATATGAGCGTCCCGACGTGAACGCTTCCGGCCTAGTGCGTGACGTGACATCCACGACCGACACGCTTGCCGTAAGCGACACAACAAGCTTTGGCAACTTGCCATGGCGCAGCGTGTTCACCGACTCGCAGTTACAGACGCTAATAGAGCAGGGCCTTAGTCACAACACTAACCTACTCAACGCAGCCCTCAATGTAAAGATGGTTGAAGCACAGCTAACAGCTGCAAAACTTGCTTTCGTACCAAGTTTTACCTTCTCTCCACAGGCAACAACATCGTCATGGGACAACAACAAGGCTATACAAACCTACTCTCTGCCCATACAGGCAAGTTGGAGCATTGATCTTTTCGGCAAGCTTCTCAATGCCAAACGAAGCACTCAGATGGCTCTACTTGCTACTAAGGATTACCAGCAGGTTGTACAAACTGGTTTAATATCAAACATTGCCAACATGTACTATACGCTGATGATGCTTGACAAACAGCTTGAAATCGTAGACAACATGGCTAGTCTGACAAAGGACACATGGGACATGATGAAACTGCAGAAAGACCTTGGACGCGCAAAAGAGACAAGTGTGCAAAGTGCTGAATCCAGCTACTATTCTGTTCTTGCACAGGCCACTGACCTCAAGCGCCAGATACGTGAAACGGAGAATTCACTCTCCTTGCTTATTGGCCAGCCGGCACAGACAATAAGCCGCAACAAGATTGAAGAGCAGGCTCTGCCTGCAACGTTCAGCACTGGTATCAGCATACAACTTCTGAACAACCGCCCTGACGTACACTATGCAGAGATGAGTCTTGCGCAGTGCTTCTACAACACAAACCAAGCACGTTCTAATTTCTATCCGAGCATAACAATAAGCGGTTCAGGGGCATATACGAATAGCGGAACAACTGGCATTGTCAACCCGGGCAAAATGCTGTGGAGTGCAGTGGCTAGTCTTGTTCAGCCAATATTCGCCAAGGGACAGCTCATTGCGGGATTGAAAGTTGCTAAAGCCCAACAGGAGCAAGCATACAACACTTGGCAGAATGCCGTCCTCTCTGCCGGCAGCGAAGTCAGCAATGCCCTCGTGCTCTACAACTCTTCAGAAGAGAAGAGCCAACTGGAGCAGAAACAGGTGGAAAGCTTAACAAAGAACGTAGAATACACCAAGATGCTCTTCAACGAGGGCAGTAGCACTTATCTTGAAGTTATCACAGCCCAGCAGAGTCTGCTCAACGCACAACTCTCTAAGGTTGCCGATGATTTCTACAAGATGCAGGCTGTGGTGAACCTCTATTACGCTTTGGGCGGAGGAAGATATTAAAATCAGACGGAAGTGCCCTCCATTAGAAAATGAGGGGCACCCGCTTAGAAAGAAAACCCAACGGCGTGGCGTTTCACGAAATACCCACCGTTAATACAGTTCAACAATTATGATAAGTGAAAAAGCATACATAGCCCCAGGCGCAAAAATCGGGAAGAACGTTACTGTCTATCCGTTCGCTTACATCGAAGACGATGTGGTAATTGGCGATGATTGTGTCATCTATCCCTACGTAAGCATCATGAAGGGTACCCGTATGGGCAAGGGCAACAAGGTTTTCCAGAATACAGTACTTGGCGCTGAGCCTCAGGACTTCAACTACAATGGCGACGAGACCCATTTGATCATCGGTGACGAAAACATTTTCCGCGAAAACGTGGTAATCAACCGCGCCACATTCAAAGACGGCGAAACGCTCATTGGCAACCGTAACTTCTTCATGGAAGGTGTTCACATATCCCACGACACGAAGATCGAAAACTACTGCACCTTCGGCTACGGAACGAAGGTTGCTGGCGACTGCGAAATTCATAGCGCTGCAATATTCTCGTCTGGCGTAATCATAAATGCTAACGTACGCATTGGCGGAGCCTCAATGATTACAGGCGGTGTCCGCATCAGCAATGATGTACCTCCGTTCATCATTGCGACAGACAACCCAGTGCGCTATGCGGGTGTTAACGAACCGCTTCTCAAGTCCTCTGGAGCTTCAGAAAAGATTATTGACCACATTGCCAACGCCTACCGCCTGGTATTCCATGGCCAGACGAGCGTCTTTGATGCCATCATTCAGGTGAAGGAGCAGGTGCCCGAGGGGAAAGAAATAAACGCTATTGTGAATTTCCTTGAGAACACTAAGATTGGAATCATAAGCAAAATGTAAATCATACCTAATATTTTTTTCATAGCATGGTTTTTACAGGGAACTGGCCGAGAGGTTAGCTCCCTGTTTTTTTCTTTCCCCACTTTGACATCTCGCATCTTAAACTTTTACAGTCGGTTTCCCTACTAATTGGAATAAAAACACTAACTTTGTAGGCGAACTGAACAATCTACTAACTGAAACAAGAAAAACAAAAATAAAGAACAAACAACATGGAACAAGTATTCAGCTACATTATCAGTCTTGGGGCAAGCGTGATGATGCCAATAATCTTCACCGTCATAGGACTTTGCATCGGTATGAAATTCGGTAAAGCCCTAAAATCAGGTCTCTTCGTTGGTGTGGGCTTCGTTGGTCTTGGGGTCGTCACGGCATTGCTGACCACCAATTTCAACGATCCTCTTAAAGGCATATCCGACATTTACCACTTGCAGCTCAACGTCTTCGACATGGGATGGCCGGCAGCTGCTGCCGTTGCCTACAACACTGCTGTAGGAGCACTGATAATTCCTATCTGTCTCGGCGTAAATTTCCTTATGCTCATAACAAAGACTACACGCACTGTAAACATTGACCTTTGGAACTATTGGCACTTTGCCTTCATCGGGGCCGTAGCATATTTCGTAATGGGCGAGAGCTTGCTTTGGGGATATTTCGCAGCTATTGTGTGCTACATAATAACACTCATCTGCGCTGATCTAACAGCAGAACGCTTCCAAAAATACTATGACCTTGAGGGCATATCCATCCCTCAGCCTTTCTGCCAAAGCTTTATGCCTTTTGCTATATTGATAGACAAACTTCTAAACCTTATCCCTGGCTTTTCAAAGCTTGATATTGATGCAGAAGGACTAAAAAAGAAGTTCGGTGTTCTTGGCGAACCACTAGTGCTCGGGGTTATCGTTGGTATGCTCATCGGATGGGCTGCTCAACTTGACATAAAAAAAATCCTCGGATTGGGAGTTACTATGGGAGCCGTCATGGAGCTTATCCCCCGTATCACCTCTCTCTTCATTGAAGGTCTGAAACCTATCTCCGAAAAGACACAAGAGCTTGTAAAAAGCAAATTCAATGGAAAGAAAGTACACATCGGAATGAGCCCAGCCCTAGTTATTGGACATCCTACCACACTTGTCGTTTCAATAATCCTAATCCCGGTAATCCTCGTGTTGGCCGTATTCCTGCCAGGCAACCAGTTCCTACCACTTGCTTCACTTGCCGGAATGTTTTATCTCTTCCCCATGGTTTTGCCTTTCACTAAAGGAAACGTGGTAAAGTCGCTTGTTGTGGGACTTATTGCACTCATCGTCGGACTGTATTTCGTAACCGACATGGCACCAGACTTCACGATGGCTGCCAACACTGTATTCGCTGCTACCCAAGACAAGGCAGCGCAAATTCCGGAAGGCTTCTCCGGTGGTGCACTTGACTTCGCCTCTTCCCTATTCGGTTGGCTCATCTACCGCGGTGTGAAACTTGAATATCTTGGAATGGCGTCTCTCGCAATTGTCACCCTCGCACTGATGTTCATCAACAACCGCCGCATCGTAAAGGAAGACAATTTGGCGAAAGAAGAAAAATAAACAAATAGACAATAATAGAACAAAAAAGAAGATATGAAGAAACTCATGTTAAGCGTGGCTCTCCTTGCCACAGTCATGTGCTCACAGGCACAAACCGACTACACCATCCAGACGGCTTGCAACCCACAGGACGTGAAGACATACGACACAAACCGCCTTCGCAGTGCGTTCACTATGGAAAAAGTTATGGAAGCCAATAAAATCCACTTCACCTACTCCATGTACGACCGCGTTGTTTATGGCGGTGCAATGCCAGTAGGCAGTGTTCTAAAACTAGAACCCATTGATCCTCTCAAGGCAGAATACTTCTGCTACAACCGTGAGCTAGGCATTATCAACACAAGTAAAGGTATCGGTGTTGTTACCGTTGACGGAAAAGAATACGAATTGCACTTTAAAGATGCGTTGTATGTAGGCCGCGGTGCAAAAGACATCACATTCGCAAGTAAAGATGCCTCAAACCCAGCTAAATTCTATTTGAACTCAACCACAGCCCACAAAGCATATCCCACACAGATGATTGTCTGCAATGATGCAGCCCGCGCCAAGAAGCTGAAATGTCTCAATTCAAATAGTTTCCATGCTGGGAAGATGGAAGAGAGCAATGATCGCGTGATAAACCAGCTCATCGTAAACAATGTATTGTCTGAGAAGAATGGCGGCAAAGGCGGTCCATGCCAGCTGCAAATGGGACTAACGGAACTTGCTCCAGGTTCTGTATGGAATACCATGCCTGCACACCTTCATGGCAGACGCGTGGAAGCATATTACTATTTCAACCTGCCTGAAGGCAACACTATAGCTCATTTTATGGGTGAGCCTCAAGAGACACGCGTAATATGGTTGCACAATGAACAGGCTGTCATGTCTCCAGAATGGAGCGTACACTGCGCTTCCGCAACAAGCAACTACATGTTTGTATGGGGAATGGGCGGAGAAAACCTTGACTATGGCGACATGGACAAGATAAAATACGTTGATATGAAATAAATTCCGAAGGAGTATTTAGCCGCTATTCGGCTAATATACAAAAAACACGCCTGAAAAGAATTATACTTATACTCTTTTCGGGCGTGTCTGCTTATACGGGCATTTTTAAAAACCACACAATATTAAGTTTTACCGGACGGCAATAAATTAAAATTTATGCCAGACTTTATATCCGTTGTGGAATTGATAACCGTATTTAAAGGTTCAGATTCGCCAAGATTGTATACAACGGTTACATAGTAGGCGGCATTCTTTACAGTGCTCGTCTGTGAATGTTGCGGACGAAAGCGACTGGTCATTGATTTTATTGCCGTCGCGGTATACATTGTAACCTAGGAATTTTACTTCAAGAGGTTTAGGTGCACATTCATAAGTGACATCGTCAATCATAATGCCATTGGCTTATACATGTTAGGGTATGATGTGCACTTAATATTGCACACATAATATCCGTAAACATCATGCAATGTCCATTCGCCAATCTCATCAAGTGTGAATGCCTCGTAGCTTTCGAAATCATCTGTTACAATGCGGGCAGCAGTACCGCAGAGCTCAGTCAATAACCCCCAAAAATATGGGCAGTTTACGCTGGAAACGATTTCGGCAAGCGTTGGGTTCAAAAGTCGTTCTACTTTCTTAATTGCATTTAAACGAACAACAGGTCTACTTTCAACAGCACAAATGTCCCTACGGAAACTACTACTATTACTACGGAAACTACTACGGAAACTCCTGCCGACACTACGGAAACTATTTTCAAGATGATAAGTAACAATCCTAAGGTTACGGCAAAAGGAATTGCATCTGTATGGGGCATAACAGAAGATGGCGTTGCTTACCATATCAAAAAGTTGAAGCAAAGTGACCGTATAATTCGCATCGGAGGCTCACGTAATGGAGGTGAATGGAAAATCGTTGAATAACTCTTTCCTACAAATATAGCCAAAAGTCAACTCAATAAGTATCCAGAGATAAATCTGACAATTCTTGGATTTCCAAAGTACAGGAGAATGAACCTTTATTGGCGGGCAAGATGTTAGAGTACTAACATCTTGCCCACGGGGATACGAACATTAGGGCACTGGGATAAAAATGTTTGCCCGGGGCTTAATGTCTTGTTATTGGCAGCCTTATCCAAAGGG
Organism: Barnesiella intestinihominis; assembly: GCA_963586715.1. Taxonomy (GTDB): domain Bacteria; phylum Bacteroidota; class Bacteroidia; order Bacteroidales; family Bacteroidaceae; genus Prevotella. The sequence continues at coordinate 148,235 of CAVAAS010000003.1, forward strand.
AACGGGGGATAAGGCGCCATAAAGACACAAGGACGGCATAACGCCAGTCTATCGTCTTAACACTACTTCCTTTTTCCACCGAAGTAACTATACTCCGAGCCACACTCTCCGCACTGAGTTGAAGAGGATAGTTGCTACCTGAAATGAGGTCGGTAGCAACGAATCCGGGACGGATGTCCGTTATCCTTATCGGAAGGCGGCGCAGACGTGCCAATTGATCGAGGCTCTCAAGATAATGCCGCTGAAAACGTTTTGTGGCAGAATAGGCAGGAGCAGCACCAAGCCCCTTGGTTCCTGCAATGGATGTTATGCAGGCTATACGGAAATTGCCTATATATTCTCCTCGCTGCTCAGAAACTTTGGCAAACATATTAAAGGCGGTTCCTACCATGCGCACAAAGCCCAGACTATTGGTTTCAACGGTTTTCATTTCTTTATCCATATCCAAACTCTCGTTCTGCCATCCGATGCCGGAGCTATGGAAATAGAGTTCCATACCTCCTGTTGCCTCCACGAGCTCTGCAAGGAGTGCTGGAGCGGACGTTGCCGTGACATCTATTTCCCTGTAGGCTACGATGTTTGTATGTGCATTACAGAGTTCCTGCAAGCGAGCTGTGCGGCGACCTGCTATGCCTACTAGCCACCCGCGTGCAGCAAGTTGCAACGCCACCTCGCGACCGATGCCGGAAGTGGCACCCATAACTATTGCTTTCTTCTGTTCTTTCATAAAGTAACACCTAGAGCGGTTTCCTAACAATATATGGTCCGACAGTTGTTCCGCAGAAGCCTCCGCCCGAGGACGATGTATATGCTGTGCTTACCCCTCCGACAAGAAGGGTCCAATCTAGAGCGGAGAGTTCACGGAAATAAAAATCATATGTATCGCCACTGCTTACGACTTTCAGTTCTAGCGCTGTATGTTTACAGGGGGAACTTGCCAAAGTGTCTACTTTATTGGCACCTATGCGCAACAAGCGCATCTGCTCACCATCGGAAGCTAGAAAATACTGGCGTGCCTCCGTTTTGAATATCAACATTCCGGCAAGAGCATCACCACGGAGGTCCAGATGGATTGACTGCGTCGTTTCAAACTTCTTATTCTGAATTCTGCGCCCTATAAAAGAGGGGGAAGCCTTCTGACTGGCAGAAGTGGCGGAAGCCTTCATACGCAAGCCTCCTTTTCCTGGAGTGCAGAGTGAATCGATAGCCCCACGCAGTGACATCCATTCTGGACGCAAAGCAGAGAGAGTGAAATCATCACTGAAAGAAACATTGCCAAAGGTTACATCTTGACCACATACAGCTCCTGGCATATCAAGCGTCAAAGGTATCGTATCTTTCTCTTGCGTTACATATGGAAAGCCGTCAAGACTCCATTTTACAGGCATGAGATATGTTTCACGGCCCATGCTTTCGTTTCCTTTTCTGTCGGGACGCATACCAAGAAATACGCCATACCACTTGCCCTGCGGTGTTTGCACCATATCAAGATGGCCTGTGCATGTTATGGCATTAGAGCGGTTTGGCTTCAATTCCCGTTGGGTTAGCATCGGATTGCGGCTCCAGCGTGTGTATGGGCCCATAACGGAGTCAGCACGATATACCACTTCGGAATGGAACTGACTCGTTCCGCCTTCGGCGCAAATGAGATAGTACTTGCCATTGACTTTATATATATGCGGTCCTTCATCACGCCCTAAGTGTTCTTCGGGACCAACACCTACTTCACGGAACTTCTCGTCTGGACCGAACACCTTGCCACTTTCCGTATTAAAACGGATAATGCGTATTGCGCGATGGTTGCTCCACTTTGGCTGTCCATCGGTGTTCTCTTTGTGAACGATATATGCGCGACCGTCTTCATCGAAAAAGAACGAGGGATCTATGCCTCCTATTTCCGGCAACCATACAGGGTCTGACCAGTTGTTGAGTTGGGGATTGGATGTGGTTACATAGAAATGGCCACGCCCAACATCGGTGGTTATCATGTAGAAGAGCTTGTTCTTGGGATTATAGCTTATATGAGGGGCATAGATGCCGCCTGTACCTGTATCTTGGCCAGTAAGATGCGGGAGCTGTGACGGTCGGTTGAGTACGTTGCCTATCTGATGCCAATTGACAAGGTCGCGACTATGGAATATGGGCACTCCAGGATAGTAGCAAAAAGTGCTTGTTACGAGATAATAGTCATCGCCTGCACGACAGATACTGGGATCTGAATAAAAACCGGGGAGGATGGGGTTGAAAAAACTACTTGCCGTGGGCAAAGCAGTATTTGCATAATAGTCATCATTCCCTTGGTAGGTGAAACGTACAACATTCATCACGGGATCTGTTTCGCGTTTCTTGGCTCTGCCCTGTGCGGATTGGATGCCGACAGACAGGAAAAGGGTCAGTGCCAACATTTTTATCATAGGTTTCATTTTGTCTTAGTTGATTATGAATGATTCATTCCACAAATAATGCCTCCTACAATGTAGGGGTTTGGTTTACAAAGATAATGGAAATAAATTGATGTCGGGTATAAAAAAATGCACAAGTTTATACCTAATTAGTAGGAATAGTTGTATAAAAAATATTTTGCGGAAAATCCCCATAACAAAACAACTATGGAGATTCTCCGCAAACATGAAGTTAAAGACTTTCTAGCATCCGCTTTATTACCACCTCCGCACTGATTTCACGGTTAGCAGCCTCTAGTATCACTAGTGAATTCGGGCTTTCTATTACATCATCTGTGACTATCAAACCGCGACGAACAGGAAGACAGTGCATAAACTTACCATTGTTGGTCCATGACATGTGCACGGCATCTACTGTCCACGACATATCCCTGGAGAGGATCTTGCCATAGTCCGATGGTCTTGTTACGCCAGGACAAGACCAATTCTTTGCATATACAAAGTCTGCTCCTTGGAATGCCTTTTTCTGATCGTACTCAATGGGGGCTCCTTGAGTAAATTTAGGATCTAGTTCATATCCTTCAGGATGTGTTATAACGAGGTCTACATTCGGAGCTGCAAGCATCCATTCAGCAAAAGAGTTGGGGACAGCCTGTGGCAAAGCGCGACAATGGGGAGCCCACGTCAAAACGGCTTTAACGCGGTCGGCTGGCTTATGTTCGTGTATAGTTATAAGATCTGCAAAGGCTTGAAGGGGATGCACAGTGGCAGTTTCCATGGCAAAAACAGGGCGACCGCTATATTGTACGAACTGATTTACTATCGTTTCGGCATAATCAAAATCACGGTCTGAAAGACCTGCAAAGGAGCGTATGCCAATAAGGTCGCAGTAACTCCCCATAACAGGTATCGCCTCCAGCAGATGTTCAGACTTGTCACCATCCATAATGACACCGCGCTCGGTTTCCAGTTTCCATGCACCTGCATTGACATCTAGCACGATGACATTCATTCCGAGATTCATAGCTGCCTTTTGGGTTGAAAGACGGGTACGAAGAGAGTTATTGAAGAAGACCATTAACAATGTTTTGTTCTTGCCAAGATGCTGAAAAGCAAAACGGTCGCGCTTTACAAGCTGGGCTTCTTCAAGAGCGGCACTGAGGTCGCCCAAATCTGATACATTAAAAAAAGTGTTCATTGTTGTTGATGTTTTAATGGGGTTAATGATTTAAAAAACAATTCGGAGGAACTTTATCCATTAAAAGGGCTTGGCCACGAGTCTTTCCACAAAAAGAAAGGAACGAGAAAAAGATATAATCTGAGGCTAACAAACAAAACAAGCCCATCCTGATGGACGGGCTTGCACCTATGAGATATATTCAGTTTTTTATTCTGCCTTAGGAGCATCCTCAGCAGCTTCTGCCTTTACCTCTTCAGCAGCGGGTGCTTCAACAGCAGTCTCTGCCTTTGGCGCAGCCTTACGGCTACGACGGGTCTTCTTAGCAACAGCCTTCGGAGTCTTAGCCATGTTCTCATCATAATCTACGAGTTCGATAAACGCCATTTCTGCAGCGTCACCTTTACGCAGACCAAGTTTGATGATACGGGTGTAACCTCCTGGACGATCAGCCACTTTAGTAGAAATCTCCTTGAACAACTCTGTTACAGCATATTTATCCTGCAAATAACGGAAAACTACACGGCGAGAAGTTGTTGTATCGTTCTTTGAACGTGTGATAAGAGGTTCTACATACTTCTTCAAGGCCTTAGCCTTGGCAAGAGTCGTAGTGATTCTTTTGTGCTTTATCAACGAGATTGCCATGTTAGAAAGCATAGCTTTACGATGGTCAGCAGTACGACTCAAATGGTTGAATTTTTTATTATGTCTCATTTTTTTTTCTTTGTTTTAAGGAAGACAGTGGAACATTTACCCAAATTGCTTTCCTCACGGAAAGACAACTGGGTATAGAGGTCTATCTTTAATCCTTATCTAATTTATACTTAGAAATGTCAGTTCCAAACTGCAGATTCAGACTCTCGAGCAAATCATCAAGCTCTGAAAGCGATTTCTTACCGAAATTACGGAACTTCAAAAGGTCTGTCTTATTATATTGAACAAGGTCACCCAATGTTTCTACATCGGCTGCTTTAAGACAATTCAAAGCACGAACACTAAGGTTCATATCTACAAGACGTGTCTTTAGCAACTGACGCATATGAAGGACTTCCTCGTCAAACTCCTGATTCGTTTCCACATCATTATTCTCAAGAGTTATCTTCTCGTCTGAGAATAGCATGAAATGGTAGATGAGAATCTTAGCAGCCTCTTTCAGTGCATCTTTCGGTTGAATGGAACCATCCGTCGTTACCTCGAGGACAAGCTTATCATAGTCAGTCTTCTGCTCAACACGATATGGCTCAACCGCGTATTTAACGTTACGGATAGGGGTGTAAATAGAATCGATTGGAATTACGTTTACATCAGTGCAGAACTCACGATTTTCGTCAGACGGAACATAACCGCGTCCTTTATTGATTGTAAGGTCTATCTGCATAGATGCCTTTGCGTCTAAATGACAAATCACCAAATCAGGGTTTAACACTTCAAATCCAGTCAGATACTTGCCAATGTCACCTGCTTTGAATTCGGTGGAATTCTCTACGGTGATACTAACTTTTTCGTTCTCGAATTCTTCTACTACTTGCTTGAATCTTACTTGCTTCAAATTCAAGATAATGTTAGTTACATCCTCCTTAACCCCTGGTACAGAAGAGAATTCATGCTCAACACCAGCTATACGGATAGTATTGATAGCATAACCCTCTAGGGAGGAAAGCAGAATGCGGCGCAACGCGTTACCTATAGTAACTCCGAAGCCAGGCTCGAGAGGACGGAATTCGAACTTGCCGAATTTGTCATCTGCCTCCAACATTACAACTTTGTCGGGTTTTTGAAATGCTAATATCGCCATTAACTTAATGATTATTTAGAGTACAATTCAACGATTAACTGTTCCTTGATATTCTCAGGAATATCGGCACGCTCCGGCTTGTGCAAGAACTTGCCACTCTTTGTATTCTCGTCCCACTCGATCCAAGGGTACTTGCTGTGGTTGAAACCAGCCAAAGCAGATTCGATAACTTCGAGAGACTTTGCCTTCTCGCGAACACCAACTACCATGCCTGGCTTAACAACAAATGAAGGAATGTTTACAACCTTTCCATCTACAACAATATGCTTATGACCTACCAACTGACGAGCAGCTGCACGCGTAGGAGCAATACCAAGACGGAAAACGACATTGTCAAGACGGCTTTCAAGGTTCTGAAGCAACACCTCACCAGTGATACCGTCAGCCTTGGCTGCCTTTTCAAACATATTACGGAACTGACGCTCTAGTACACCATATGTGTACTTAGCCTTCTGCTTCTCTGCCAACATGACACCGTACTCAGACATTTTTCTGCGACGGTTATTGCCATGCTGTCCAGGGGGGAAGTTTCTCCTGGACAAAACTTTGTCTGCGCCGAAAATGGGTTCACCAAAACGACGTGCAATTTTTGATTTTGGACCTGTATATCTAGCCATAATATTTTAAATGATTTTTATTGTCTATCTGCCTACCATAAAAGCATTTTTATAAAAATACACATACGATAAAGTCAGATAATAGGGTTGTAAAAACGATTAAACTCTTCTTCTCTTAGGAGGACGACATCCGTTATGGGGTAATGGAGTAACATCAACGATCTCGGTAACTTCGATACCTGCACCATGTATTGCACGAATTGCAGATTCACGACCATTACCTGGACCCTTAACGTATGCCTTTACCTTACGAAGACCAAGATCAAAAGCGACCTTTGCACAATCCTCTGCTGCCATCTGAGCTGCATAAGGAGTGTTTTTCTTCGAACCGCGGAAGCCCATCTTACCCGCAGAAGACCAAGAAATAACCTGTCCCTCGCTGTTGGCCAATGACACAATAATGTTGTTAAAGGAGCTATGAACATGTAACTGTCCTAAAGCGTCAACCTTAACATTTCTTTTCTTTGCGACTGTTTTCTTTGCCATAACTCTAATTATTATTTAGTAGCCTTTTTCTTGTTTGCAACAGTCTTCTTCTTACCCTTACGAGTACGGGCATTGTTCTTAGTACTTTGACCACGAACAGGAAGACCATTACGATGACGAACTCCACGATAGCAACCAATATCCATCAGTCGCTTGATATTCAACTGGATCTC